>JBGSJY010000675.1:0-3911 GCA_041741515.1 Pirellulales bacterium | reverse complement strand
CTGACGGCGGCGTCCGGCAAGGTCCCCACCCCGCACGGCCCGCTCACGGTGGATTGGGAGCGGGGGGAGGGTTTCCGTATGACGCTCGACCTGCCGGAGGGGCTCACCGCCCAAGTCCTCGTGCCCCACCACCGCGGCGCCAAGGGGGTGTTTGTCGACGGCAAGCCGGCGCCTGCCGAGCTGATCGACGGTCACTGGCGGCTGACCGAGGACCTCTCGGGGCGGAGCGTCGTGGAAGTCCGCTAGCGGGCGCTGAGGTGCGACGCGGAGGGCGCCACGGCATCCGGCGTGTCGATGGAGCGCTTCGCTGGTGAGCGTCCCCCTCAGGCGCTGCTCTTCTCATCGAGCAGGTTGTCGCCCGTCGCTAGCGGACGCGAGGCGGCGGCTTGCTCCTCGATGACGCGACGCTCGGGCGCCAGGTTTCCCTCCGCGGCGGTTGACTCGGTGTCGGCCTCGACGGAAACGCCCCCGCCGGACTTTTTTTGTTGCGTCGCGGGCGCCGGTGGCGCCGAGTCGTCAGCGGCCATTCGCACGGTGACGCCGTGCGGGAAGATCATCTCGCGCTGCTCGTCGGGCAGGGTGAAGCCGTGCTGTTGTAGACTCCGTTTGACCCGCCGCATCACCGCCGAGCGGACCTTGAGGACGCTGTGCTGGACGCCATCGACCCAGAAGTAGACGCGTAGATTGACCGTCGAGGAGGCCAAGTCATCGACCAGCACCAGCGACTCAGGATCGTCGAGCACAGCGTCATGGGACCGCAAGGCGTCGAGAACCGTCTGTTGAGCGTCGGACGCCGAGTCCTCATAGTCGATCCCAACGACGAAAGACAGGCGTTGGTTCGGATTGGCGGTTACGTTCTCGATCACACTCTTGTAAACGGTGGCGTTGGGGATCTGCACGTGGTTGCCGTCGAGCGTCATCAGCTGGGTGCCACGAGTCGTGACCGACTGGACGAAGCCCTGCCGGCCGTCAATCGTGACGAGGTCGCCCGCCTGGAAGGGGCGTTGCAGACTGATGAGGATACTGGCGAGGAAGTTCTCGGCGATATCGCGGAACGCGATGCCCAGCACGATGCCCAGCAGCCCGGTGCCTCCCAAGACGGTGGCGGCCAGCCGGGTGAGCCCGGAAACCTTCAGAGCCAAGTAAACGCTCAGCAGCATGACTCCCACGGCGAAGGCCTTGGTGAGGACCCCCCGCAGCAACGAGTTGGCGACGCGGCGCTGCGACAGGTGGCCGACAACGCGGGCGGCCAGCGAAGCGAAGAACCACCCCAGCAGCAGGATCAACAGCGCCAGCGCCAGCACCGGGGCGGCTTGGATGGCGTCGCGCACCATGGTGTCGAGCTGCGACGTCGCCGGCGAGAAGTCCAGAAGTCTCGGCTGGGCGACCTCGACGCGATTGACAGCCGCCACAACGTCCTGCGTGTTGAGCGCCAGGCTCTCGGCCCATTCCTTCTGCTTCGCGGACTGGCAGCGACCCTCGAGGAAGACGACTCCCTCCTCCACCCGCGCCGACGGCGCCTCGAACCACCCGGTCGCCGTGAGGATCCGCTCCAGCCGATGCGCTATCTGCTCATCCTCGGCGACCGGATTGACGTCGACACGCTGGGGCGCCGCCGCCGTCGGTGGCGATGCGGCCTCGTCGGATGCCGCCGTCCCCTCGGCCGCGGGCTCCTGGGCCCACAATGTGGAAGTTGGGATCGCCGGCAACGCAAAGAGGACGAGTATCAGAAAGAACCGGTGCGTCATGAGTTTCTCTAGATTCTTTTTGCCGCAGAAACGTCGATGGCGATTGTTGCATGATCGGAGGGCCGTCAAGCAACGCCTACGTTCCTTGAACTGCCTTGTGGAGAAGACCACGGATGACACGGATGGATTTCACGCCCCGTCATCCGTGCTATCCGTGTCATCCGTGGTTCCCTTTTTTCGATGGCGTCGGGCGGGCTGCCGGCTTCGGCGGCGGCGTGGCGCTCTGCGTTAGGGCGTGGCGATGGGGTCACCGACTTCGGGCCAACCCTCTACGCCCCACGTTAGCGGCCGCACTTGCAAGATACGCTGCGCGTCGAGGTGCTGCATGTCGTAGGTGTGGTGCACCATCCACTGCTTGCCGTCGGGCCATTCTTCGCTGGGGGGGCTGGTAAGGACGCCGTTGTGGCCGGGGCCTCGCCAGCGCTCGCTGCTCTGGAGGACGACCGTGCCGCCCCCTTCGAGCATCGGCTTGCCCTGGGCGTCGACATACGGGCCCAGGGCTTCACGGCTGCGGCCGACGGCGACGCGGTACGTGCTCTCGGCGCCGTCGCAGCACGAGTCCCACGACACGAACAGGTAGTAGTAGCCGTCGTGGAAAGAGACGAACGGCGCCTCGATGACGCGGCTGGGCTTTTCGGGCCGCGCGGCGATCGCGTGGATCTCGGCGCCTTCCTTGAACTTGCCGGTGGAAGGATCGACCGCGGCTGCCTTTATGCCGGTCCAATACGAGCCCCAGAAAAGGATCCAGCGGCCTTCCTCGTCGACCAAGAGCGCGGGGTCGATCGCGTTAAAGTTCGTCGTCTCGGGGCTCGACGCGACTACCAAGCCGTGGTCTTCCCACTTGTAGTTGGGGCTGTCGGGGTCGAGCGTCTCGTTCACGGCCAGGCCGATCACCGACCTCTGGCTGCCGAACTTCGAGACGCTGTAGTAGAGGTAATAGAGGCCGTCGTGGTAGCTGAGGTCGGGCGCCCAGATGCCGTCGGTCCCCGGGACGGCGCGGCGCGCCCAACGCGGGACGGCGCGGTCGAAGACGCGGCCGTACGGTTCCCACGACTTGAGGTCGGTGCTGCGGAGCAGCTTCACGCCGCGGCCGGTGGCGGCGACGTAGTAGGTCGTCTTGCCATCGTCATCGGTGACCGCAACGCCCGTCGGGTCGGCGGCGCCATTGAGCAACCCCTGCCGCGGGTCGGCCTCCGCGCCGCGAGCCATTGTGACCGAGATCGAGAGGAGGGCGACAGAAAGGAGCGAAGCGAAGCGCAAGGAGTAAGTCATTGGTGGCAGGGCTTTTCGCGACCCATCGGTAGGAGAAGGAACTGGCAGCGTCACCGCAGTTTACCACGAGCGGCGGGCGTCGAGGCGAGGCGAAAAAGAGGCCCGCCAGTGGCTCGAAGTAATTCACCACGAAGGAACGAAGGAACAAAGGCAAGTGGTAGGTCGATTCCCTTAGTTCCTTCGTTCCTTGGTGGTTCCGATCCCATTCTTTATCCGCGTCATCCGCGGGCAAAAAACAACAAGGATCAGACGCGGCCCGGATCGCTCTGGTGGCAGGGCCCCGTGCCGCGTTCGATTTGCAGCGTGGTGTGCTCGATGCCGAAGCGGTCGTGCAGCGTGTCGGCGGTCTGGTGGAGGAACTTGTCGTCGTTGGTGAGGTCGGGGCGAACGAGGTGCGACGCGGAGGGCGGTGGA
Source organism: Pirellulales bacterium (assembly GCA_041741515.1). Taxonomy (GTDB): domain Bacteria; phylum Planctomycetota; class Planctomycetia; order Pirellulales; family Lacipirellulaceae; genus Botrimarina. The sequence continues at coordinate 477 of JBGSJY010000675.1, read as the reverse complement.
GCTTGTGCTCATCGCCCAGATGTGGAGGTCGTGTACGGCGGTGACGCCCTCGAGTCCGGCGAGGTAGTCCTGGACCGCGTCGGGGTCGATCCCGTCGGGAACCCCTTGGATCGCGAGGTTGATCGACGCCGTCAACAGACCCCACGTGCTGAAGAAGATCACCGCCGCGATAGCGAGGCTCGTGACGGGGTCGATCCACGTCCAGCCGGTGGCGTAGATTCCCAGGCCGGCGAGCACCACGCCCGCCGAAACGCCCGCGTCGGCCGCCATATGCAGGAAGGCGCCGCGGACGTTGAGGTCGTGGCGGCGGCCCGACCAGAAGAAGAGGGCGGTGACGGTATTGATGAAAACACCCACCAGGGCCACCACGACGATCGGCAGGCCGCCGACGGCGGGGGGCTCGGACAAGCGGTGGACGGCTTCCCAAGCGATGGCGCCGGTAGCCGCCAGCAACAGCAGCGCATTGCCGAGCGCCGC
>JBGSJY010000674.1:0-5632 GCA_041741515.1 Pirellulales bacterium | reverse complement strand
GGTGGCGTAGAGCTCGTGGAAGAAGGTGACGACGCGCGCCGAACGCCACTCGGCGGGCCGGTTCTCCAGGGCGTCGGCGAGCCAGGCGGGGGCGCCGTTGCGCGAGTAGCCGTAGCCGCTGTAGTGGAGGATGACGGCAGGTGTCGGTGGAGTAGGAGTCAGGGGGTCAGTGGCCGGCCTCTCAAGGGCCAACCGGTCGCGCTCGGCCGCGAGCGCTTCCCAAAGCGCGGCGGCAATTGTTCCACGTGGAACCACTTCTTGTGGGCCGCTTGACTTGGCCAGTTGTTTAGCAGGGGCCAGTTGTTTAGCAGCGACCAACCCGCAGCGCACGCCGGGGAAAAGTTCTTCGATGCGACCGGCTACGAGCGTGGCGTAGTCGCCGACGCCGCAGACGGCGGGGGGGAGTTGGGGGGAGATGTGGAGGAGTAGGGTCACGCGACTTCGTACGACTCAAATTGCTCTTGGCGTTCGCCAATCTTTCGGGCGGGAACACCACCCCAGATCTCGAAGGCGGGCACCGACTTGGTGACGACCGCGCCAGCGCCGACGATTGCCCCCTCGCCGACAACGACACTCTTAAGGATGACGCTATTGCAACCGATCCAAGCGCCGCGGCCGATCTCGATCGCCGCCTCCGGGCACGGTTGCGTCCGTATCAAAGACTGCTTTGCGGTCCCATGGTCGTGATCGATGAAGCGGCATCCCGACGCGATCAACGCGTCGCTATGCACCACAATGCTCTGGCGGATATTGAACTCAGAGCCGGCGCCAACGAACACGTTGTCGCCGAATCGGATGCTTGGCTCAACTTCCCAGATGCATCGAACTTAAGGTAGATGTCTTGCTCCAAATGACAGCGATCACCAATGGCGACTTGATGGGGCCAGGTTACGACCAACCGCGAACCGATGGTGGTGTGAGTACCGATCTGCATCCCACGGGCGCGTCGCGGCAGGTTGACGAGTGTCGACTGGCAACGTCCGAGGATCGACGCGATACGGAAGGTTGCTTTATCTCTGAACTTTTGCATGCCGACGGTTGCGCTTATCAATCTTCAGTTGCCAGCGTCCGGTCAGCTTCCCACCTGAGATACTTCGCTGGCGACCATTCGTTGTGTGCCCCTTCGGTTACAGCACTGGTGCAATGCGACTAAATCGCCTCAAGGCTCGCGTAAGAGTTGCTGCGTGTACAGCACCGAGTATTCGCGCGAGGCGTGCCTGCTTCTTTGTACTCGGGACGAGCTCAGCCCTGACGTTCAGAATCGCCAACTCCTGACACGCCAGATTCCATAAATCCTGGAAAGTCCTGCCATACCTCAGGAGATACTCGTAGTATCCTCGCGCAATGCAAACACGTACTTCCTGGTCCTTGCAATGATTTCGAAGTAACGCCATCCTCTTTTGGCAACACCTCAACATCGACTCTGCACTTGCTCGCGACTGCCTGCCGCTAATGCAACGGGGATTCTCAACGCGATAGCCAGCGACCACTCTTGGCACAAAGCAGACGCCATCGCTCGAGGCCGCCAATCGCTCGTAGTACTCCGTGTCCTGACAGAGCTCCAGAGATTCATCCCAAGGACCAGCGTTGTGTGCCAACTTGGATGACATGAGCCAAGCCGCTGGATACCCGAATCCCGCCAACGGAGATTGCGTGGCGTTTACCGAGATCGCTGACAATCGACCAAGGTTCTTCCAGATAATGTACTGATTGCCCGAGTACGTCTGGCTTGAATCGGGATCGCCGAGAGCCTGCACGGTTGGCTTGGTCTTGCTCTGAAACCGCAAAACCAGACCGACGGCGGCCTGGCAACTGTATTCGGCAAGTTTCGCCATCAGCAGATCGACCGAATCCGCTAACAAGAAATCGTCGGCATCGAGGAATTGCAGGTACTCGCCTTTAGCGAGTTCCGTGCCGCGGTTTCTAGCCGCGCAGGCGCCGCGATTGGGGCCGGTCTCCCAGTAGATGCAGTCGCCAAACGATTTCAGAACTTCAACGCTACCGTCGGTTGAACCATCGTCGATGACGATTACCTCGATGTGGGGGTAGGTCTGATCGAGGGCCGACTGCACCGCCTCGGCGACCCAGCGCTCGGAGTTGTAGCACGGGATGATGATGCTGACGAGCGGCTGAGTCATGCTACCGACGGCTTGCACGCCGCCGACTCGAGAATGGTCAACAAGTTTGTAATGTAATGCTCTGCCGTGTATCGTCCCATGGCGTCGCGGCGGGCCGCTTCTCCCATGCGGAGATTCATCTGCGGGTCCTGAGCGAGCGCAATCATCGCGTTGGCCATGCCGTCGATATCTCTTTCTTCGACGAGCATCCCTGTCTCTTTGTCACGCACCGTTTCGGCGATTCCGGCGTGACGGGTGGCGACCACGGGCACTCCCGAGATAAGCGCCTCGAGTATAGCGACCGGCGTGCCTTCGCTGTCTCCACGGCTCGGGCCTCGATGAGGCGTGAGCGAATGCTGGACAAAGGCGGTTGCGCTTTGCATGGCCCGCGCAATCTCTTCGGAGGGCATGGAGCCTGGAAGAGCGACCGATTCGCCCAAGTCGAGTGCTTCAACCAGATTCGCGACGACCTCGTGCAAGATCCCGTCGCCTACGATCGTTAACGTCGCCGTCGGAATGGCGTCGAGCACCTTACGAAACGCCAGCAGTGTCAAATAGGGGGCCTTCTTGTCAACGAGTCGTCCAACGGCAAGAAAGCTCGGTGTTGCAGGTACCTTCGAACGGGGTAGAAAGCGTTGTGGATCGGCGCCGCAACGCACTAGTTCTATTTTGGAATCGGGAACGCCGATGGAGACGAGGGCGTCTCGCATCCGTTCCGAAACGGCGATGACGGCTGTCGCGTAACGACCCAGTTCTTCGAACGCGTCGCGGTTGTGCTCGACAACGTCGATACGGTGGGCGTCGTAGCCATGAAAATGCGCTACAAGCGGAAGGCCGATCGCTCGGCACGCAGGGACCAGCGCCGCGGCGCTGGGGCCGTAATTAGCCAGCAAAACATCGGCATTCACTTGGCACAGTCGACGCGAGACTTCCCGGCTCTGCGGCCCCTCCCAGCGAGACTTTTTGATGGCGACATCGTACGCCGTCTCGACGATCCCACGCAGGTTACGCAGCGGACTGATCGGTCCACCCGGAATAGTTTCCTGCGCGACAGGCCCGCCGTGCAATCGCATGACACAGGGAAGACGTTCCCATTGCATGCGGATAAAGGTTTCCGAGTAGGCACCGGCCGACGGCGATGCAAGTGCGACCCTTACTGACAAGTGGCAGTTCCTGCTAACATCCGGGGCATACTATTCTCGCCTGGATTAGACTTGGGTGCTGCGAACCACATCAAACTCATTTGAATCGCAAAGGCCGGTAAGCGTGACAGTTTCCGTACCACCCAAGGCATGGGCGCCCTTGCGACATAAAGCCCAATAAACTGCGCAAGACTCGAATGCCAATCGCCAACGGCGTCGATCTGGATATCCGTGTACCCCGCCAGTTTGAGCTGGTGCTCCAATCCAAACACCGTAAGCCTTCTATGGTCATGCGGCGTTTCGTGATAGGGCCATATAAAAGGTGTAGTAAAAAATATCGCCCCGCCGGGGCGAAGTACCCGACGCACTTCGTTCAGCAACACGACGACATCGGGCACGTGCTCTAGCACTTCGGTTAGCATGGCTGAATCGAAAGTGTCGTCCGCGAAGGGCATTGTGCGGCCATCCCATCTGACGTCAGGCGAGTCTTCGCTTCCGTAGTCTAACGCCCCGTCAATGTCTAAGCCGACATACTCGTCGATGCCTTGAGCATCTAGCAATAGTCGCCTATAGGGCATTCTGCCACAACCAACGTCAAGCACGCGGCCCGACAGCTTACAGGCTCGCTGCTTTATGTATGCTAGAATGCTGCTCCGTATGATCCAGCGATCGATATTGGACGGCCTGACGGGGATGCGTATGAAGTTATCCGACGTGCTCGTGTTCGCATTTAAGTAGGACATTGGGTTCTGTGCAAAACTGTTGAGCCCGCTCCGACCCATGTGGTATGCGGTGATCTATTCAAATGATCTGCTGTTTACGCTAACGCTTGACTACTCCTGCCCTGCAATCGGTAGAGCAGCTTTGCGGCTGGGATGCCGGCCACCGTTCCTGGGAATACTACAAGCGCCAGGAGTCGCAGTTCAGGAGAGTAGGATTGCATAGATGCCAGTACCATTAGGGCAACAGCCGCTGCTGCAGTTGCAATCACAACGGCGTCGGTGCAGGAGCGTGCCCATCTTGATAGATTTACCTTCGTACCCTTGAAGGCCATAGATAGCCAAAGCGGAAGGGTAATATATGTTGCTACCGCGTACGCAATCGCGACACCTTTGGCATGAAATGGGCAGCCGACAATGAAGCAAATGGCGGTCACAACACTGTTTAACAGTCCACACTTTAGCAGCAATCGGCCATTCCCTTGGCTTAGTAGGAACGAGCCTGCCAGACCGGACGTCGGCTGAACTAAAGCGGAAATTGCAAGCCACTTAAATATTGGCGCAACTTCAGCCCACTTTTGGCCGAGCGCGATGGCAATGATGTCGCTTGATGCTACCGCCGCGATACCGATAGCAGGCATAGTCAGCAGGGCTGTCGCTGATGTTGCCTTTAGATAGACGGTTGCCAGTGCGTCTGGATTTTTCGCTAGTGAACTCATCGCGGGAAATGCCACTGTGCTAATCGGGCCACGAACAGCATTTATTGGAAGCATCATGAGAGAGTAGGCCCTCGTGTACATTCCGAGGCTTCCTGCTCCCCAGACTGCCCCGATCAACAAATTGTCGAGATTCCTCTGGAAGTAGTTGACAAAATTGAATGCGGTCAGGCTGGCGCCGAACTTAACCATCTCGGCGACGCCGCTTCGACGCACCCAAAGCAGCGGTCGGAATGGCGATAGCCAACAAATCAGCGCCGTCGTGACGACTGCCCCTGTCAAACTTCCGGCCACGAGCGACCAATAGCTGGCGCCACGAAGGGCGAACGTCAACGCGACCAAGAAAGTCGTTAGCGCACCGATGAGGCCTGCCGCTGATTGCCAGCCGAATCGCATCTCGCGGGTCAGCGCCGCCCGCGACTGGGCGGCGAGGCTGCCGATCAGAAAGTTCAACGAGAGGGCGATGGTGACCGCGGCGAGCTCGGGACGCCCGTAAAACCACGCCACCAACGGGGACATGGCGGCGACGACGACGGTCAGCGTCGCTCCCATCGCGACGTTGAGCCAGAAGAGGTTCGACTGCTGGGCTCTCGTGATGCCCTGCTTTTGGATCGACGCGGTCGAGAGGCCGAGGTCTTGGAAGAGGCTGGCGAAGGCGGTGACCGTCATCACCATCGCGATCACGCCGTAGTCTTCCGGGGTCAGCAGCCGGGCGAGCGTGATCGTCGAGACCAGCTGCAGAAGGACGCTGGCGCCTTGGCTCCCCAGCGTGATCATGCCGCCGCGGACCGAGTCTCGCTTTAGCTTGGCGAGATCGACGGTTTCGACGGCCGGCGCATCGACGCCGGCGGTCGTGTCGGTCGCGGTGGGGGCAGCGGCGCCGTTCACCGGGGGGTGGGGTCCTGGTGGGCCCACTGGTCGGCGTGCTTGGAGGCGGC
>JBGSJY010000673.1:0-2107 GCA_041741515.1 Pirellulales bacterium | reverse complement strand
CTTCGCCGACCTCCAGGCCCCGCGCGGTGCGGACCACCACGCGGTGGCCACGGGCGTAGGGCAGGCCGTCCGCCGAGCGGAAACGGCCGACGTGGCCCATGGCGCCGACGCGGACGAGGTGGTTCATGCGGGAGAGTGGGGAGAGCGGGTTTTGAGTTCCTCCGGGGGCTGACGCCTCCCGGCTCGCACGAAGCTCGTTTGAGTTGGCTAATCCAACACGCTTCATGTAAGCCGGGAAGCGTCAGCTCCCTGAGTGACCCGGGACTTGCGCCACGCTGACACGGGGCAAGGGGAGCCGTTATCATGCCATGCCACGCGAAACCAGCGAACCCCGTGATTCTACGATCTGCCGATGACCGCGATCCCGACGCAAGCTCCCCCCTGCCCTACCACGACTGCCGGCCCGACCGCCGCCCCGAGAAGTGAGCGGACCAACTGGTCGGCCCTGGCTGACCGCGTGCTGGCCGGCGACCACCTGACGGCCGAGGAGGCTCGGGGGGTGCTCGCCTGCCCGGACGACGAGCTGCTGGCGCTCATCGACGCCGCTTACCGAGTCCGCCGCGAGTACTTCGGCAAGCGGGTGCAGCTCTACTTCTTAATGAACGCCAAGAGCGGCCTCTGTCCGGAGGACTGTTCTTATTGCTCGCAGTCGAAAGTCAGTGACGCGGACATCCCCAAGTACAACCTGCTGAACCGCGACAAGCTGCTCGCGGGGGCGAAGATGGCGGCCGAGCGGGGCGCCTGCACGTACTGCATCGTGATCTCGGCGCGCGGCCCCAACGAGCGCGAGATCCGCGCCGTCGAGGAGATCGTTCCGCAGATCAAGGCCGAGCACAATCTGAAGGTCTGCGCTTGTTTGGGCCTGTTGACGGACGAGCAGGCGAGGCGGCTAGCCGCGGCGGGTGTCGATCGTGTCAATCACAACCTCAACACCAGCGCCGAGCACTACGCCACGATTTGCTCGACCCACACGCACGCCGACCGGGTGCGGACGCTCGAATCGGTCCGCGACGCCGGCATGGAGATGTGCTCCGGGGGCATCGTCGGCATGGGCGAGAAGCCGACCGACGTCGTGGAAATGGCGATCCAGCTCCGCGACCTGGGCGTCCACTCGATCCCGGTGAACTTCTTGATCCCGATCGAGGGCGCCGTGATCGGCGAGCCGGTGGACCTCGACCCGCGCTACTGCCTCAAGGTGCTGGCCATGTTCCGCCTGGTGAACCCTGACCGCGAGCTGCGGATCGCCGGCGGGCGTGAGCTGCACCTGCGGAGCTTGCAGGCGCTGGGGCTGTATGTGGCGAACTCGGTCTTCGTGGGCGACTACCTGACGACCGCCGGCCAGACGCCGCAGGCGGACTACGACATGATTGAGGACCTGGGGTTTGAGCCGGTGCTGCGCGAGGAAGTTGGCTCCTGCTAGCAGGGGTGAGGCTTGAGGGGTGAGGCCTGAGGGCTGGTGGGCTAGCCACAACGGCTTGCGTTGCGTTTTCCGATGCAGAAAAACCGGACCCTCAGGACTCAGGCCTCAAGCCTCAAGCCTCAAGGCCGCCTGCGGCCAACCCCGCAGACGACGCATTCCCCCCGCTTTTCGCAACCGGAAGATTCTCGGCTTTCGGCTCAACCCTCACGGGTGAGAGGCCGATGACGACTAGGAGTCGAGTGTCGATCCGTGCGCGTTTGCTTGCAGCGGCGCGCAGCCACCATGCAGGGATGCATTGGTATGAAGCGGCTGAATGTAAATCTATTGGCGGTCCTTTGCCTCGCCTCGGCGCAGGTCGCGTCGGCCCAAGGGCGAATCGCCGCCGAGCCGCAGGGCGATCTTTACCCGGTGATGGCGAGCGATCAGCGGGTGTCGCTGCCGCGGATCAACCCGCGGGAATTGCTCCCGCGCAATTGGTTCGGCGCCGCGTCGCCGGAACAATCCTCTTCAAAGCCGTCCCTGGCAAAGCCCGAGCCAGTGAGTGGGGCTGCGAAAGGCCCATCGGGGACGGCGCAGTCGCGACTTGTCTAAACATAGAAATATCACCAAAAACCTCCGGTAATTCCTGTACCGACCAATTTGTTTTCCGGTGCGCAATCTCTTTTTTTGTTTTATCAATTATTTCGT
>JBGSJY010000672.1:0-4778 GCA_041741515.1 Pirellulales bacterium | reverse complement strand
TGCAGGTTGACGCCCGCAAAGCCCGACAGACCGGCGCCGCCGAGCAGGCCGCCACGCCGCTGCGGTCCGCCGCCGGGGAAGCGCCCCGTCACGACGTTCATGTAGTACTCGCGCTGGAAGCGTTCCATCGAACGCACGTTGGCGAGCAGCGTCCGCTCGGCGACGGTGAGCCGCTCGAGCACGCGGATGCGGCCGCCGTTGCGGAGCAGGGGCTGGACGATCGAAAAGTCGAGCAGCGTGCGGCTGGTGTAGTCGTTCGGCCCGGAGAACTGCCAGACGAGCGTGTTGGCGAGGCCCACCACCATTTCGCCGCCGAACGCCGTCAGCCGCTGCACGCGCCAGCGGTTGGGCGTCGCGGGGCCGAAGATGCGGCTGCTGGGCGAGACGAAGAGCTGGCTGGAAGACTCGCCGGTCCCCGAGGCGTCGCGACCTTGAACGACGTAGTCGATCGCCGAGCCGCCGTAAAGCTGCGCGTCGAAGCGGAAACGCTCGAACGACACGTCGAGCGCGGACAAATAGAGCTCTTCGAGCTCGGACTGGTAATCGGGGTCGTTGATCAGGCCCATCCGCACCGCGGCGCTCGTGTCGAGGACCAAGCGACCCTGGGCGTCGAGCGGCAGCATCGAACGCCAGTTCGGCGGATCGACCCAGGGCGTCCGCGGCGCCTTGCGCCAGTACTTGGCGCCCTTCTTGCCATCGACCTGGAGCATGTAGTGGTGGGAGGTCGGGTCGTCGGGCGGCATCGGCGGGTAGTCGGGCGACTCGTCGTCGAACATCCGCGAACGCGGATCGATGGTGATGCGGTACTCCCCGACCTCGCCGCCGGCGACGGTCGTTTTCTGGTCGAGCAAGTGATAGGCGTCACGGTCCGCGCGCACGCGTGCCTTGCTGCGGCTGCAGCCGGCGAGCGGCGCCAGCAGGGCGGCGACGCAGACGATGCGGAGGAGCGTTGTGAACAAGTAGTCGCGCGCTTCGATGAAAGAGTCCGGGCCATCCCCGCACGGGGCGACCGCTGATAGCAGGCGGCCCGCTAGCACGCGGCGCAGCCCAGCCGCTTCTCGAAGCATCGACGCCCCCGCCGGGACGGCTTAACGCCCGGCGCGTTAAAACCGGCAAAATCGGTATAACCTGCCACCGAAGGGACCCGCGACGCTAGCACGCGGGCGGCATAGACTCGGGCGCAACCTGTACTTCCCGCCAAACGACGCCATGCCCGCACCCGCCATCGAGCCGACCGCTGCGATCGAGCTTTTAGCGAGCCGCTTTGCGCGGGTCGGGGTCGAAGAGGTCGCATGCGACGAAGCCGCCGGCCGCGTGCTCGCGCAAGACCTGGTTCTCGACCGCGACAGCCCGGCGTGCGACGCGAGTGCGATGGACGGTTACGCGGTCCGGGGGGCCGAGCTTGTTGCAGGGCCGCTGCGGATCGCGGGCGAGTGCCGCATCGGCGAGCCACCCGCGACATTGCCCGCTGGCGAGGCGCTCCGCATCTACACCGGGAGCCCGGTCCCCGCCGGGGCGGACGCGGTGATCCGTCTGGAACACGTCGTCGAAGCGGACGGCGCGATCACGCTCCTGGAGGGCAAGTCAGTCGAGATAGGCGAAGACATCCGCCGCCGCGGCGAGAACGCCAACGCGGGCACGGTGGTGCTTTCGGCGGGGGACGAACTCAGCCCGGCCGCGATTGGCGCGGCAGCGACGGTCGGACGGACAGCCGTCCCGGTTTACCGCCGATTGCGTGTCACCGTTATCACGACGGGCAATGAACTGGCGCGTCCCGGTTCAGGGGAACTCCCTCCCTGGCGGCTCCGCGACTCGAACGGGCCGGTCCTCGCCGCGATGCTCGGCGCGGCGCCGTGGGTCGAGAGCGTCACGCGGAAGCACGCGCCCGATTCTCTCGATTCACTGACCGAAGCGCTGCGAGTTGCGGTCGCCGATTCCGACGCGGTCGTGCTGAACGGCGGCGTCTCGAAAGGGGCGTACGACTTCGTGCCCGACGCGGTCCGTGCGGTGGGGGGCGAGGTGGTTTTTCATCGCCTCCGCGCGCGGCCCGGCCAGCCGACCCTCGGCGCCGTTGTGGGCGATAAACCAATCATCGGTCTGCCCGGCAATCCGTTGGCGGTGCTCACTGCGGGCCGTCGCTTGTTGACGCCGATACTAAAGCGTCTCGCCGGATTCACGACGTTCGACCAGCCGGCGCCGCAGGTAACGCTAGAGGCCTGGACCGGCACTCCGCAGTCGCTGACGTGGTGGCGGCCCGTAATCCTCGCGACGGCGGGCGTCGCCAAGCTTGCGGCGTTGCAAGGCTCGGGGGACGTTTGTGGCCCGGCGATGAGCGATGGCTTCATCGAGGTCCCTGCTGACCAGCAGGGCATCGGCCCGTACTCCTACTATTCATGGCAAATTTGAGGACGACATGGCTTCTCCCGAGGACAGCCCCAACGAAGGCCCCGCCGCCGAGCTCTCGCATATCGACGCCGCTGGCCGCGCGCGGATGGTCGATGTCGGCGGCAAGCCAGTGACCGACCGCCGTGCTGTCGCTGAAGGGCGTGTCCATGTGGGCCCTAAGGTGGCCGCCGCGATCCGCGGCAACTCGCTCAAGAAGGGCGACCTGCTGCAAGTCGCCCGGCTGGGCGGCATCCAGGCGGCGAAGCGGGCCGCGGACCTTGTGCTGCTTTGTCATCCGCTGCCGCTGTCGCACATCGACATCGATGCCCGGCTCGACGGCGATGTCGTGGTGCTGAGGGCGTCGGTCCGCACGGCGGGCCAGACGGGCGTCGAGATGGAGGCGCTCGCCGCTGTGGCCGGCGCGGCGCTGAACGTGGTAGACATGGGGAAGTCCCTCAATGCGGCGATCGAGATCGTGTCGATGCGGGTCGTCGAGAAGTCGGGCGGCAAGAGCGGCCCGAAGGCGTCGGCGCCGCTGGGCGTCACTGTCGCAATCCTCACCGTCAGCGATAGCCGCACGGCTGGCTCAGCCAAAGACACGGCGACGTCACTCCTCACCGCCGCCGTTCAGGACTTTCTTTCTGCCGAGGTCACGACCACGAAACTCGTCCCCGACGACCGCCAGACAATCGCCCAACAGCTCCGCGAATGGGGCAGCGCGGCGGACGCGCCGGGGCTTGTCCTCACGACCGGGGGGACCGGCGTGGGACCCCGCGACGTCACGCCCGAAGCGACGCTCGACGTGATCGAACGGACGCATCCGAGTCTGCTCGAACTAGCGCGGGCGCGTTGCCTGCCCGGCAAGCCGCACGCCTATCTGTCACGCGGGATTGCGGGCGTCGTCGGCAGGACGCTCGTCGTGAACTTGCCCGGCTCGCCGAAGGGCGCCGTCGAGACGCTACGGCTGATCGCCGACGTGTTGCCGCACACGCTCGAGACGTTGCGCGGTGAGGAGCAAGGCCATCCGTAGCACGTATCCCCCTCCCTTTCAGGGAGGGGTTAGGGGAGGGTCGGCGGCGTGTAGCGCAACCCGCCTCAATGGGTGAGAGTAATCGCCGAGCGATCGGTACTCATCGCGGCGGTAAGCCGGACGCGTTCGACCCTCCCCTAGCCCCTCCCTGAAAGGGAGGGGGACAGCACGTCGCTTCGCTCTTACTACGCCGCGACGCGTAGCTTCGGCGCCTCGCTCTCCATCCGGGGGACGATCGCCTCGATGACTTCGAGGATCGCCTCCGCCGGGGCGTCGACGACTTCTTGCAGTCGCGACAACTGGTGCAGCACGCGCACCAGCGGCTCCGCGTCGCAGTCGGCCGTCATGATCTTCTCGTGCGTGGTCGGCTTGTGCCGCTCGCTGTTGTTGTACAGCTCTTCGTAGAGCTTCTCGCCCGGGCGGAGGCCGGTGATCTTGATGTCGATGTCTTCGCCCTCGCGGAGCCCGGAGAGGCGGACCATGTCCCTGGCGAGGTCGAGGATCCGCACCGGCTCGCCCATGTCGAGCACGAAAATCTCGCCGCCGCGGCCCATCGCGCCGGCTTGGATGACGAGCTGCGCCGCCTCGGGGATCATCATGAAGTAGCGGTTGATGTCCGGGTGCGTGACCGTGATCGGTCCGCCCTGGGCGATCTGCTGGCGGAAGATCGGGATCACGCTCCCCGCCGAGTCGAGCACGTTGCCGAACCGCACCGTGACGAACCGACACGCCGAGCCGACGCTCTTGGCCTGCACAAAGCGCTCGGCCATCTGCTTGCAGGCGCCCATCACGCTGGTGGGGTTGACCGCCTTGTCGGTGCTGACCATCACAAAGCTCTCGGCGCCGGCCGCTTCGGCCGCGTCGGCGACGTTGCGGGTCGACAGCGCGATGTTCTTGATCGCTTCGCCGGGGTGCTTCTCCATCAGCGGCACGTGCTTGTAGGCGGCCGCGTGGAAGACGATCCGCGGCCGGTGCTGGGCGAAGACCGCGTCGAGCCGCTGCCGGTCGTTGGTGTCGGCGAGCACGACATCGACAACCCCCGGCGCCAGGGACTCGAGTTCACGCTCGAGGAAGAACTGTCCCGTTTCGGAGCGATCCACCGCCACCAACTTGCTCGGGTTGTGCTTCAGCAACTGACGGCAGATCTCCGCGCCAATCGATCCCGCGCTGCCGGTGACCAGGACGGTTTGCCCGGCAAGCCAGTCGGAGATGGCGCCGTCGTCGAGCCGGACGGGCTCGCGGCGCAGCAGGTCTACGATCGAGACGTCGCGCGGCCCGACTGAAACGCTGCCGCGCAAGAGCTGTTCGTAGGTAGGCAGCACCCGGACGGGCACGCCAACGCTCTGCGCCTGCCCCATCAGGG
>JBGSJY010000671.1:0-2219 GCA_041741515.1 Pirellulales bacterium | reverse complement strand
GGCCACCGCGGCACGCCGGCGCCGCACCTCGACGTGGCGACGCCGCTCAGCGAGACGCTCGACCTGACGACTTCCGGCTGACACGTTCCCACAGGCTCCTCGCCGACCGGCCCCTTCACGACCAACGTCCCCTCCGATCCGCCCTCGGGCGCACCCCCAACGGCTTCGATATGGCGACTCAACCCACTCCCGGCGATCGGCCCGCGTCGATCGGGCTCTCGCTCTTTCGCGGTGACGACCCGCTCGATGCGTCGCCGTCCGACGCGCCGTCGCCCGAGGCGGTGACGCACCAGCCGGCGACGCCCGAACTCTCGGTGCTGCTTGACGCGTGGCAGACGGCGACGGCGCGGCTCGAGAAGACCCACGCCCAACTCCGTGACGAGGTCTCACGGCTCACGGCGGAGCTGGAGGTCAAGAACCGCGAGCTGGCCCGCAAGAACCGCCTCGCCGACCTGGGCGAGATGGCGTCACACGTCGCCCACGAGGTGCGCAACAGCCTGACTCCCATCACCCTCTACCTGAGTCTGCTGCGGCGGAGCCTCTCCGGCGACGCCAAGGGTCTCGACGTGCTCGGCAAGGCCGAGGCCGGTTTCACCGCTCTGGAGGCTACCGTGAACGATCTGCTCGCTTTCAGCGCCCATCGCCAACCGCACGCGAACCAATTCATCGTCAGCGAATTGATCGAAGAGATCACCGAGTCGTTGGCTCCCCAGTTTGAGGCGCAGGCCGTCGATGTCGAACTCGACATCCCGCCGCACACCTTGCTGTGGGCCGACCGCGAGATGATCCGCCGTGCGGTCCTCAACCTGATGCTCAATGCTTTGGACGTGATGCCGCAAGGCGGCGACCTCGTCGTCACTGCCTGCGAGGGCTTCGAGGGCTTTGAGCTCGAGATCGCCGACAGCGGTCCCGGTATCCGCGACGAGGACGAGGGCCGCCTTTTCGAGCCCTTCTTCAGCACCAAAGAGACCGGCACCGGCCTCGGCCTTTCGGTCGTCGCCCACGTCGCCGAAGCGCACGGCGGATCGGTGATCGCCGAAAACTGTCCCGAAGGGGGCGCGGCGTTTACGCTCCGCCTGCCACGACTGATGGCCCGGGGGGCCGCCGCGTGACCGATCACGCCCATCAAGCCCCGCCCACTCAACCAGCCCAGCCGATCCACGGCCGCGTGCTGGTGGTGGACGACCACGCGCCGGCGCGCGAGTCGGTCGTCGACGTGCTGCGCTGCGTCGGCCACGAGGCGATGGCTTGCTCGAGCGGCGCCGAGGCCCTCGCGAGACTCCGCGCCGACTCGTTTGATATCGTCGTCACCGACTTGCAAATGCCCGGCATGAGTGGTCTGGAGCTGATCCGCGAGATCGAGCGCCTCCGCCACCGTGTGCAGGTGCTGATGGTCACGGCGCATGCAAGCGTCGAGACGGCCGTCGAGGCGATGCGACACGGCGCGTTCGATTACCTCGAAAAGCCCTACAACATCGACCGTCTCGAAGCCTCGGTCGCCCGCGCGTTGCAGCGCAAACGTCTGCAGAGCAATCTGGAACCGCTCGCGTCGGCCGCGATTAACGGCGTTCCGGAAGCGACCGGCCCCGTTATGATCGGATCGAGCGCCGCGATGCGTTCGCTCCGCGAAAGCCTCGCGAGGGTCGCCGCCACCGAAGAGACGGTGCTCATCCAAGGCGAGAGTGGCGTCGGCAAGGAACTGATCGCCCAGACGTTGCACGCCATGAGCGCCCGCAGCAAGGGCCCGATGGTCAGCCTCAACTGCCCGGTCCTCTCGGAGCAGCTCACCGAGAGCGAACTCTTCGGCCACTGCCGCGGCGCGTTCACCGGCGCCGACGCCGACCGCGTGGGCCGCTTCGAGCTCGCCCACGGCGGCTCGCTGCTGCTGGACGAAGTGACCGAGATCAATCTCGGCCTGCAGGCGAAGCTGCTCCGCGTCTTGCAAGAGCGGGCCTTCGAGCGCGTTGGCTCGAGCGTCTCGCAGCGCGTCGATGTGCGCGTGATGGCGACCACCAACCGTGACTTGTCGGCAGAGATCGCCGCCGGCCGCTTCCGCGAAGACCTCTACTACCGTCTGGCGGTCGTGCCGATCCAGGCGCCGGCCCTCCGCGAGCGCGGCGAGGACGTTCTGGAGCTCACCGAGCACTTCCTCGACGAAGCGAGCCGGCGACTGGGGCGCGAGCGGCTGACGCTCGACGCGGCGGCGCGTGACCTCTTCC
>JBGSJY010000670.1:0-6823 GCA_041741515.1 Pirellulales bacterium | reverse complement strand
CCCGTCGCGGCCACCCCGGCCTACCCGTCCACGGTCGGCGTGCTGCCCCCATCGACCACGCCGGTCAACACGTCGACCACGCCGGTCTACGCCAACACGAGCCCGACGCCGGCGTCCACGTCGGACAATGGCTCGGTGATTCGGCTGACCTCGGCCCCCGGCGGCTATCGTCCGGGCGGGACGGGCACCTATCCGTCGGCGGTTAGCGTCGCGACTCGTCCCACCACGCCGGCGACCACCACCGCCCCGGCGGCGCCGGCCACGACTCCTTCGCGTTACTGAGGGCGCACGGCGGACCTGAGCGTAGCGTGTCGGCTGCCAGCGGCTGACGCGTCGCTACCAGCCCATGACCATGTTTGACTCGATCGCTTTGCGGGCTTGATCGAGGTCGACGCCCTTCTGCTGCATGTAGAGCCGAATGGCGTGGACCTTGTCCCCCTCGGCGTTGGCGAGACATTCCCGCGCCGTCGAGCAGGGGTCGAGCGTCCCTTTGGACGTAATGCCCAGGGCGGCCTTGGAGATCACCCAGGTGTCCCGGGGCCGCTTGATGAGGCGGAGAATCTCTTCATTGGGATAGCTCTCCGCAACGACCGATCGGGCCGTGTCGGTGTCCTGGGCCCACATAATCATGATGTGGCCCTTGGTCTCGACTTCGTACAGGGGCATTTGGCGCGCTCGCTCCTCGATTTTAGTGGGGCCAGGTCCGATGAGGCCTGACGCCCTGTGTTCCTCACGGCGATCGTAGGGAACCGGCGGAGGCGGAGTCAACGCGCGGGCATTGCAAGCGGAGGGATCACTTGAGTGCAGTGCTCCGGCATGCGCGGAAGATCGTCATACGGGGTCAAAGCGGATGTTGTCGCAATTAGGGTCGGTGTAGTAGATGCCATATCGGGAAAGAGCCCACAGGACCGCCTGTACATCGCCGTATCTGGAACCCCACCTATCCCTCTGCTCATTTTCGTAGTCTTCCATCGCGTCCTCCGGATACTCTGTTGGGATGTCAAGGCAGGCTTTTCCAAAATCAAGGATGCGGGGTGGCTCGACGATGGTCATCTCAATGACCCGCAGGGGCCCGGAAAAGTCTACTAGCCGCGGAACGGATAGTCCGCATACCCTACGAACATCCGATACCGCAAGTCGTTGATAGCAAGAAAGTTCCGTGAGATATTGCCGGTCATGAAAACAGGCTTTGATAGCTGTTTTCCGATTCGCCTCTCCATCAGAGCCGCTCGCTTCCCATACAGCTCCGTCAGTCCCATTCCCAAGTGTTCGGGTCAACACACGCCCTCTTAAGCGCGCATACTCCGTCGCCCGTTGCCGAGCATCAGAGATATCAAGCATGGGAATTTTCCACGAAAACGGCGCCTATTCATCTGATGTGCGAATGCATCTGGAATGTGACGGGGAAATCTACCGGGTAGCGGAGCTTGGCCCTGACACCATGATGTTGCACGCCGGCCAACCCATTCCGCGGAACGGATATGCAAGGCTCGTCGTTGAAATAGATGGCGACCGTACAGTCCACGACATCTTTGTTACCTGCACCGACATTTCGTTGCCAGAAATGTCGTTCGCCTAAAGCGCTAAGAATGCTTCTTTGCGATCGGCGGGGGCTATGCGACTTTTGCGTTGATTGGGAATTGCTAAGCCAACTCACAGCAAATCATCGGTTACGACGACGCTTCTCTAGCTAGGAGTAACCACCTTCCATCACAACTGCAACCCCCCAGATTGTGATTTCATTAGAAAATCACCAAAGATCAAAAAAGGGTCTGGGATTTTTCTTTGCTAAGCACCTAGTGCTTAGTGGTCGTTGACACCCCACCGCCTGCCCCCTTACCTTATGGGGCTCGCAACCCCCTACCCCCTCAAGTACTAGGTTCGCCGCCCCCGGGCGCCGTTCCCACCCCCCCCGAATCGCCGGGCGAATCCGATGGCCGTTCCCAAGCGCAAGCAGTCCAATTCCCGTACCGGCAAGCGCCGCGCGCACGACTTCCTCAAGGCCCGTGAGCTGCAGGCCTGCCCGCGTTGCGGCGCCGCCAAGCCCTCGCACGTGGTCTGCGGCAATTGCGGCCACTACATGGGCCGGACAGTCGTCGAGACCGAGTGATCTTTCGCTGCGTTGCCGGCCCGCTGAGCGATCATCCGGCGGGGGCCCTGCTGCGGGTGAACGCAACCCAGGGGCTAGCGCTGGACCGCCACCGCCCTGCATCCTTCCTCCCAACGGCTGCCGAAGCTCGCGCGCCGTGCCCCTAATGTGGCGCCCCCCCAGAGGCGTTCCGATGGCTCAGCCTGCTTTCTTGTTTCCCGGCCAAGGCGCCCAGAGTGTCGGCATGGCCGGCGCGCTGTGCGACGAGGTCCCTGCCGCTCGGAGCCTGTTCGACCGAGCCTCCGAGCAGCTCGGTTTCGACCTGCTGAAGCTGTGTGTCGGGGGCCCTGCCGAGCAACTCGACGCCACGGTCAACAGCCAGCCTGCCCTGTACGTGGCGAGCCTGGCGGCGCTGGAGAAGCTCAAGCGTGACCAGCCCGCTGTGGTCTCGGCTTGCGTCGCGGCGGCCGGCCTCAGCCTGGGCGAGTACACGGCCCTCTGTTTCGCCGAAGCCCTCTCTTTTGAGGACGGCCTCAAGGTCGTCGCCGAACGCGGCGCCGCCATGCAGGACGCCGCCGAGGCGGTCCCCAGCGGCATGGTGAGCGTCCTGGGCCTCGAGGTCCCGCAGGTCGACGAGCTCTGCCAGCAGTGTCGCGGCGGAGAGACGTTGCAGATCGCCAATCTGCTCTGCCCCGGCAACACGGTGGTCTCCGGCACGACGGCGGCCTGCGAACGGATCGCCGAGGCGGCCGATAAGGCCGGGGCCATGCGGGTGATCCCCCTGGCCGTGGCCGGCGCGTTCCACACAGCGCTGATGCAACCCGCCGTCGATCGCCTCAGCGGCGTGCTGGAAGAAATCGAACTGGTGACCCCCCGCGTGCCGGTCGTGTCGAATGTCGACGCGCGGGCCCACAACGACCCCAACGAGATCCGTTCGCTGCTGGTCAAGCAGGTTGTGAGCCCCGTCCTGTGGGAGAAGAGCGTCCGACAGTTGATCGACGGCGGCGTGGACAGCTTTTACGAGATCGGCCCCGGCCGCGTGCTGCGGGGGCTGCTCAAGCGGATCGATCGGAAGTTCCCCAGCGACGGGGTGGAGGCATAGTTGATGCATTCCCCTCCTCCGTTAGGAGGAGGGTCTAGGGGAGGAGGTGCGCTGGGTACCCGGGTTCTGCCCCCTCCCCTAGCCCCTCCCCCGTAAACGGGGGAGAGGGATAAAACGAAACCCTCAGCCCCTCCGCCACTAACCCCTAACCCCTCCCCGCCATGTCCCGCATCACCGCCGATCTCTCTGACCAGGTCGCGATCGTCACCGGCGCCTCGCGCGGCATCGGCAAGGCGATTGCCCTGCGGCTGGCGGAAGCCGGGGCCAAGGTCGCTTGCGTCGCCCGCAGCGTGGACAAGCTCGCCGAGACGGTCCGCGAGATCGAGACGGCCGGGGGCGTCGCCGAGGCGATCCCGTGCGACGTGGCCGACTCCGACGCCGCCACCAAGCTCGTGGAGGGCGTCGCCGAAAAGTGGGGTCGCGTCGATATCATGGTCAACAACGCCGGCATCACGCGCGACACGCTGCTGCCGCGGATGAGCGACGACGACTGGGACTCGGTCATCGCCACCAACCTGCGGAGCGTGTTCCTGTTCACCCGGGCCGCCACCAGCCCGATGATGCGGGCCAAGAAGGGGCGGATCATCAACATCAGCAGCACCTCGGGCCTCCGCGGCAACGAGGCCCAGGCGAATTACTCCGCCTCGAAGGCGGGCGTCGTCGGTTTCACCCAGACCGTCGCCCGCGAGCTGGCCAGTAAGCGGCGCCAGATCACCGTCAACGCGATCTGCCCGGGCTTCATCGCCACGGACATGACGGCCGCCCTCAAGGAAGCGGCGGGCGAAGAGGCCGTCATGGAGCGGATCAAGGCGGTCGTCCCGCTGGGGCGGCAGGGCGAAGCCGAGGAAGTCGCCGACGCCGTGCTCTTCCTCGCCAGCGACTCGGCCGCCTACATCACGGGCCAGACCCTGGTGATCGACGGAGGAATGACCTGTTAGGGGTGAGGCTTGAGCCTTGAGGGGTGAGGGTTGCGCCGCCAACCCGAAGGAGCTGGCGGCGCAACCCTCAGGACTCACTCCTCAAGCCTCAAAGGGGGTGTCAGCCCCCATCCCACCTTGACCCGCTTTGCGGAGACCTTCTATTTTGTGACGCTTCGACCGAATGCGATGGCGCTGACAGCGTCAGGGCGAAGTCCGGCCTCCCCCCGCTCCGCGGGTGGGTGACCGAAGCAGCCAAAGATGCCTACCCCCACGACTAACGACAGCGACCGCTGCGCTCGCGTGGAAGTCCGATAAACCAGGCGACTGTAAAGGAGAGTGACCGTGGCAAGCGTTCTGGAACGCGTGACGGAGATCGTGTCCGAGCAACTCGGCGTCGACAAGGAAAAGATCACGCCCGAGACCTCGTTCGTGACCGACCTGGGCGCCGACTCCCTCGACACGGTCGAGCTGGTGATGGAGCTTGAGGAAGAGTTCGACATCAATATCCCGGACGACGCGGCGGAGAAGATCCAAACCGTCGGCCAGGCAGTCGAGTTCATCGAGAAGGGCCAGGCCGGCGAGTGACCTCGCCCGAAGGGCTATCGAACACTACACCGCCCGCACGCCCCGGCGCTCGCGGGCGGTTTCTCTAACGGGTCAACTGCGGCGCCGCCGCTGGCGTGTCCCGCAAGCGGAGCACTGCTTAGATGAGTCGTCGTGTTGTGGTTACGGGGCTGGGAGTCGTCACCTCGCTTGCGCGCAAGGTCGAGACGCTGTGGTCGGGCCTGCTCGAAGGCCAGAGCGGCGTGCATGACCTGGTGAATATCGACGTCAGCGACATGAAGGTCACCTTCGCCGGCGAGATCCAAAACTGGGACATGGAGGGCTACGTCAGCCGCAAGGACGCCGGCCGGATCGAGCTCTTCACCCAATTCGCGATGGTGGCGGCGATCGACGCCGTCAACGACTCGGGCCTCGACTTCGCCAAAGAGGACCCCTTCCGCTGCGGCGTGGTGATCGGGTCGGGCGTCGGCGGCATCAACGAGATCGAGCTGCAGACCGGCCGGCTGCTGCTCAAGGGGCCGGACAAGGTCTCGGCCTTCACGATTCCCAAGCTCATGCTCAACGCGGCCAGCGGCCACGTCTCGATCCACTACGGCCTGAAGGGGCCGAACTTCGCCGTCGCCACCGCCTGCGCCAGCGCCACCAACGCGATGGGCAGCGCCTTCAAGCTCATCCAGAGCGGGACGGCCGATATGGTCATCACCGGCGGCGCCGAGGCGGCGTGCTCGCGGATGGCCCTGGCAGGGTTCGCCAACATGCGCGCTCTGAGCGAGCGGAACGACGCCCCCGCCAAGGCGAGCCGCCCGTTCGACATCGACCGCGACGGCTTCGTCCTCTCCGAAGGGGCCGGCGCTCTGGTCTTTGAGGAGTACGAGCACGCCAAGGCCCGCGGCGCGCGGATTTATGGCGAGGTGCTCGGCTACGGCGCCTCGGGCGACGGCGGCCACATCACCCAGCCCAACCCCGAGGGCGAGGGCGCCGGCCGCGCCATGTCCGAAGCCCTCAAGGACGCCGGTCTCAACCCGGACGCCATCGACTACATCAACGCCCACGGCACCAGCACGCCCCTGGGCGATAAGGCGGAGACGGTCGCCATCAAGCGGGTCTTCGGCGACCACGCCTACAAGCTCAGCGTCTCGAGCACCAAGAGCCAGCTCGGGCACTCGCTTGGCGCCAGCGGCGGCATCGAAGCGGTGGTGTCGCTCAAAGCGATCCAGAACAGCGTCTGCCCGCCGACGATTAACCTCGACAACCCCGACCCGGCGTGCGACCTCGACTACACGCCCCACGTCCCCAAGCAGCGTCCGATCCGGGTCGCGATGAGCAACAGCTTCGGCTTCGGCGGCCACAACGCGACCGTCATCTTCGGCCAAGCTCCGTAAGCGGGGCATCCTCGGCCAAGCTCCGCGAGCGGGGCCTTTCTACCCGGCGCCGTGACAGACAGCTGTCACACCTGAGGTCAAAATTGAACTCGGACGCCTGCCCAAAGGTTGGGATCGAGGGCGTGGGTAACTAGAGTGCAGGGCCATCCGCCCCAGCCACCTAGACCCCGCAAATCCCCAATGCGCCCCACTTGGATGTTTGCCGTTGCCTACTCGGCGGCGTTGTTGATCGGCCCCCCGACGGTCGCCCAGACACGGTCGTGGGACCTCGTGACGACGGGCCTCTGGAACACGCCTGCGCGGTGGTCGCCGGCCGACGTGCCCAACACGACGGGGGAGTCGGCGACCTTCGACCTCTTCGGGACGTACGCGGTCACGCTCGACGGCACAGCGGGCCCGGTATCGATCAATCACCTGAACGTCGTTCGGGGCGGCCTCACGCTCCGTCCCAACGGCTTGGCTGACGCCAAGATCATGGCCGCCGGCAATGTTTCGCTAGGCGGACAGGTGACACTCGCCGAGATCGCCGGGACCCACCTCGCTCTGGAAGCGGCGGGCGCCCTGACGGTCGCGGCCGGAACGCACGTCGATGTCGAAGGGGGTTCGCTCGCCGCGTCATCGACCACCATCGCGGGGGGAACCGCGACCGCGACCACGAGGGTCCAGCTCCTCGACGGCGCGAGCGGCGCGTTCGGCGCGGTGAGCGTCGCCCCGTCGGGCAGCGTCACCAGCCGGTCGACCCTCGACCTCTACGACGGCGCCAGCG
>JBGSJY010000669.1:0-2241 GCA_041741515.1 Pirellulales bacterium | reverse complement strand
ACGAACTTCTTCGCCGCGCCCTTATCAAAATCCATGTAGCCCTTCGGGGCGTCTTCGAGCGAGATGACCTCGACGTTGCACGCCTTCGCTGGGTGGGCTTTGTCGTGGAGGATCGACATCATCAGGCCGCGGTTGTACTTCATCACGGGGCACTGGCCGGTGGTGAAGTGGTGGCTCTTCGCCCAGCCGAGGCCGATGCGGATGCCGAGCATGCCGATCTTGGCATTGGCGTCGACGCCGCCGGGGTCGCCGGTGACGTAGAGGCCGGGGATGCCGATGCCGCCCGCCGCGCGGGTGACTTCCATCACGCTGTTGAGCACCGTGGCGGGCTTCTCAGTGTCGGCGTCGCCGCCGTGGCCGCGGGCTTCGAAGCCCACACAGTCCACCGCGCAATCCACCTCCGGAACGCCGAGGATCTGCTCGATCTGCTCGGCCAGATTGCCGTGCTTGGCGAGGTTGATCGTCTCGCAGCCGAACGACGCCGCTTGATCGAGCCGCTCCTGGATCATGTCGCCAACGATCACGACCGCAGCGCCGAGGATCTGACAGCTATACGCACACGCTAGTCCAACAGGGCCGGCGCCGGCGACATAGACCGTGCTCCCCGTCGTGACGCCCGCCGTGTAAGCGCCGTGGTAACCGGTCGGCAAGATGTCCGACAGCAGTGTGAGGTCACGAATCTTCGCCAGTGCCGCGTCACGATCTGGGAACTTGAGGAGGTTCCAGTCGGCGTACGGCACCATCACGTAGCGCGCTTGCCCACCAATCCAGCCGCCCATATCGACGTAGCCATAAGCGGCGCCGGGACGGTCGGGGTTCACGTTCAGGCAGACGCCCGTGTCGCGTTCCTTGCAGCAACGGCAGCGGCCGCAAGCGATGTTGAACGGGACGCTACAGATGTCCCCCTTTGAGATGAACTCAACATCGCGCCCGACCTCGATCACCTCGCCGGTGATCTCATGCCCGAGGATGATCCCCGCCGGCGCCGTGGTGCGGCCGCGGACCATGTGCTGGTCGCTGCCGCAGATGTTGGTAGAGACGATCTTGAGGATGACGCCGTGATGGCACTGCCGCGACTTGCCGCGGTACTCGAGCTCGAGCTTGGCGTCGTCGATCGACTGGATCTCAACAACACCCGGCTTAACGTAAGCAACGCCCTTATTGTCCGACATGGCGGAGGTCCTCCGTGGATGAGTGGGATAAGCGGACGCGTGGAGTGTAGCACAGCGTGCTCACCTGGCGAGCCGGCGACGGTAGTCGTCGGTGGAACTCTGGTACCCAGTCTCCACCGACGACTACCGTCGCCGGCTCGCCAAGTGAGCACGCTGTGCTACACTTCACTCCTCCGCTTATCCCACTCATCCACGGAGGAACTCCGCCATGTCGGAGAATAAGGGCGTTGCTTACGTTAAACCGGGTGTTGTCGAGATCCAGTCGATCGACGACCCCAAACTCGAGCTCGAGTACCGCGGCAAGTCGCGGCAGTGTCATCACGGCGTGATCCTCAAGATCGTCTCCACCAACATCTGCGGCAGCGATCAGCACATGGTCCGCGGCCGGACCACGGCGCCGGCGGGGATCATCCTCGGGCATGAGATCACTGGCGAGGTGATCGAGGTCGGGCGCGACGTCGAGTTTATCTCGAAGGGCGACATCTGTAGTGTCCCGTTCAACATCGCCTGCGGCCGCTGCCGTTGCTGCAAGGAACGCGACACGGGCGTCTGTCTGAACGTGAACCCCGACCGACCCGGCGCCGCTTACGGCTACGTCGATATGGGCGGCTGGATCGGCGGTCAGGCGCGCTACGTAATGGTTCCTTACGCCGACTGGAACCTGCTCAAGTTCCCGGATCGCGACGCGGCGCTGGCGAAGATCCGCGACCTGACTTTGCTGTCGGACATCCTGCCGACCGGTTACCACGGCGCCTACACAGCGGGCGTGACGACGGGGAGCACGGTCTACGTCGCCGGCGCCGGGCCGGTGGGCTTGGCGTGTGCCTATAGCTGCCAGATCCTCGGCGCCGCGGTCGTGATCGTCGGCGACATGATCCAGGAGCGGCTCGACCAGGCGAAGTCGTTCGGCTGCGAGACGATCAACCTCGCCAAGCACGGCAACCTGGCCGAGCAGATCGAGCAGATCCTCGGCGTGCCGGAGGTCGATTGTGCCGTGGACTGTGTGGGTTTTGAGGCCCGCGGCCACGGCGGCGACGCCGATACCGAAAAGCCCGCGACGGTGCTCAAC
>JBGSJY010000668.1:0-4654 GCA_041741515.1 Pirellulales bacterium | reverse complement strand
CGGCCGGCCCCGACGCAAACGCCGCGGCGTAACGCTCGGCGTGCCGCGTGCGGGCCGCGGCGTAGCCGGCTAGCTTCGGAACCTTCACGCGGATCGCCGCCGCCTGGATCGTGTCCAGCCGGCTGTTGAGCCCGACGTAGTGGTGGTAGTAACGCGGCTCCTGACCGTGATCGCACAGCACGCGCATCCGCTCGGCGAGTTCGGCGTCGGCGGTCGTGATCATGCCGCCATCGCCCATCCCGCCCAGGTTCTTGGTTGGATAGAAGCTGATGCATCCCAGCCGGCCGAGCGAGCCGATCGGCTGGCCCCGGTACGTGGCGCCGATCGCCTGCGCGGCGTCCTCGATCACCGTCAGGCCGTGGTCAGCGGCGATCGCGTTGATCGCGTCCATGTCGGCCGACTGACCGAACAGGTGGACCGGGATGATCGCCTTCGTGGCCGGCGTGATCCGGCGGGCGATGTCCGCAGGATCGATGTTGAACGTGTCGGGAAGTATGTCGGCGAAGACCGGCGTCGCCCCCAGCCGCGAGACGGCGCCCGCCGTCGCGAAGAACGTGAAGCTGGGCAGGATCACCTCGTCGCCAGGGCCGATCTCCAGCGCCATCAGCGTTACCAGCAGGGCGTCGCTGCCAGACGCGCAGCCGACCGCGTGGTCGACGCCGCACAGCCGGGCCACCTCGGCCTCGAGGTCGCGGACGGCCGGGCCCTTGAGGAAGGCCCCCGAATCGACGACCTCGGTGATCGCCGCCAGGATCTCGTCCCGCAGCGGCTGGTTCTGGCGGTTGATGTCCAGCAGTGGGACGGGCGCGGGCTGGACGTTGGCCTGGAGGTGCAGCGGGACGCTGGGCGTGGTCATGGCGGGTGATCTTCCCTGATCGGAACGCGATGTTCGCTTGGGGGGACCCGACGGCTTCCTGCCGAAGGGGGGGGCTGAGGCCGCGGAGAGTAGTCCGCCGCCGCCGCTGGCGTCAACGGCGAGATCGCCCTTCCCAGACGAGCCGCCGCCCTTGGCCTTGCATCGGCCGCCGCCGGGCCCCACGCCCAGCCCAGCCCGAAAGACGCGACAATTCGCCCTCACCCGCTGGCGCCGCTAGTGCTCGAAGAACCCAGCACATGGCATGCGGACTTACAAACAAATCCGTCAAACAAATCCGTTGAACCACAACGTAACAGAGGAACAAAGGGAAGAACGACGATTCGCGTTCTACCCACCCCCTTCGTTCCTTTGTTCCTTTGTGGTTCAAATCTTCTGCGCCACCGCAAAACGCCGCTACAAAAAAAGCCGTCGCCGGCAAAACGCCGGCGGCGGCTTCGAAAGGCCGTAAATTAATCGAGCTGAAGCTCAGCCCAGACGCGAACGCATCGACACCGCGCCGGCCGAGGCGAGGCTCAGCAGCGTGAGGATCACCGAACCCGGCTCGGGGATGGTGGGCGTCCCTTCGATCGTGATGTTGTCGAAGCGGTTGTTGCCGGTGCTGCTGGTCGCGCCGTCCAGCGTGATCGAGAAGTAAACAGTCGAGCTGTTCTCAACCGCGGCGATCGCCGACAGGTCGTACGACTTCACGAGGAAGGTGCTGCCCAGCGCGCCGGTGTCGCTGCCGAAGTCGGTGTAGCTGACGCCGTCGGTCGAGTAGGCGAACTGACGGTTCGAGAAGCCGGTCGCCGTGCCGCGCTGCGCCCACGACACGAGGATGTCCTCGTAGCCGGTCGTGTCGACGGCCATGATGATGCTCATGCCGTTGTTGGTGAGGCCGCCGCTGCCATTATCGGCGCCGCCCTGCGGCGACAGCGATCCGCCCGCAACGATGCTCGGCTGGGCGTTAACGGTGGTGCCTGCAAAGCTGGGGATGAAGGTGTAAGCGCCGTCGGCGCCGCCAGTGGTCGTGTCGAAGTTGGCCAGCGTGATCGTGCCGGCGCCCTGATCGGCGGGCTGCGGGAAATCGGCGGGGACGAAGCCGAATTGGCCGGGTGTCGGCAGGTCGTTGGAGTTCTGATCCCAGTAGGCGATCAGCGCGGCCGGGGCCGAAGACGCCAGCAGCATGCTGGCGCAGAGGAAAGTCAGGATGCGAATCTTCATTAGACGTCTCAGCTAGGGTGGGAGGGCGGTCACGGCCGCCGCGAGTGGGGAAAATCGAGGGTGGGATCCAACGTCCCCGACCACCGGCCGGAGACGGCGAGTCCTACTGACGGTACACAACCAGCCGCCAAGAGCAAGGTTTTTTGCGCAGACGACCCGAAAACTTCACAAACCGAGGGGCCTAACCCCTTTGGAGAGTGCCTCCCCGCCAACAAAAACGCCCCGCGACGCCCAATTCTCGGGCGCCGCGGGGCGGCGAAGATCAAAAAACGCTGCCGGCGGGCATCGATGCCCTAAGCGTCCTGCGACCGGCAGCGGTCAGCGGTCAGCGGTCAGCGGTCAGCTTTCAGCGATCAGCCTTAGAAAAGCTGAACGCTGATCGCTGACAGCTGACCGCTCCGAATCAGCTGCAACTACTTCTTGCCTTTCTTGTTCGGCGTCTGCGAGAGAGCCGAACCAGCCGCCGTCTTCGAAGCGGCACCGGTCCGTCCATCACGAAGCACCTTGGACGCTGCTGCTGCTGCAGCCTTACTCGTAGTCTTTCCGCTGTTTCCCTTTCCAGCCATTTAAGCTCCTCCTATGAACAAGGCGATAAAACTAGAGGCGTGAACTGCCTTCCGAAGCTCTTGGTGATCCCGGAATCTGCGCTATCGAGGGTTGCCGGGGCGAGAATCCTGGAACTGAAAAGTTGTCGACGCTGACAACTCGTTCGCTGTCGCCGTCAATTCGTAGTCCATGCCAGCTTTGGGGAATCCTGCCGTTACGCTGCACTTAACTTTGAAGCTCATCGAGTCTCCGGGATTAAGCGGACGCGAGTCGTACCCACCCTCTCGATCGTCTGTTAGGTAGAACACGGTGTCGGCTCCGCCCTGCTGCTCAAGCGAGAACTGGAATAAGTTCTCGCTGACACTCGTCATAGCATTCGACTGGTTTGTCACGGTAACAGCAGCAACGAACTGCGCTGTGGCGTTTCCATAACCATCGGGCTCATCGTCTTCGTGAAGTAAGATCTCGGCGTTCGAGGCAGTGACGCTCACTGCAATTCCTGTCGTAACAGACATGGTTTAACTCCAAATGTTTATGTAAGTCTGAGGAATATCAATATTCATCAATTTCTAGCTGCACCCCATGCTCGCGCCACAGTTGTGGCACAGGTAGCAATTGCCGTTGCGGACCGTAATGGCGCCGCAGTTGTCGCACGCCGGGGCATCCACCTGGAAACCGGCGAACTGCTCGTTTCGCGAGCCTTCCGCAATGACGGCCCCCGCCCTCTCTAGCAGCGTCGGGCTGTAGACCGGCTTCGGCTGGACCTTCGTAGCACGGCCGTTGGTCGCGTGACCGTTCGTGCCGTGCCCGTTCTTCTCGAGGCCGCTCGCCGCCACGGCGGGGGCGCCTTTCCCGACCCCTTCCTTGGCGACACCGCGCCCGTCGGCCTTCTTGGCGACGGGACCGCTAAAAGACGATCCGCTCTCGCCGCTGTCCTCCGACGGCGGCGAGCTCGAACCTCCCGCCGGCGCCGCGGCGCCCGCGTCGAACGACTGCCCATTCGACGCTTCCTTGTAGCCCGGCAGGAAGGTGATCCCCAGCCAGCGGAAGATGTAGTCGATCAGGCTCTTGGCGATGCGGATGTCCGGGTTCTTGGTGTGCCCCTGCGGCTCGAACCGCATGTGGCTGAACTTGCGGACGTAATCCTCCAGCGGCACGCCGTACTGCAGGCTCATCGACACGCTCGTCCCAAAGGCGTCCATCAGGCCGCCGATGGTGCTCCCCTCCTTGGCCATCGTGATGAACAGCTCGCCGGGGCGGCCGTCATCGAACATGCCCACCGTGATGTAGCCCTCGTGGCCCGCGACGCTGAACTTGTGCGTCAACGACTTGCGGGTGTCGGGCAACCGCTCGCGCCGCGGCTTGGGCACCAGCGCCTCCTCGGCCTTCTTGTCGCCGCCCTGCTTCTTGGTGTTGAGCGGCTGGCTGTCCTTCGAGCCGTCGCGATAAATCGCCAGCGCCTTGAGGCCCAGCTTCCAGCCGTCGTAGTACGCCTGGGCGATCTCCTCGGGCGTGGTGTCCCGCGGCATGTTGACCGTCTTGCTAATCGCTCCCGACAAGAAGGGCTGCGCGGCCGCCATCATCGTGATGTGCGCCCGCCACGGAATGCTCCGCGTGCCGCCGGCCGGCGTGAACGCACAGTCGAACACCGCGAGGTGCTCCGGACGCAGGTCCGCCGCGCCCTCGATCGTGTCCTCGCGGTCGATGTGCGCGAGGATCGACTCGATCTCCCCCTGGCCGTAGCCGAGCTTCTCCAGCGCCCGAGGCACCGTCTGGTTGACGATCTTCAGCATGCCGCCGCCGGCGAGCTGCTTGTACTTCACCAGGGCGATGTCCGGCTCGATGCCGGTGGTGTCGCAGTCCATCAAACCGCCGACGGTGCTTCCCTCTTTGGCCATCGTGATGAACAACTCGCCGGGCCGCCCGTCCGGATACGTCCCCACGGTGATGTAGCCCTCGTGGCCGGCCACGGAGAACTTGTGGGTGATCGACGGCCGGGTGTCGGGCAGACGCTCGCGGCGCGGCGAGGGC
>JBGSJY010000667.1:0-1869 GCA_041741515.1 Pirellulales bacterium | reverse complement strand
GGGTTCTTGCTCAATCTTGGTGAAGCCAAAGCGCAAGGCGTCGTGGTTGATGGCGATTGGAGTAGGGGGAGAGCCATGCATGGGAGCCGAGTGTGCTGGTGGCCGTCGCCGTCGGCTAACGCCCAAACGACCGAGCGCAAGATGGGCTAGGCCGCGTTGAGAAAGCGGATCCGCAGCAGGTCAAAGCTCGCCCGGCCGTACATTTGGCGTTTGATCGTCTTGAGGCGATTGACGTGCCCTTCGGTTTGACCGTTGCTCCAGGGTGACGTGAAGGCCATTCTCACCGCGGCTAGGTCACGAGTGAGTCCCTGAGCAAACCGCCGCAGCTCCTGGGGAACGACTTCTCGCAAGACGCGCTCCAGCCACTGATCAAATGCGACGGCGTCCCGATTACGAATCGCGTCCGGGAAGAGCTTGGCCAGCTCAATCGCCTTTGACCAGCTTTCACCCAGCAGCGAGAGTCGATGCAAGACCGCTTCGCTCTCTGCGGTTCGATCCGTCGGCGGTTGGACGAGCAGCCACGCCAGCTGGTCAGCGGACCGCCGGCTGCTGGCGACGCAGGAGCCCGCGACGATCGCCGCCTTACGGTCGCGGGCTGCCTCCCGCCAAGGCGCCACGCGACGCCGTACGGCGTCGTACGAACCGCCGTAGCCTAGCGATCGGATTTCGTTGTACAGCATCTGCCCGCTGTGACAGCCTTGCTCCCATCGCTTCGTCAAGTGTTCGTGGAAGGCGTCGGTCAGCCGTGTTCTTACCGGATCGACCCGCTCGGGAAACGAATCCGCTTCGATGAACTTGCGAACGGTCACCGCGTGGACGCCAAGGAGGCGAGCGATCTGCCGATTGTCGAGCCCTTCATGATGGAGCCTTCGCGATTCTTCGTAGCGAAGCAGGCGTTGCTCGCGGCGCGCGTTGCTGAGCTCTCCCTTGATTGCTTGGGGAGACGCTACCGTCGAGACATCAGCGTGACGGGATGCCGACTCCCCGGCAGCGGCGACTCGCCACTCACGCGAACATCTTCCTAACCAGCGGACCAACGCTTCGCGTAAGTTGCCGAGCAGATGCCACCGATCGGCGACCTGCTGAGCTTGAGGCGCCCCTTCGCTGGCCCCTTGCCGGTAGTACTCCCCCCGGTCCCGACTGATGACTTCCACCTCGGGGTGCTTCGACAACCACGCACTCAGGGACTCCTTGCTCCGCTCCGGCAGGAGATCGATCGGTCGACGACGAACGAGGTCGCATAAAATCGTCCCGTACGTCGCCCTCTTCCGAAAGGCGAAATCGTCGACGCCCAAAACCTGCGGACAAGCGGGCTGCTCGTACGCCGCCCGACGCAAGAGGCGGAGCAGGCTATCGCCGCTGGTCACCATGCCGAGGCGATTGGCTAGTCGCGCGCCTGGCAGACCACCGCAGGCCATCGCGATCGCCCGCAGCGCTTCCTCCGATCGCGTCGTCTGACGAGCGTACGGCTGAGCGACCTTGGGGAGCCGCTCGGTGAAGACCCGCTGCTGACAGCTAGCGTTACAGCAGAACAACTTACGGCTGCGCCAACGAAGCCGAACCTGCAGACCCTGCCAAGGCAGGTCCCTCAACTTCCGAACGTAATGGCTGTGGACGCGTCGAGAGGGCTCGCCACAGGTCGGACAACGCGCCGTCGGCTGGCGGCTCTCGACTTCAAGCGTCGCGATCCCCTCGTCAACCCGCACGCTGCGGCAGACCAGCGACTCTGGTTCCGGTAAGGAATCGGCAAAACGCACGGCTATCGACTCAACAAAGTCTCGCCGTGCTTGGCGTCTCGGGAAGAAGTTCTGTGGCGACTACTCTACGCAAACCAGACCAAAGCGTTCACCAAGATTGAGCAAGAACCCC
>JBGSJY010000666.1:0-14007 GCA_041741515.1 Pirellulales bacterium | reverse complement strand
GGCTGCTCGTGGCGGGCGCCGTCGTCTTCTCCGGCCTGCTCTACGTGCTGGCGTTCGCCGGCGAAGGCTGGCGCTGGCTCGGCGCCGTCGTGCCGCTCGGCGGCTTAGCGATGATCGCCGGTTGGCTTCTCGCGGGTCTAGCCGCATGCGCTCCGAGCAAGCCGATCGCCTCCTCGAGCAACCGCGACCTCGTCGCCGAGTTGACACGACTGCAGGAGGTCATCACCCACCAGCAGCAGTTGGTGAACGACCTCAATGCGGCGGTCACCACCCTCCACGACCAAGTCGATCTATCCGCGAGGCGTCAGCACAGCGTCGAGTTGACGGTCCGGCGGCTCGTGGACCTCCAGACCGCCGCGGAGGACCTGCCCGATGAGAAGCCGCCGCACTATTGAGCAGAGAGCGAGGCGAGCGGAGAGCGGGGAGGATGTTCCGCACCCGATAATCGACTTACGATCGCGGCTATGGCCCGAGCATGGTTGGGCGCGCCGCTCCGATGAAGATGGTTCCCTCTCCTCCTCAGCGAGACCTCGCTATGTCCGCCATCCGCAACCCCGTCAACTGGTTCGAGATCCCCGCCGCCGACCTCTCCCGCGCCACGAAGTTTTACGAGAACGTTTTCGGCGTCGAGCTGAGCGGCATGGAGATGGGCCCCGCCAAGATGGCGATGTTCCCGATGGAAAAGCAGGGGTTTGGCGCTTCGGGCTCTCTCGTTCAGTGCGAAGGTTGCACCCCGTCGCATGCGGGAACGATCGTCTACTTCCCCGTCGTGGACATCGAGGCGACCCTCGCCAAGATCGGCGCCGCCGGTGGCAAAACGTTGATACCCAAGCAGTCCATCGGCGAGTTTGGTCACATTGGCCAGTTCGAGGACTCCGAAGGTAACCGTGTCGGGCTTCACACGCCGCCCAGCATGGGCTGAGGAGACGGTTGCTACTCGGACGCCGACCAAGGCGCCAGCTCGGCTCCCGCCAGCGGCGAGTCGTCGCGTGCGAAGAACAACACGTGCTGCCAGGGTAATTCGTCGTACTGGCCGACGAGCTTGTAGCCGTTGGCAAGAAACTCCTTGAGGCACTGCGCCTGCGTCATTTTGTGCAGCGGCTTGATCGGCACGGCGGGGTCTTCGGCGCGGAATTCGACGAGGGCCACGCGTCCCTCGGGACGTAGGCTTGCGCGGATCTTGGTGAGCATCTCCTCGGGGTGCGAGAACTCGTGGTACACGTCCACCAAAAGGACGAGGTCCACTTCTCCCGCAGGCAAGCGTGGATCGTCGATCTTTCCGCGGATGGTCTTGATGTTCGGGACGCTGCGCGCCTGGGCGCGCTCCTTGAGCATCTGCAGCATCTCACGCTGGATATCGACCGCGAGGATTCTCCCTTTCGGACCGACCTGTTCCGCCAGCGCCAGCGAGTAAAAGCCGTTGCCGCAGCCGAGGTCACAGACCGTCTGCCCCGGTTGCACTTCGAGGGCGGCGAGCAGCTTGGCGGGCTCTTCTTCACGCTCGCGCGACTCGCGCACCAGCCACGGCGCGCCGAGGTAGTGCATCGTCTGGGCGATCGGCCGGCCAAGGTACTCGTCGCGGCCGCGGTCGAGCCGTTGCGCTTCTGCGTAGGCAGAAAAAAGCAAACCACAAAGGAACAAAGGAACAAAGGAACGATTCGAGATACATCCCGTAGTTCCCTCGTTCCTTAGTGGTTCACTTTTCATAGGCCTGAGTTTAGCACAATCTTCGAATTGGCGATCTCAGGCCAAGTTGGCGATCCCAGGCCAGCAGGCCATAATCGGGCGAAAGCTAGAACTGTCACCATCACTCGCCGAGGCGTCGCCGTGATTCGCACGCTCTGTTTGCCGTTGGTCTTCTGCTTTGCCGTCGGTCCTGCTTTGGCGGGCGAGTCGGCCTTGCCGAGAGAGGTAGGCGAGTGGGTGGACTCCGCGTCGTCGTCTCTGGTGGCGTTCTACAAAGAGCTGCACGCGGCACCGGAGCTCTCGCTCGAGGAGCACAAGACGGCCGCCAAGATTGCGGACGCTTGGGTGGAGGCGGGATACACCGTCACCCGCGGCGTCGGCGGGACGGGCGTCGTCGCGGTGCTCGAGAACGGCGACGGCCCGACCGTGATGCTCCGCACCGATCTGGACGCCCTGCCGGTCGTCGAGCAGACGGGGCTCGACTACGCCTCGACGGTCCGCACCGCCGACAAGCGCGGCGCCGTGGTGGGCGTGATGCACGCGTGCGGGCACGACATCCATATGACGAACCTCGTGGGCGTCTCCCGCTTCCTCGCCGAGAACAACGACCTCTGGAAGGGGACGCTTGTCTGCATCGCCCAGCCCGCCGAGGAACTCGGCGCCGGCGCCGAAGCGATGCTCGCCGACGGCCTCTTCGCGCGATTCCCGCGTCCCGACTACGCGATCGCCCTGCACGCGGCGAACGACCTGCGGGCGGGCAAGGTGAGCACCTGCCCCGGTTTCTTCGGCGCCAACGTCGATTCGGTCGATATCACCGTTCGCGGCCGCGGCGGCCACGGCGCGGCGCCGCACACGACGGTCGATCCGATTGTGATCGCTGCGAAGCTGGTGCTCGACTTGCAGACGATCGTCTCCCGCGAGCTCAAGCCGACCGAGCCGGCGGTGGTCACGGTCGGCTCGATCCACGGCGGGACCAAGCACAATGTCATCGGCGACGACGTGAAGCTGCAGCTCACCGTGCGCACCTACTCGGCCGACATCCGCAAGCAGATCGCCGAGGCGATCCAGCGCAAAGCCAAAGCCGCCGCCGCGAGCGCCGGGGCCCCGGAGCCCGAGATCGTCTACAGCGAGGGGACGCCGTCGCTCTACAACGACCCGGACCTGACGGCGCGGGTCGATGGCGTGCTCCGCAAGACGCTCGGCGAGGAGGCGGTCGAGAAGGCCGAGCCGATGATGGGCGCCGAGGACTTCAGCCGCTACGGCAAGGCGGGCGTGCCGATCTGCATGTTCCGCTTGGGAACGATCAGCCAAGAACGCCTCGACGCCTGGAAGGCGGCCGGCGAGACGCCCCCCTCGATGCACTCGGCCCTCTACTGGCCGAACCCCGACGCCACGCTCCGCACGGGCGTCCAAGCGATGACGGCGATCGTGCTCGACCTGATGCCGCGTTAGTGCGCGACTTTGCATTCTTAACCACGGAGGCACAGAGGGCACTGAGGGACGGCACGGAGGAATGCAAACTCTGAGCGTCCTCCGTGTTCTCTGTGCCTCTGTGGTTAATTTTCTTCGCGAATGAACTTCTATTCAGTGACTTTGGCGATCCTCACGGCCCGGCTCTTGGGCTGGATATCGCGGCCGCGGCGGCGGGCGTAAACCTCGGTCGCCTCGGCGCCGAGCAGCAGGATCATCGACGAGTAGTACACCCAGACGAGGACCGCCGCGATCGACGCCGCCGCGCCCCCCAATTGAGCGCCGGGGGGGCTGAGGAGAAAATACTGCTGGATCGCGATCCGTCCCGCGAGGAACATCGTCGTCGTGATCAGGGCGCCGACGATCGCGTCACGCCAAGTGACAACCGCGTCGGGCAGCACTTTGAACACAGTGGTGAACACGACAACGGCAACCAGCATCTGCACCACGTAGTTGATCCACGCCGCCGGCAGCGGATCGATCCCGGTCAGCGTCTTCAACTGGTCGCCCAGGTACGCAATCGCGCCGGACGCCGCCATCGATGCCAGTAGCAATACGCCCAACCCGAGCAACAGCACGAAAGAGACGGCCCGCTTCCACAGCAGGTACTTGACGCGCGACCGGTCGGGATCGGGCTGAACCCCCCACACCAAGTTGAGCGCGTTTTGCAGTGCGCCCATCAGGCCGGTGGCGCCGAGCAGCACGCCGGCGATGCTCAGCGTCGCCTTCCACCAGACGCCCTTAGCGCGGCTGCTACGCTCGATCATGGCGGCGATTCCTTCGACAGCGGACTCGTCGCCGATCAGCTGGGCGGCTTGCTGTTCGAGAATCCCGCCCGCCTTCTGCTCGGCGAGTTGGGAATCGTACGCGACCGACAGCCCCGCCGTGACGACCATCAGCAGCAAGTAGAGCAGCGGCGGCAGCGCGAATAGCGTGTAGTAGGAGATCGCCGCGGCGAGAGTCGGGCACTGGTCCGCGGCAAACGCGGCGAGCACCTGCCGGATATAGGTCATAGCGATGGTTTGGCGCTGGGAACTCCGAGGGGAGAGCTTCCTTTGTACCAAACAGCGGCCCTGACAGCGGCCCTTATAGCGGCCCGTCGATCGGCTGGCGGCTCGCGATCTCAGCGATGGACGCTCGCTTACTCGCCCAGCAGCCGAGCGATCGGCTCCTCGATCGCGTCGGCCCACAGCTTGTAGCCCTCGGCGTTGGGGTGGAGCAGGTCGGGCATCACGCTCTTGGGGAGGGTTCCGTCGTCGTCGAGGAAGACGTCGCTGATGTCGAGGAACTCGACCCGGTCGCGGTCGCCGAGGCGGGCGATCCGCTCGTTGACGGCGTCGTTGATCTGGCGGAGCTCGTCGTCGGGCTTCTCGCCACGCGGGAAGATCGCCAGCAGCAGCACCTTGCTCTGGGGCGCCAGCTCCAGCAGTCGATCGACGATCTGCTCGATCCCCGCGGCGGTCGCGTCGGGAGCCCCCTTGCGGTGGCCGGTGTTGTTGGTGCCGATCATCACAACGAACAGCTCCGGCTCGAGCCCGGCGATCTCGTTGTTGATCGTCCCCGAGTCGACGCCGAGCCGCCAGAGGACGTGCTCGGTGCGGTCGCCGCTGAAGCCGATGTTGAAGGCGCCGCGGGGAGCGAAACGCTCATCCCAGATCGGCTTGCCGCCGTTCTCCCAGCCGTGGGTGATCGAGTCGCCGACGAAGACGAGCTTCAGCGGGCGACCTTCCTTGAGGATGGCGTCCCGCTCGGTGAGCTTGTCGGCGTGGCGGTGGGGCCACCACCCGGCCCAATCCGAGTTTTGCACGCAGGGCGTCGTCGCGAGCTTGAGCTCGGCGTCCGGCGTTTCCTTGGCCTGAAGTGTCGCTGCCCAGCCGAGGGCGAGCGTAGCCACGAGAGCCGTCTTGGTCATAGCGGTCGAGTCGTGATGCGGGAGAGAAGGAGACAGGACTAACAGGATAGTCAGGATGATACCCTGAATCCTGTCGATCCTGTTAATCCCGTCGAAATCGCGCTCGTTCAAGCTTGCGGCAAAGTGGCCGCGCCGGTTGATGGCAGCCCGTCGCTGAGGTCGGGCGCCGGCCCGATCAGTTGGACTTCAGGTCGAAGTCGAAGGTCTGCGAGCCGTTGGGCTCGACCGTCACTCGCAGCTCCGACTTGGAGTTGTAGCGGGCGGGGATCTTGGCGTCCTTCACGGGGCCCTCTTCGCCCTCGCCGCGTGGCCCCGACTTGATCCGCACGATCATCTCGCCGGGCAAGCAGCCGGGGACCTTGAGGTCGCGGCGAATCTCGTAGTGGCCCGACTCGTCGGTCGTGCCGAAGCACAATCTGGGCGGCTGCGCTTCGGCTTCGACGAACTCGACCCGGGCGCCCGACAGCGGCTCGCCGTCCATCGTGATGGCGCCATGGACCTGCGCCAGCTTCAGGACGCTGTAGTCGGGTCCGCGTTGGCCACCGCAGCCCAACGCCGCGAGGAAGAGCGTCAACGAAAGAAGTCTTTCCGGCATTCGGATCGCGAGAGTCAGCTGGTAGGGAGGGGCATTCCGGGTAACGACGATCACGGCTTGAGGCGCATTGTTTCGCGTTGTGACTCAGCGTTCCGGCTGCCTAGCGCGACGTAGACGGCTGGGTCGATGTCGTCATTGATTAAATGGACCGAGCCGTCGGCATAGACGAACTGCGCTCCGCGGACCGAGTGCCAACTACCGAACGCCATCTCGATATGTCGGCCATTGGCGGTGGCGTCGGCCCAGTAGTTGATGGGCGCCTGGGTCGATGCGACAAACTCGGACCATTCGTTCGGGCCGGACGAATTACCCTCTTGGACTTGGAACGACCCAACATGCCAGAAGTCCATCGAATTGTCGTCGAGAGTGGTGTCAAGATCGGTGTGACGCTCGCCAATCGCGACGGTCTTGGAGGAACCGTCGATGATCTGAGCAAACTTGACGTTGCTTATCTTGAAGAACATGCCGTTGTGGTCGGTCCCGTCAGGGTCTTTATCCACGTTATCAACGATCGGCAGCGTGCCGGGAACGACGTCCAATTGGTTGTCGCCCGTAACGAGAGACGAGACACAGCCTCCGTATTCGGTGGGCTGCCTTGAGTCGATTCCGTCATTCGCACGCGCTATCTGACTGGATGACGGACAGCGGTAGACAGCTATCGGCGTATTGAGCACCAGTTCGTTGTTGCCGGTATTCCAGGCCCACTTCGTTTCGGTCTTCATTCCCACGCCGGGCTGCATCGTCGAGACCGTTGATGGGCCGAGTAGGTCCCAGA
This sequence comes from Pirellulales bacterium, assembly GCA_041741515.1. Lineage (GTDB taxonomy): Bacteria > Planctomycetota > Planctomycetia > Pirellulales > Lacipirellulaceae > Botrimarina. The sequence continues at coordinate 7,569 of JBGSJY010000666.1, read as the reverse complement.
GGGCTTTCTCCTCGATAAAGGGCAAGAGGAGCCCCGACCACCCCAGCCCGTTCTCTTCCCAGCCTGCGGGGAAATGGCCGCGACTCGACTCAAAGTTGAGCAGCCCCTTGCCCATCTGGGCAAGATTGTTCTTGCACTGCGAAAGCCGCGCGGCCTCGCGGGCGGCTTGCACCGCCGGCAGCAGCAGCGCGACCAAAATTCCGATGATGGCGATGACGACGAGCAGTTCGACAAGCGTAAACGCGCCAGAACGTCGCCGGGTCGCGATTGGGTTTCCGTTCAAATCAATTCCTTGAAGCTCAGTAGGGCAAGATTATCAGCTAGGCGACCGGCGCCGCCACCCCTGGATCGGCGCCGATCGATAGCCGACTGATTTCCGACTAGCGGCGCCGCACCGCGGTGACCGGCGCAATCGCGGCCAGCAACGCGACGACGATCGCGGCAGGCTCGGGAACGCCTACGCCAGCCGCGGGGAACACTCGCTCAGCGATCACGCCCGAGCCGTTCAGGTTGCCCGGCGAAACCAGGAACAACGACAGCGGGGCGCCGTCCGCGTCAACGATGCTGACGCCAGGGAAGCCGAGCATCTCACCGGTGACCAGCACGAGTTCGGGATCGACGTAGTAGTACACGCCGTTCTCGTCGACGGTGACGATTTCGCTGTAGTTGCCGGGATTGGAGGCGTTGTCGAGCGTCCAGGGGCCGAGCGCCGCGGTGTCGACGATCTGGGGGACGCCCGAGCCGTCGTCGAAGTAGATGTCGGGGCTGCCTGCATTCGATTCGTTCGGCTCCATCACGGCGCGGATATAACCGCCCTGGCCGTCCTCGAGCAAAATGTAGCCATCGGGCTCGTCCGAGAAGCCGGGGATCGCCTGCAGGCCGTCGACGGGGTTGCTGACAAAGTCAATTCCTCCCATTTGGGCGCCGTAAGAGTTGTTGAGCAGACCCGTATCTTCGGGCATGGTCCCTTCGTTCATCCCGACGGCGTCCAGCACCTCGGTCCAGGGCGTAAAGTCGAGAACGCCGTCGTCGTTCGTGTCGAGGTCTTGATCGAGCGTGCCGGTGAAGTTGCGGACGATCGCCATCGTGATCGAGCCGTTCTCGATGTCGCCCGCCCGGTTGAAGAAGGCCCGCGTGAGCCCGTAATTGCTGGCCCAAGTGTCGTAGTCATCGGACCCGACGGTCGCGGGGGTGAGGTCGTTGAGGACCGTGCCGCCCGCATCGCGCGCGTCGCGCCACGTCGTGTAGTCCGCCGCGTTGACCGTGCCGTCGTTGTTGAAGTCGCCGGGGCGGAGGTTGTTTTCGTAGTACACCGTCGTCTCGGCCGCCGGGACGGGGTTGAGGACGCCCGGAACCATCACGCCGCCGACGTCAATCATCTCCTGGTCGCGGAGCAGCAGGAGGCCGTTGGAGCCGAGGGAGAGCCCGGACAGGTCGAAGACTCCGTCAATGATGCCGCCGGCGCCGCCGTCTCCTTCGATCTCCAGGATGGAGAGCCCGTCGAGCGAAGCTCCGGCGGGACCCGAGATCTCGAAGTACTCGCGGCCGTCGTCGGTCCCCGGCGCGTCGAGGAGAAACTCGCTGAAGCGGATGGTGGGAGTAAATCCGGCGGCCATCGCGGGAGTGAGACAGGCGGCTGCCGCCAGCGCCGCGGACTTGAAGCGAAACGTCATTAGTTGGGCTCTTCGGGGTGGGAGAAAAAGGGCCCGGTAGTCTGGTGTCTCTGTGTTAACGATCCATGAAGCAAGTGTTAAAGATGCCGGTTTGCGGCAATCGCCCTCGTTCAGGGAAATCTCCCAAGTTGCTCACCGATTCCACCTCATCTGGTCGCTCAACGACCACTCCCAGCTTCGATTGCGTTCTTCGTTGAGGTCTCGTGAATCGCGCAGAGACGCGGAGACGCAGAGTCGGAGGCCGACAAGACTCACGCCAAGGCGCAAAGGCGCAAAGGACGGATAAAAATAGCGCGCCAGTCTGCGGCTGAGGCCATTCTTCTCCGATTGTTTTCATTGCGCCTTTGCGGCTTTGCGTGAGTCTTGGCGACCCGCCCTCTGCGTCTCTGCGCGAGGCTTCCCCGCTTTGTTTCCTGGGTCAGCGCGACGCTAGGCACGCTAGAGATAGGCGTAGCCCGCGCTAACGGCCCTTCATCCGTGGGTCGAACGCGTCGCGGAGGCCGTCGCCGAGGAAGTTGAGCGCAAACAGCGTGGCGCCGATCGCGATGCTCGGGAAGACGATCAGCCACCAGTAGATCTTCACCGGCGTGATGACCTGGATGCCCTCATTCGCCAAGAGTCCCCACGAGACGTCCGGGGGCTCGACCCCCAGGCCGAGGAACGACAGGAACGCCTCGAAGAGGATCACGCGCGGGATGGTCAGCGTCAGGTACACCAGCACGATGCTCAGCAGGTTGGGCACGAGGTGGCGGAAGACGATCGCCGTCTGCGACACGCCCAGCGAGCGGGCCGCCTCGACGTACTGCTCGTTGCGCAGCGAAACCACTTGTCCGCGGACCACGCGGGCCATCGTCAGCCAGTAGATGGCGCCGACGACGAAGTAAAAGATCGTGATCCGGTCGATGCCGTAGCCGGCGAGTCGCTCCTTCACGGAGTCCTCGCTGAGGATCGAGATGATGAAGATCACCAGGAAAACGAACGGGATGCTGTAGAGCACATCCACGATGCGCATCATCAGGTCGTCGATCCAGCCGCCCGCGTAGCCGGAGATGGCGCCGTAGCTGACGCCGATCACCAGCGACACGAGCGTCGCGACGAAGCCCACGATCAGCGACACCCGCGCGCCCCAGAAGATCCGGCTGAGGAGGTCACGCCCAAGCTTGTCGCGGCCGCAAACGCTGTTGAGCTCCCACTCGCCGAAGAGGGCGTAGCGCGCCTGAACCATGCCCCGAGCGAGCGGCCCGAGCTTCGGGAAGCCAGCGCTGGCGTAGGGCCGCTGCACCTGTGAATCAACCGCCGCCCGGGCGAGCAGCACCTGCCGCGCTTTCTCCTGAATGTCCTCCTCGGTCGCATCGCTTGACCGACGCGTCGCCGCGTACCCGCGGCGGGCTTCCTTGAGCTTCACCTCAGCCGCAGCAATGGGCTTGGCGAGTTCACTTACTTGAGCGGCGTCGAAGGTAAACGCTTTCACGAAGAGCGGCGCGACCACCGGCGCGGTGAGCATCAACTGCGTCACATCGCGGTCGGGCGCCGCCAGCGGCAACAGCGGCGTGAAGAACGCCAGCAGCACCACCGCAACGAGCGTCCAAAGCGACGCCATCGCAGCCCAGCTCTTCTTCAGCCGGCGCCACGCGTCCTGGGTGAGGGAGACGCCGGTTTCCTTCGGTTTGGCGGGGGTGAGGGTCATGGGGCCTCCTCATTGGAGGCTAAGTGGGAAGAGGGAAGTTGGAAGCGGGAATAAGCGCAGGGCAAACGCGTCAGCGCTTCCTTCCCACTTCCCACTTCCGACTTCCCACTTCCCATCATTTCCACTCCACCCGTGGATCGAGCACGCCGTACAGGAGGTCGACGATCAGGTTCATCGTGTAGAGGAGCGTCGTGTAGAGCAGCACCAGGCCCATCGCGATCGGGTAGTCTTTGTCGACGGCCGCCTGCACGAAGTGCCAGCCGAGGCCGGGGATGGCGAAGATCTGTTCGATCACCGGCGAGCCCGTAAGGATGCCCGCCACCGCCGGGCCGAGGAACGAAACGACCGGCAGCAGCGCCGTGGGCAGCGCGTGCTTGGCGACCACGCTAAACGGTGAGACGCCCTTCGCCCGCGCAGTGCGGATGTGGTCCTGGCCGAGCACGTCCAGCATACCCGTCCGCGCAATGCGGGCGACGTACGCCGCGTACGGCGCGCCGAGGCACAGGGCCGGGAGCACTAGCTGGTCCAGCGAACCCCAACCCGCCGCCGGCAGCCAATGCAGGGTGAACACGAAGAGGATGATCGCAAACCCAGCGACGACGAAGTTTGGCAGCGCGATCCCGACGGTCGCGACCGACATCAACGCAAAATCGGCGAATGTCCCGCGGAAGACGGCTGAGACGACGCCCGCCACCAGGCCGATGCTGAACGCCAGCGCCAGCGCCAGCAGCCCCAGCGCCGCCGACACGGGCAGCGCCTCGCGCACCAGGCGATTGGTCGTGTAGTCCTTCTTCATCGAGACACCCAGGTCGCCCGACAGCGTCTCGCCGAGGTTGTAGTAGTACTGCTCGGTGAGCGGCAGGTCGAGGCGGTACTTCTTCTTGATGTTCGCCTCGATCTCGGGCTCCAGCGCCCGCTCGGTGTCGTAGGGCCCGCCCGGAACCGACCGCATCAGGAAGAACGACACCGTGAACACCACCCATAGGGTGATGAGCATCCAGCCCAGCCGACGCAGCAGGAACGAGGTCACGGGGCGGCGGACTCCGTGCTTCGTGGTTTGAGCGTAATTTCACGCACCGGTTTAGAGGCCATAAAGTCGCTGGGCCCCGGGGCGTCGCGGCGGATCGACAGCGGCCACAGCGGGTGCCGGTCTTCGAGGTTGTTGTACCAGCCGTAGACGTACGGCTTGAGCATGCTCCGCGACACGTAGTAGTAGATCGGGAGGATCGGGACCTCTTCCATGAGGATGCGTTCGGCCGCGGCGAGCATCTCCAAGCGCTTCTCGGCGTCGGGCTCGGCCTTGGCGTCTTGAATCAGCCTGTCATACTCGGCGCTCGACCAGCCGGTGGAGTTGTTCTCGCCGTCGGTGACCCAGAGGTCGAGCATCGAGTTAGGGTCGAGGTAGTCGCCGATCCACGCGCGACGGACGACGTCGTACTTCTGTTGCCGTTGGCTAGACAAATAGCTCCCCCACTCCTCGTTGCGGGTGGCGACATCGATCCCCAGGTTGCGACGCCACTGCTTGCGGATCAGCTCGGCGATCGTCTGGTGCTGCTGCTCGTAGTTGTAGAGGATCTCGATCTTGGGGAAGCCCGTGCCGTCGGGGTAGCCGGCCTCGGCGAGCAGCTCTCTCGCCCGCTGGACGTTGGTCGGCTCGCACTCGGGCGCCTCGTAGTCGGGCAGCCCCGGGGGCGTCATCGAAAGCGCCGGGAGTTCGCCCGCACAAGCGGTCGTGACGATCTCATCGCGGTCGAGCGCAAGCGCCAGCGCTTGGCGGACGCGGATGTCGTCGAACGGTTTGCGCGACGTGTTGAACGCATAGAAGTAGGTGCCGAACTGCGCGTCGGGGTTGAAGTCGGGCCGCGGTGGGTCGGCCTCGAACAGCTCGCGGGCGATCAGCGGCGTCACCTTGGTGATCCAGTCGACCTTGCCGGTCTCGAACAGATTGAACGAGGTCGTGAGCGCCTGCACCGCCAGGGCGTCGATTGTCTCAAGGGCGACATTTTCACGGTTCCAGTAGTGCTCGTTCTTCCGCAGGCGGATTCGGTCGCGGATGCGGTGGAACTCGAGCTTGAAGGGGCCGTTGGTGACGATGTTCTCAACCTCGGTCCATTGGCCGGGGCCGTGGGTCTCGACGCAAGTCTGGTTGACCGGCGCCAGCGGGTAGAAGCCCAGCAGGTTGAGCCAGTACGGCGTTGGCGATTCGAGCACCGTCTCGACGGTGTAGTCGTCGATCGCGCGGAAGCCGACTTCGCTGAAGTCGAGCAGCACCTGGCGTGCCGGCTCGGCGCCGTCAGGCGCGCCGGCGGGGACTTTGTCGCCCACTCGGAAGAGGCGCTCTTCGCCGTCGATCGAGACGACAAACGTGCGGTGGTCGACAAAACTGGCGGGGTCGTCGAGCGTCTCTTGATCGACGCCCTCGTCCGTATCCACCCGCACCAGCTCGCCGCGGAGGACCTCGCCGCGGGCGAAGGGGAGCGCGCCCTCGGGCTGCTCGAGCAATTCAACTTCGACTTTGTCGCCGGGCTCGACGCCGCGGGCCGCGCGGCTGTAGCGGCGGCCATTCTTCAGGTACCAGGCCTGGTAGGCGTACTCGGCGTACGTAAGCGGGTCGAGGAACCGCCGCATGCTGTAGACCATGTCCTGGGCGGTCACCGGTGAGCCGTCGCTCCACTTCGCGTCGTGGCGGAGGTGAAACGTGTAGGTGAGGCCGTCGTCGGAGATGTCCCAACGCTCGGCGACGCCGGGGATCGGCTCGCGGTCTTTCGGGCCGAGGCGGACGAGCCCTTCGTAGAGCTCGTCGATGATGCGGCCCTCGGGCTGCCCCGTGACGACGGCCGGGTCGAGCGACTCGACTTCGGTATCGTTATTGAACGTAAAGTCCGCCGGCGGGAGCTGGCCCTGCTTCACGACGTAGATCACCCCCCCGATCATCAGGGCGAGGATCGCAAGGGCAAGGGCGAGGCGAGGGGGCATAGGCTTAAGCTTAGGAAGCTAACCGCCAAGACGCCAGGAGCGCCAAGGATCGCCAAGAGAAGGATCGTTGGCAATTTCTTGGCGACCCTTGGCGCTCCTGGCGTCTTGGCGGTTTCTTATCTTCTATGGAACACACCCGCCACCGCCCGCCGCGTGAGTTGACCCAACCCCGCGAGCTGGTGGTCGTGTGCGCGCCGCTGCGCAGCAACGTCAATCTCTCGCGCATCGCACGGGCGGCGGGGTGCTGTGGTGTGACGCGGATCATCGCCACGGGCCGGCCGATGAAGCTCGACCCCGAGGTCGCCCGCGACGCGGCCGACACGATCACGCTCGAGAACCGCCGGTCGCTGGAGCCGGTGCTCAAGGAGCTACGCAAAGAGGGCTACCGTCTGGTGGGCCTCGAGCAGACGACCGACTCGCACGACATCCACCGCTACCGCTTCCCGCGGCGGACGGCCCTGGTGATCGGCAACGAACGTACCGGCCTCACCGACGAAGAGCTCGCCCTGCTCGACGAGGCGATCGAAATCCCCGTCTGGGGCCTGCCGCACAGCTACAACGCTGCCACGGCGACCTGCATGGCCCTGTACGAGTACTGCCGGCAGTGGCCGGAGGGGTGAATTGCAGAGGTACGTTACCAGTCAGCCGTTTCGACGGTTGCTAGTCGCAATTCCTGGTTGAACCAAATATCCATTCCTGCCCAGTTGCCTGCTCGTGGTCCTCCATACTTGAACCTGTTCGGGGCCACCTCGACGGGCGCCTTCCCGGGATGTTCGATCCAGCCATCCGTCCTGGCAAGGAGGTCGTCGTACCAAGCGTCGAGCTCGTCTCGATCGATTGTGAACGACGCCGTAAAGCCGTTACGGGAATTGTGAATCGTTATTTCTTTGGCGTCCGGCGGCAAGCCTTCCAGGAATCGCTCATCGCTTACATCCGAGTAGTCGGCGTAGTAGAAATTACGGAACCGAAATGGACCTGTCACCGGCCTTGTCGAACAACCCCCACCAACGCCGCGTAAAAGGCCGTCGGACGGAGTCCCTTCTCATCAGAACCGACGGAGCGAGCGATGGCAGCGGTTGCTAGCGGGCGGAGGAAGCTGGTTTACCGGGTGACGAACTGGCGGGCGTACAACGAGGCGTTGGTGCGTCGCGGGGACGTGACGCTGTGGTTCTCGGAGGAAGTGGTCAATTCTTGGCAGCATGCGGGCTGCGAAGGGAAGAACGGCCGGCCGTT
>JBGSJY010000665.1:0-7468 GCA_041741515.1 Pirellulales bacterium | reverse complement strand
GCTTGGCGGCCGTGTTGGCGGTCTGGCGGATGGCGAAGGGAGGATCGCCACGATCGCCGTCGGCGAGGATCGCGCCGCCGTGCGTCCGTTTCACGCGCCCGCCGCCGGCGAGCTTCGCCAAGTCGCGGCGGATGGTCTCGTCGGTGACGGCGAAGCGCTCCGCCAGGGCGGTGACGGAAACGGCCCCCTGCTCTTGGAGGTTGCGGTAAATCTCGTTTTGTCGTTGAACGGCAAGCACACTCAAATCCACAATTTTCCACACGCCGGCAGTTGACTTCTACCAATATTAGCGGCCATAATCCCGCCGTCTACTCTGAAATGCCCGCTTTATCAAAGTTGGGCAAGCCCTCCGACACCCGTTCAGGCGCCCGATTCCGTGGATTTTAAGCACGTTACGTATCTCTGGGACGACTCCGTTGCGGCCGGAATGTCGCCCCTGGAGCGACTAGTCTACCGCTCGAATTGCCTGGGCGCTGACCAACGGATCACCAACACGGGGGGCGGCAACACCTCCTCGAAGGCCCTCGAGACCGACCCGCTGACGGGCGAGCTAGCCGACGTGCTGTGGGTGAAGGGGTCGGGCGGCGACCTGCGGACGAGCAACGCGGGCAACTTCGCGTCGCTCTACATGGACAAGCTGCTCGGCTTGCGGCAGGTCTATGCGGCGGCGCCGGAGAAGGGCCCGAAGACGCCGGCCGAAGACGCCATGGTCGGCTACTTCCCACATTGCACGTACAACCTCAATCCGCGGGCCTCGTCGATCGACACGCCGCTGCACGGCTTTCTGCCGGCCCGGCACGTCGACCACATGCACCCCAACAGCGTGATCGCCGTCGCCGCGAGCAAGCGCAGCAAGGAACTTGGCCAAGCTATTTTTGGCGGCGAGATAGGCTGGGTCCCCTGGCTACGCCCGGGCTTCGAGTTGGGACTGCTCATGCAACAAGAGGTGGAGGCAAACCCCGCGCTAAAGGGGCTCATTATGAGCCAGCACGGCCTGATCAATTGGGCGGACGACGACAAGGCGTGCTACGACCTGACGCTGACGCTGATCGATAAAGCGGCCCGCTATATCGAGGAGCGCGACAAGGGCAAGCAGACCTTCGGCGGACAGAAGTACGCGTCGATGGCCGACGCCGACCGCGACGCGCTGCTGGTCGAGCTGCTGCCGTGGCTGCGTGGCCGCGTCACTTTCAAGGGCGAACGCCTCATCGGCACGGTCCAGACCGACGCGACGATCCAGCGGTTCGTCAATTCACACGACGCGCCGCGGCTGGCCGAGCTGGGCACGAGCTGCCCGGACCACTTCCTGCGGACCAAGATCAAGCCGCTCTACGTGGATTGGAACCCCGCGAGCGAGGACCTTTCCGCACTCAAGTCGAAGCTCGACGCCGGCCTTGCCAAGTACCGCGACGATTACGCCGCCTACTACGAGGCTTGCAAGCACGACAACTCGCCCGCGATGCGGAACCCGAACCCGTCGGTCGTGCTGATCCCGGGCGTCGGCATGATCGCTTGGGGCAAGAACAAGAGCGAGTCGCGCGTTACCGCCGAGTTCTACAACTGTGCGGTCGAGGTGATGCGCGGCGCCGAGGCGATCGACGAGTACATCGCCCTGCCCCAGCAGGAGGCCTTCGACATCGAGTACTGGCTGCTTGAAGAGGCCAAGCTGCAGCGGATGCCGCCCGAGAAGGAGTTCGCCCGCAAGGTGGTGCTGATCGTCGGCGCCGGCAACGGCATCGGCAAGGAAGCAGCGCACCGTTTGGCGGCCGAGGGCGCCCACGTCATCTGCGCCGACCTGTCGGCCGAGGCGGCTCAGGCGACCGCCGACGAGCTGACCGCCAAGTACGGCCAGGGGATCGGCGTCGCCGGATCGGGCGTGTCAGGGTGTGGCCCGGCGATCGGCTTGGGCGTGAACATCACCGAGCGCGAGTCGATCCGCCAACTGCTCGCCACCAGCGTGCTGGCCTACGGCGGGGTCGATAGCCTGCTAGTGACGGCGGGCGTGTTCCTGCCGCCCGACCGCGAAGGGAAGCTCTCGGACGACGCTTGGCGGCTGACGTTCGAGGTCAACGTCCACGGCGCCTACAACATCGCCGACGAGATGAAGAAGCTGTTCGCCGAACAGGGGCTCAACGGCTCGGTCGTCTTGACGACGAGCGTAAACGCCGTTGTCTCGAAAAAGGGCTCGGTCGCCTATGACACGTCGAAGGCGGCTGCCAATCATCTCGTGCGGGAGCTGGCCGTGGAGATGTCGCCGCTGGTGCGGGTCAACGGCGTCGCCCCCGCGACGGTGGTGCAGGGTTCGACGATGTTCCCTCGCGACCGCGTCATCGCTTCGCTCGTTAAGTACGAGATCCCGTTCGAAGAATCCGGTTCGGATGATGAATTGCGGAGCAAGCTCGCCGAGTTTTACGCCCAGCGGACCCTTACGAAGTCGCCAATTACCCCCGCCGATCAAGCCGAGGCCCTTTACTTCTTAGCGTCCGACAAATCGAGCAAAACGACGGGGCAGGTGCTTACTGTGGACGGTGGTTTGGTAGACGCATTTCTGCGTTAGAGACGGGCGAGCCTAAGCGATGGGTGTGCCTACGCTGACAGTTGCTAAGATGCTCATCTCTCCTCGCTAACGACTAATCGCCAACCGCTATACGCTTCAATGTCCTCCGCCCACATCGCGATTGACCTCGGCGCTTCGGGCGGGCGCGCGATGCTTGCCGTTTTGGAGGGCGAGCCGCTCGTGGTACGGCTAGAAGAGGCGCATCGCTTCGCACACGAGCCGCTGGACACTCCCGCGGGGCCTGTCTGGGATTTGACGACGCTGTGGCGCGAGGTGCAGGCGGGCGTTACGGCCGCGGCGGCGATGGCGCGGGAGGCTGGGGTCGAAGTGAAGAGTGTCGGCTGCGACACGTGGGGCGTCGATTGGGGACTGACTGAGCCAGGCGGCGAACTGGTTGGGTTGCCGCATGCTTATCGCGATCCGCAGCACGCTGCGGCGCGCGACCGCGTGCTGGCGCGGATCGAGGGCGGGGCCGAGGCAATTTACGGCCGGACAGGGATCCCTCCCCAATCGTTCAACACGCTCTTCCAGATCGAGGCCCGCCACGCGGCGAGTCCCGGGCTGTTTGCGATTGAGGGCGCGTCACTGCTGCTCCTTCCGGACTTGCTGCACTACTGGTTTTCGGGCGTCCGAGTCAACGAGAGGACCAACGCGTCAACGACAAGCATGATGTCGGCCGTCACGGGCGATTGGGATCGCAAGCTATTGACGATGGTGGGTCTGCCGCATGCGGCGCTCGGCCGGATCGTCGAACCGGGGACCAAGCTTGGCCCCGTGCGGCCTGAATTGGCGGAAGCGCTGGGGCTGTCTGGCGGCGTCGAAGTTGTGGCGCCAGGAACCCATGACACGGCGTCGGCCGTGGCGGCGGTTCCAACGGAAGGCGATGCTGATGGCTCTTGGGCGTATCTTTCAAGCGGCACGTGGTCGCTACTCGGCGTCGAGCTCGATCGGCCGATGACTTCGCGCGAGGCGTTCGAAGCGGGCTTCACGAACGAGCAAGGCGTCGGCGGTAAGACGCGGTTCCTGCGAAACATCGCGGGACTGTGGCTTGTGCAGGAATTGCGGCGCGACCTCGAGCGACAGGGCCGCAAGTTTGAGTACGCACAGCTGGCCGATCTGGCCGCCGAGGCGCCCGCCCTGCGGACCATCGTCGATCCGAACGCCGAGGACCTCGCCGAGCCGGGCGATAGCATCGGAAAGCTACGCGGCCATGCCCAACGGACCGGTCAGCCCACGCCCGACACGTCCGGCCAACTGGCTCGCTGCTGCCTCGATAGTCTGGCCTTGTGCTATGCCGAAACGATTCAGAGGATCGAGTCGCTGACCGATCATCGCATCGAAACGCTCTACCTTGTCGGCGGTGGTGTGAACAACCGCCTTCTTAACCAACTCGCCGCCGATTCGACTGGCCGCACGGTCAAGCTGGGCCCCAGCGAAGCGACAGCGCTGGGCAACGCGCTGGTGCAAGCGATGGGCCTCGGTCTGGTGAAGGATGTCGAGTTACTACGCGCCGTCGTGGCGCGGTCGCAAGACGTCGAGGTCGTGACGCCCAACCCGACATCGGCTGACTGGGAAGCGGCTAAGCGGCGGTACCAAACTCTTCTCAAATCCTAAGAAATTGAACCACCAAGGCACGAAGGACACAAAGAAGAGAAGCGATCTTCGTTATCTTCGTGTCCTTCGTGCCTTGGTGGTTCTCCACTTCAACTGGTGACGACTGTGTCAAACGCCTACGAGTTTGCCCGCGAGCGCTACGCCGAGCATGGCGTCGACGTTGACGCCGCCGTCAAGGCGATGGACGCCTATCCCGTCTCGATTCACTGCTGGCAGGGGGACGACGTCGGCGGGTTCGAGGGGGCTGGGACCTTGGGAGGCGGCCTGGCGGTGACCGGCAACTACCCAGGCAAGGCCCGCAACGCCGACGAGCTACGGGCCGACGCCGACTTGGCCCTGTCGCTGCTACCGGGCAAGCACCGTTTCAACTTGCACGCCATCTACGCCGAGACGGGGGGCACGGAGGTCGAGCGCGACCAGCTCACCGCCGATCACTTCGCTGCGTGGATCGACTGGGCCAAGTCGCGCGGCATTGGCCTCGACTTCAATCCGAGCTACTTCTCCCATCCGCTCGCGGCGAGCGGCGTGACGCTGTCGCACCCCGACAAGACGGTCCGGCAGTTCTGGATCGACCACGGCAAGGCGTGCCGGAGGATCGGCGCCGCGATGGGCGAGGCGACGGGGACGCCATGCGTGACCAATGTCTGGGTCCCGGATGGTTCGAAGGACACGCCCGCCGACCGCAAGGCGCCGCGGGAGCGACTCGCCGCTTCGCTGGACGAGGTCTTCGACGAGAAGCTTAGTCCCAAGCAGAACCTCGACGCGGTCGAGTCAAAGTTGTTCGGGATAGGGGCCGAGAGTTACACGGTTGGGTCGCACGAGTTCTACCTGGGGTACGCGATCAAGAACGGCAAGGTGCTGTGCCTGGACGCGGGGCATTTCCACCCGACGGAGGTGATCAGCGACAAGCTCTCGGCGGTGCTGCAGTTCGTGCCTGAGGTGCTGCTGCACGTGAGCCGCGGCGTCCGCTGGGACAGCGACCACGTGGTCGTGCTGTCGGACGAGTTACGGGCGATTGCGCAAGAGATGGTCCGTGGTGGCTATGGCGACCGCGTCCACATCGGCCTCGACTTTTTCGACGCGACGATCAATCGGATCGCGGCGTGGGTCATTGGTGTGCGGGCGACGCAGAAGGCGCTACTGGCCGCGCTGCTCGAGCCGTGGACCGAGGTGCGCGACGCTGAAGCGGCGGGGGACCTGACGGCGCGGCTCGCCCTGATGGAAGAGCACAAAACGCTCCCCTTCGACGCGGTGTGGGCCCGCTATTGCGAAACGAAGGGCGTTCCCGCTGGCGCGGGGTGGCTCAATCAAGTGCGGAGTTACGAAGCCGAAGTGCAATCCAAGCGCGGCTAAGATCAACTAAAAAGAGATCAACCGCAAAGGAACGAAGGAACAAGGGAGGGAGGTAACCACGGCAAGCACGAAGGACGCGACGGCCGCCGTAGCGCGTAGGCTTAGTCTCGTCCAGCACGCCATCGTGCTCGTCGTTTCCTTCGTGGTTGCGTTTCTTACTTGGTTCCTTCGTTCCTTTGTGGTTCAATCCCCAACTCTACCAGCGGCCCTCTTCTACTAACACCAAGTCTATGGCTGAGACGGAATCTTCCGGCGGTGAGTTCGAGCGCACGCCGGTGCCGGAGTCGGCGTTGCTGGGTCCCAGCAAGTTCTGGGGTATGTACGCCGGCGAGCACTGCGCCGGAACGGAGTTCATGATCGGCCCGCTGTTTCTGGCGGCCGGGGCGAGCCTGCAGGACGTGGTCGTCGGCCTCCTGCTCGGCAACCTCCTGGCGGTGCTGACGTGGCGTTACCTGGTGGTGCCGATCGCGATGGCGAAGCGGATGACGCTCTACTACCAGCTCGAGCGGATTGCCGGCTCGCAGATGGTAAAGCTGTACAACGTCGTCAACGGAGTGTTGTTCTGCTTCCTCGCCGGGGCGATGGTCACCGTGTCAGCAAGCGCCGTCGGCGTGCCGTTTGGCGTGATGTACAAGGTGCCGGAGGAAACTTTCGCCCTCGGGACGCCGTCTTTTACACTGCTTGTCGTGCTCGTCGGCGTCGTGATGAGCGTCATCGCCGCTGCGGGCTACACGACCGTCGCGCGGGTCGCCAACTATGCCGCCCCGTGGATGATCGCGGTCTTTGCGGCGGCGGGGCTCGTGTCGTTGGGACAGATGGGCGTCGATAGTTTCTCAAAGCTCACCGAGGGCGCTTTCTGGAGCGACGCGATCGCGTTTATCCAAGACGAGCAAGGCGAGAAGGCGTTCCCTTTCTGGCAGCTCGTCGCGTTCGCGTGGCTCTGCAACGGCGCGATGCACTTCGGCATGGCCGACCTCTCGATTTTCCGTTTTGCACGGCATGCGTCGAGCGGGTGGGCGCCTGCCATCGGCATGTTCCTCGGTCACTATGTCGCTTGGATTTCAGCGGGACTATTGCTGGCGGCGCAGATCAAGCTCTTACAAATCTCCGACCCTAACCCCGGCGTCATGGCGTTCAACGCCCTGGGCTGGACCGGCGTGCTTTGTGTCGTCATCGCCGGGTGGACGACCGCCAACCCAACGATTTACCGCTCGGGCCTCGCCTTCCAGAGCCTGGTTCCCGGCATGTCACTAGTCACCGCGACTTTGATCGCTGGGGCCGTCGCGACGATCGCCGGTGCGTTCCCCAACCTCGCCTACAAGCTGCTCGATTTTGTCGGCACTTACGGGACGGTGCTGGGGCCGATGGGGGCCGTGATTTTTGTCGATTTCTGGCTGATGAAGCGGTTCGGCTTGACCCAGGAGTATGCGGCTCGTACCGGGAATCCTTTCAGCCTAGCCGTTCTCGTCGCTTGGCTGCTGCCGGTCTCGGTGGGCCTTTATCTGATCTTCAAGCAAGGGGTCTTTGCCGCTTACTGCGTCGTGCCGGCCTGGATTGCTTGCGGCGTGATCTACTTGGTGCTGAGCAAGCTGACGCAGCGGCCGCAGCCGGACCTTACCCACCTCGCCGACGCCTAAGGAGCGGACCCATGAAGAACCTGGTGCTGCTTGTTGGGGGGCTGGCGATTGCGACGATCGCGCTCGCGCCCTTCGCCTACATCAACGGCTCGCTGAGCCTAGACACCTACAAGACGCTGGCGCTGGTGATGACCGCCGTCTGGTTCGTAGTGGCGTTGTGGCCGGGCGCCGAGGCGTCGATGGAAGAGGCGATCGACGAATAGGAGTCCTCCGGTCGCTGACGCTCGCGGCTCGCCGTTAAGGTGCTAGGCTTAGGGGATTGCTCCAGTCCCCTTTCCAACATTCGTTCTCTGATGGCCAACTACCT
>JBGSJY010000664.1:0-6878 GCA_041741515.1 Pirellulales bacterium | reverse complement strand
AGGAAGTTGGCCTCCCCACAAGTGGGAGGGGGACACAAGGCGTTAACGCTTCTTGGATGGGACCAGCCGACTACCCGCTGCTAGCCCTTGCATAATCCGGGTCAGCGACCGGAGGGAAGCGGGTACCCGGCGCACTCCGGTCGCTGACGCTCCCGGCTCGCCTGCGCTAGCGCTTTGACGCTGCGAAGTCGTACCTTGGCGATGGCTCGTGGGCTTCATCCATGAGCTCCACCAGCTCCGCCAGCACCGCAGGCTCGGACGCGGCGAGGTCCGTGGTTTCGCCGGGGTCGTTGTCGAGGTTGTAGAGCTCCGGTGTCGCGCGCGCGTTCTCGCCGACGCCTAGCCGGACGGATTTCC
Organism: Pirellulales bacterium; assembly: GCA_041741515.1. Classification (GTDB taxonomy): domain Bacteria; phylum Planctomycetota; class Planctomycetia; order Pirellulales; family Lacipirellulaceae; genus Botrimarina. Next base: position 6,521 of record JBGSJY010000664.1, on the reverse strand, counting down.
AGGGGCCGCGGCGGACGGCTTGCTTGCCGCCCTGCTCGTGGAACTCCCAGTAGAGGTAGTCGTGCGACTGCTGCTTGCCCTCTCCGGTCAAGGTTGGCTTGAGCGATACTCCGTCGAGGCTCGCGGGCGTCGCGACGCCCGCGAGGTCGCAGAAGGTGGGCAGCCAGTCCCAGCCCGCGCTGGCGAAGTCGCGCTGGGCGCCGGCGGCGACGTGGCCGGGCCAGTAGGCGATCGTCGGCTCGCGAATGCCGCCCTCGTACATGTCGCGCTTGAAGCCGCGGTAGGGCCCGTTGGAGTCGAAAAACTTGGGCCGATGCCCTCCCTCTTGGTGCGGGCCGTTGTCGCTGGTGAAGACGATGATCGTGTTGCCGTCGATCCCCAGCTCCGCTAGCAGGTCCACCAGCCGCCCCACGTCGCCATCGAGGCGGTTCACCATCGCCGCAAACGAAGCGATGGGATTGATGACATCGGCGCCATCGTACTTACCGACGACGTTCTCGAACTGGGCAAACTGTTTGCGGAAAGGCGCGCGGTCTTCCTCCGGGATTTCTAACGCTGCGTGGGGGATTGTCACCGGCAAGTAGCAGAAGAACGGCCCGTCCTTGTGCGTGCGGATGAAATCCAGCGCGCGCGCGAAGATCAATTCGTGCGTGTAGGCGTTGGGGTCGATATCGACGCGTCGATCGCCGTCCCACAAGTAGTCGGTGTAGTAGCGGTGGGCGTGGCGCTGGCAGTTGTAGCCGTAGAACTCGTCGAAGCCGCTGCCCAGCGGGTCGCTCACCGAGCCGGGATAGCCGAGGCCCCATTTGCCGAAGGCGCCGGTGGCGTAGCCAGCGTCCTTCAGCAGGTCGGCCATCGTCACGACGTCGCCGGGCATCGGCTCTTGGCCCTCGGGCCGGTGCTCGGTGTTGCCGCGCACGGCGCAATGCCCCGTGTGCAGCCCCGTCATCAGCGCGCACCGCGACGGCGCGCAGACGGTGCTGCCGGCATAGTGCTGCGTCAGCCGCATTCCCCGCGCGGCGAGCTCGTCGAGCCGCGGCGTCGTAAACCGTTGCTGGCCGAAGCAGCCGAGGTCGCCGTAACCCAGGTCGTCCGCCAAGACGAAGACAATGTTCGGCGGGCGGTCCGCGGCGGGGGCGTTCGCCGCTACGAATACGAAGAGAATGGCGAGAACGGTGAATCGCATGCGGTTGCTGATCGAGAGGAGAAGTGCCTGCTTTCTGCACGACAAGATTTAACTACGGATGACACGAATTGCACGGATCGAAAACATCCGTAGCATCCGTGGCATCCGGGGTTCTCTTGTGGGGGTGATCGGGTACCCGCTGCACTCCGACGACTTGCGTCGCCGGCTCGCCTGAGAACCGCTGCAATTATCCGATGCCGAACAGACGCTGCACTATAGGCAGCAGGAACGCGACGGTGATAGCTATGGCCGGGATGAGTAAATAGCCGAGCAAGTGCGCAACCGGACCCGGCGGCATGCGGTTGTGCAGCGATGGACGCCGATTCGTCATCGTCCTCCCACGACTTGCGTCGTGGGCTCTCGTCGTGCGTCAGGATCTTCGCGCCTTGGCGGCTTTGCGTGAGACCTAACGCCTCACCACTTGAGGCCGAACTGCTCTCCGCCGGTGGGGGTGCCGATGCCGCCTTTGAGGTTCTTGAACTTCTTGCGGTCTTGCTTGGGGGCGTCCGGTTCTGGCGCCTCTTCTTCCCGCGCGGCGGCCTCGGGCTTGGGCGGCGCGGCCATCAGGGCCTTCAGAGATAGGGCAATGCGTTGCTTGCTGCGGTCGACCGAGAGGACCTTGGCCTCGACCTCCTGGCCCTCTTTGAGCACGTCGGTGACGCGGTGGACCCGTTTGTGGTCGAGTTCCGAGACGTGGATCATCCCCTCGACGCCCGGGCCCAGCCGCACGAAGGCGCCAAAGTCCATCGTCTTGGTGACCTTCCCTTTAATCGTGGAGCCCACCGGGAAATCGGCCTCGGCCGAGTCCCAGGGGTTGGCGGCCGTCTCGCGGTACGAGAGGGCGATCTTGCCGGTCTCGGGGTCGATCTTCTCGACCTTCACCTTGACGGGCTGGCCCTCGGTGAGGACCTCGCGGGGGTGGCCGATGCGGTCCCACGATAGTTTCGAGACGTGAATCAGGCCGTCGACGCCGCCCAGATCGACAAACGCGCCGAAGTCACGGAGCGAACGCACCACGCCCTCCCGCAGTTGGCCCGGCGCCAGCTCGGCCAGCAGCTTGTCCTTCTGCTCGGCCCGCTCGCGCTCCATCACGGCGCGGTGGCTGAGGATCACGTTCTTGCGGGCGCGGTTCGACTCGGTGATGACGGCGGTGAGGCGCTGGCCGACGTACTCGTCGATGTTCTCGACGCGGTAGATCGAGATCTGGCCGGTGGGCATAAAGCCGCGGATGCCTGCGACCTTGCACTCGAGGCCGCCCTTGTTCTTGCCGGTGATCGTGACCTCGACGATCTTGCCGTTCTCGACTTCGTCCCAGTTGCCAATGTCCTGCGGGGCGGTCGGCAGGGAGAGCTCGTAAGTCCCTTCGTCGGGGTCGTAGCTGACAACGAGGACCTCAATTTCGTCCCCTTCGATCGGCAGGTGCGCCGCGTCAGTCGCCTCGGCCTCGGCTTCGGCCGGGGCGCCTTCGCTCGCTTGCAACGCCGTGTCGGACGCCGGCGCGACTGCCGCGGCCGCCGGCGCGTTCTTGACGTCGAACTGTTTGAGCGGCACGACGCCTTGCAGGTGCTGTCCCAACTCGACGAAGACGGAGTCGCCCGAGATGCGGGTGATCTTCGCCTTGTGCTTGGAGCCCTCGGCGAGCTCTTGCGGCGCGGCGGCTGTTTCGGAGTCGAGCACCTGATCGACCGACGAGCCTTCCATCAGGGAAGCCAGCTCGGCCTCTTCCTCGGCGGTCGGCGCGGAGCGGACGTTCGGCGGCGGATAGTGCTTACCCGTCGGCTTGGGCTGCGGCTCGCCTTCGGTGACCCGGTTGACCGGGTTGGGACGCAGTTCGGGGGCGGGAACGTCGGCGTCGCTCTCGCTGCGCTGCGTGCCGACGCGGAGGCGTTCGCTGGGCCTTTCACCCGGTGCCGCTTCGCCCGCCGCAGCTTCGCCCGTCGTCGGACGGTCGCCTTCCTCGGGGCCCCCTTGCTCAGGAACGGCGTGGGCCGTGTCGCCGCCCGAGGCGGCGACCTCTTCTACCTGTGCTTCGGCAACGTCGGGACCCACGGAGGGCCTCTCGCGGGCAGGGGAGACTTCCGTGACGGGGTCTTGGCCGTCGGCCGCTTCTTGCGACACTGGCGCCACGCTGGTCTCGTTGTTCATCCCGCTCGCAACCTTGACTGTTCGGACGCTTCGTCGGCGAGGCGTCCCGCTAGGGCAACCGAGCGGCCGCCCGATCGCGGCCGCTATCAGCTCGGGAGTGTACCCGGGGCCGATGGGCGCTTGCAACTTGCCGCTAGGCGAGTTCCGGCATTTAATCGGGGGGTTTTTCGCCTAGTTTGTGTGGCTTGCGCAGGGGTCAGGGATCAGGGGTCAGGTATCAGGAAGCCAGTCTCTGAGAAAACGGCCGGCGAGCCGAGAGCGTCAGCGACCGGAGTTGTGGCTGGTACCCGCTTCACTCCGGTCGCTTACGCTTCCCGGCTCGCCTGTTCCCTAACTCCTGGCCCCCTGACCACTGACTCTTGTCTACAATCTGGATGCGGATATCTCGTTTCTCGCTCCCCCTGCTCTCTCAATGACCACCGTTGCTCCCGCTGTTCAGCCCCCGCTCGATGGGGTGAAGCCCTACAAGTCGCTGTCCAACGACGAATTACGGGCACGGATCCAGGCGGTGCGTGACGAGCTGGGGCCACGGCTGCTGATCCTGGGGCACCACTACCAGCAGGACGAGGTGATCGAACTCTCCGACCTGCGGGGTGACAGTTATCAGCTCAGCCAGATGGCGGCGGACAGCTCGGACTGCCGGATGATCGCCTTCTGTGGCGTCCACTTCATGGCGGAGACGGCCGACATCCTCGCCAACCGGCCCGAGAAGCTCGCCGAGCGGGGCGGGCGGCGCGTCACCGTCACCCTCCCCGACCTGGCCGCCGGCTGCTCGATGGCCGACATGGCGGCCATCGACCAGATCGAGGACGCCTGGGACCAGCTCTCGGAGGTCATCGACACCACGCGGCTGATCCCCGTCACCTACATCAACTCGGCCGCGAGCCTCAAGGCGTTCGTCGGTCGCCACGGCGGCATCGTTTGCACGAGCAGCAATGCCAAGGCCGCGATCGAATGGGCTTTCAATAAGTCCAACGGGGGCAAGGGGGGCGACCGGGTGATGTTCTTCCCCGACCAGCACCTGGGCCGCAACACGGCCCGCGGCATGGGGATCCCCAACGAGGTCATGCCGGTCTGGAACCCGCACGAGCCCGAGCTCGGCGGCAACACCGAGGAGGCGATCACCGCGTCGAAGGTGATCCTCTGGCGCGGGCACTGCAGCGTCCATCAGATGTTCAAGCCGGAGCACGTCGCGCTGTTCCGCAAGAATCACCCGGGCATCAAGATTCTGGTGCATCCCGAGTGCCCCCAGGACGTGTTCGACCTCGCCGACGAGTTTGGCAGCACCGGCGCGATCATCAAGGCGGTTCGTAACGCGGCGCCGGGATCGAAGTGGGCGATCGGCACCGAGTTGCATCTGGTGAACCGCCTCAAGCAAGAACACCCCGAGCAAGAGGTTCACTTCCTCTCGCCGGTGGTCTGCATGTGCGCGACGATGTACCGCATCGACCTGGCGCACCTCTGCTGGACCTTAGAAAACTTCGCCGCCGGCACGCCGATCAACGTGATCGAAGTCGATGAAGAGACGGCGAAGTGGAGTCTGGTGGCGCTCGAAAGAATGCTCGAAGTGAAGTGACGGCGAGCCCGCCACGTCAGTGGTCGGAGGGGGCGACGGTCAGGAGAGGAGACAGGGGGATGCTGGCGATAGGGGGGAGGGAGCGGCCGCTCCACGCTAGACTTTGCGCGTAGCATGGCGCCGTAGGCCCATCATTAACTTGCATCAATAAGAATGCCTTGAACGCCGACCCGCTCGCCAATGACACGATTGATCACCAGGGCCCCGGCCAACGCGCGCCTTCATGGGCGTGGCAAGCGGTCGCGGTGCTCGGCTTCGTTGTAGTCTGCTTCGCCGCCGCGGCAGTTGGTGGCTCGCTAACCGCTTCATCGGTCGGCGGGTGGTATCAAACCCTCGCGAAGCCGGCGCTTAACCCGCCCGATTGGGTGTTCGGGCCGGTGTGGACGACGCTCTACGCGATGATGGCGGTCGCGGCGTGGCTCGTGTGGCGCCGCGGAGGTTGGCGGGCGCAGCGCGGGCCGCTCGTGCTGTTCTTCATTCATCTCGCCATCAACGTCGCTTGGTCGGGCGTCTTCTTCGGCCTGCAATCGCCCGGCGGCGGGCTGGCGGTGATTGTGCTGCTGTGGCTCGCGATCGTCGCCACCGCCGCCGTGTTCTGGCGCCAGTCCCGGGCGGCCGCGCTGCTGCTGATGCCGTACCTTGTGTGGGTCTCGTTCGCGAGCTACCTGAACTTCGCCATCTGGCGGCTGAACAGCTAGCCGCGAGCCGGCGACGCAAGTCGTCGGAGTGTGGCGGCTTCAGGAAGGGAGATAAGGGGATGCTGGTGATAGGGGGGATGGAGCTGCCGCTCCACGCGGAGTCGCCGGCGTAGGATGGCGCCGCAGGCCCATCGGTAGCGCCGGGTAATGAACCAATTAGTTGGGTGGCCCCGCCTGTCGCGAGCGAGACGGTTGGCTAAGGGACAACCGCTTTCGAGCGACTGTCGGGGGGCGCAGCATACTAGGTGAGCGAGACGTAACGCCTCTTGTTGCTTCGCAACCCCGACAATCGTTCGAGTTGAGACAACGAGCAGACAGCATCATCCTCACGACAGTCGGGGCCACCCGCGAAGGTCTTAGATCCAACGCAATGACAATCAATCGGCCGGCCGACTCACCCGCTCGCTACTTACCGGGCCACCCGCATTCAGTGGGAGGATGAACTCGCAGTGGCTCAGGAATCCGTCGAGTTGATCATCGATGATGATGTCCGGCTTGGGTAAGAACCCTGCAAAGCACTCAGCGATTCCAAGCTGGGTCGCAACCTCACGCGCGTAATCGGCGCCGACCCGACTCCAACAGTAAACTGGGTTGCCCGCCGCACTCGCCTCGCGAGCATAAGCGATTGTGGAAGGAATCGGAATTCGCTTACTTCCAAAGCTGCGGATGAGTGTGTCATCGACATCAATGTAGATAACGTGTTTTGTGGGCATTGTTAGTCCTAAAGCGGTGCGTTGAAGTGGTGGTCTTGCCGGCGAAACGGAAGAGCATTTTGTCCAGGGCCAGCGCGCACTCTGGGCAATCCGGGCGGCCTAGCGCGTTTTAAGTTGGCGGGTTAGTGTGGGGCGTTTCGCCCACTCCCGCCGTGAGGACAGCTGATGGAAGGCGCCGCCCGTTCGTTGTTCGAGCGTCTGGA
>JBGSJY010000663.1:0-4153 GCA_041741515.1 Pirellulales bacterium | reverse complement strand
CTGCGGCGCCGTCGAGTTCGTCGAGGTCCCGATCCACGACGGCGCGTCGATCCGCCGCGACTGCGGCCGCTGCGGGCGGACGTGGGGGTTTCCCGTCTGGCGCGGGATTGCGGGGTAACGCAGCCTACTCGTGCGGCGTTCTGCGGCGTTTGCTACGAATGGTGTCGCGGGCTATTATCATCGGCCACCAGTAGGTGCGGCCACGCTCTGACCATGCGATCACGACGCCCCGGGAGTTCACAATGACCTCATCTCAGACCCTTTCGGTCACCGATCCTTCGTGGCTCACCCTCGGCGTAAATGCTCAGCGTGTGGGCCACAGCGGCCGCTGCCAATCTTTCCGGCCCGTCCGCGGAAGCGGCCACGATTGTCAACGGTTCTACGGTCGCGGGTCCCTGCAAGTGATTGGCACATTGCATGACCACACCCCCAACGCATTCATGCCATTTCTTTGGCCGTGGAAGTATTTGCTGTGTCTAGCGACGATGGGCATCGCATTTCCGGCAACCGGCGAATCGATCCTCAGCTACGAATACAGCTATGTAACAAGCGTGCAGCTTATTGATTCTATCGAAGGGACTTTAGTCGACGAGGCGGTCGACACCATCCGCGGGTTTGTTGACCCTTCGCACGCGACCCCGGCCGTGCTGGACAAGACCGTCAGTCTGGGTGTCAACGCGACGGCCACTGCAAGAGGGTCAGTGAGCTTTGCGCAGAGGACCGGGGGCACACAGCTCAACCTTAAGCTCACTGCAAAGGCAAACGCTGCCGCACGTTTCGTTTCAAATTTGGATTATGCGAACGCCTTTGCCTACGTTGACGTGAGCGCTAGCATGAGCGATTGGGTACGCCTTCAAGGTAACGGCGTGATTCCGAGTGACGACCGTCGTTTAACGTTCGTATGGGATTTTGACGGGATCATACGCAAGCAGGACAAAGGCTCGCCGGCTGCCAACCCAAACCTAGTAGCCGTTGCTCGACTCAACCTGCGGGGAGATGATGGTGCCGGAGGGTTTGCAAATGTGCGGTATGAGCGGAATTCTGCAGGTTGGGAGGTCGGTCCGTTAGGTAGATTTGAAAGCGGCTTGGGCGCCACCTTGCCTCTAAGCGACGACTATCGGATTGACTTCCAAGCCAACTACCAAGGGTTTGCCCGCTCTTTTAACGGAATGATTACGCTTAGCACGCAGCAAACGGCCAAACTCGTTGCAATTACCTTTCCCGATGGTACGACCCCGGAGGAACGCGGATTTACCCTGCAGTTTGGATCGGGACTCACATCGCCCAATCTAGTTGACCACGAGAGTCCCGTGGTCCCAGTGGGCCTGCCAGGCGACTTCAACGGCGACGGCTTGGTAGACGCTGCCGACTATTCCGTGTGGCGTGACAGTTATGGGCAGATCGACATCGACCTGATGGCGGACGCCGATGGCGACCTCGATGTCGACGACGACGACTACGCCGTGTGGTCCAGCAATTATGGCGCGTCAGCGGCTCCCGACGCGTCAGCCGCTGTGCCCGAGCCGACGGCGCTAGTCCTCGTCTTCGGCCTTTTGATTGCCAGAGCGTGCGTAGGCCTCCCGCGCAATCCATAGCCGACTGCCAGCAAGTAATCTTTGAGCCGCGAGAAGCCGGCCGGGATTTGCGCCGACCTCTGACTTTGTCGGCCCCCCTTGACGCCGAGCGCCACCACCCGGCCGCGCTCCCCGCAACTCGCGCACCGGCGCCATTCAGTGACAGCCCTCTGTCACCCCAGCCGCTTCCATCCGCACAATCCCGCCGCCCCGCTGTACGGCCCTTCCCGGGAGGTTACGCTAGCCGCTCAACAAGCCCCCCCATCGAGCCGATAGTCCCCGCATGGAAGCTGCCGAGTTTGTTCAGCGTTGGAGCACGTCCGGCGGTTCGGAGCGAGCGAACTATGCGCTATTCCTTACCGAGCTGTGCGACCTCCTCGGCGTCCCCCACCCCGAGCCCTCGCTCCCCGAGAACGCCCGCAACGCCTACGTCTTTGACCGGGCCGTGACGTTCACCAACGGCGACGGCACGACCAGCACCGGGTTCGCCGACCTCTACAAGCGCGGGCACTTTGTCTGCGAGACCAAGCAAGGCGTCGAGGCTGAGGACGAACGCGAGCTGTTCAGCGAGAAGGCCCAAGCGGCCACCAAGAAACGCAAAGCCGGTCACGGCAAACGCGGCACCAAGGCCTACGACACGACCATGCTCCGCGCCCTCGGGCAAGCGCAGCAGTACGCCCGGGCCCTCGACCCGGCCGAGGAGGGGCGGCCCCCGTTTATCCTCGTCGTGGACGTGGGCTATCGGATCGAACTCTACAGCGAGTTCTCCCGCACGGGCGGCGCCTACGTCCCGTTCCCCGACGCGCGGTCGCACCGTATCCAGCTCGCCGACCTCGCCGACCCGCAGCGCGGCCCCGACCTCCTCGACACGCTGCGGCATGTCTGGACCGATCCGGACTCGCTGGACCCGTCGCGCCGTAGCGCCAAGGTTACGCGCGAGATTGCGGCCTCGCTCGCGAAGCTGGCCCGCGCCCTCGAAGCGGACGGCCACCCGGCCGAGGAGGTTGCGCATTTCTTGATGCGCTGTCTGTTCACGATGTTCGCCGAGGACGTGGGGCTGCTGAAAGAGAATGCCTTTCTCGACCTGCTCAAGTCGATCGACGACCCGGCCCACTTCGCGCCCGTCATGGAGTCGCTGTGGCGGACGATGGACACGGGCGGCTTCTCGACCGACCTCCGCCAAACGCTGAAGCGTTTTAACGGCGGTCTGTTCGCCGACAACAAAGCGATCCCGCTCTCGCGCGACCAGCTCGACTTGATGATCGAGGCCGCGTCGCAGAAGTGGAACGACGTCGAGCCCGCTATCTTTGGCACGCTGCTAGAGCGGGCGCTCGACCCGGTCGAGCGGCACAAGCTGGGCGCCCACTACACGCCGAGAGCGTACGTCGAGCGGCTGGTCGTGCCGACCGTCGTCGAGCCGCTGCGCGAAGAATGGGACGCGGCCCGCGTCGCGGCGATCACGCTTGCCGAGGAGGGGGACGCCAAGGGCGCGGCCGCCGAGCTGACGGCTTTTCATGATCGGCTGTGCGACGTTCGCGTCCTCGATCCGGCGTGCGGCTCCGGTAACTTCCTCTATGTCGTGCTAGAGCACCTGAAGCGCATCGAGGGCGAAGTCTTTGACGCTTACGACCAACTGGTCGGCGACCGGCAAATCGCGTTCGACCTCTCGCACACGGTGAACCCCGAGCAACTCCTCGGCATCGAACTCAACCCCCGCGCCGCGGCGATCGCCGAGCTGGTCCTCTGGATCGGCTACTTGCAGTGGCACTACCGGACGCGCGGCAAGGTCGATCCGCCGGAGCCGGTGATTCGCGACCTGCACAATATCGAGAACCGCGACGCGGTCCTCGACTACGACGCCCGCGAGGAGGTCCTCGGCGACGACGGCGAGCCGGTGACAATTTGGGATGGCCACACGACCAAGCCGCACCCGGCGACGGGTGAAGAGGTACCAGACCTCAGCGCACGTGTGCAGCAGTATCGATATATCCAACCTCGCCCTGCGTCATGGCCCAATGCCGATTTCATCATTGGCAATCCGCCGTACGTCGGCGAGAAAAAGATGCGAGACGATCTTGGCGATACGTACGTGGACGCGCTGCATGCCGCGTACAAGTCCGCTCCGCATAAGCTGCCAAGCACAATCGACTTCGTGATGTACTGGTGGCACAAAGCAGCCGTCGCAGTTCTTAGCAAAGAGACCCGCAGCAGCGGCTTCATCACCACGAAGACTATTACGCAAGTCACCAACCGACCAATCGTCGCGAATTTTCTAAGCGGTGACGAAAGAGCCCGCTTGGCATTCGTAGTTCCAAATCACCCTTGGATTGACGCAGAGCGGTGTGCCGCTGTACGTGTCGCGTTGAGTACGATCGATCTCGACTCGGCCGATGGAACTCGATGGGAAGTAATCGGCGAGCGAGCCGGCTTGGACGAAATCCAGGGCCAGCGCGCACTCTGGGCAATCCGGGCGGCCTAGCGCGTTTTAAGTTGGCGGGTTAGTGTGGGGCGTTTCGCCCACTCCCGCCGTGAGGACAGCTGATGGAAGGCGCCGCCCGTTCGTTGTTCGAGCGTCTGGA
>JBGSJY010000662.1:0-2068 GCA_041741515.1 Pirellulales bacterium | reverse complement strand
AAGGCGCAGGCGGACGAGTGGCAGCGGCACCTCGACGCGCTCCGCCAGACCGCCTCGCGCAGCGTCGCGGGCGCCGAGGCGGTCCGCAAGGCGCTGGTCGATAAGTACGACGAAGCGGGTGGCGGCGCGCTGTTCGAGGTGGTCCAGGGCTTTACCCCCCAACAAGTGGGCGGTGACGCCCAGGCGGTCCAGGCCGGCGTGATTCCCGCCATCCTGTTGCCGATGGTCGAGTCGGAGGACCTGGCGACCCGGGTCGTGGGGACGACGGCCCTGCTGGAGCTGATCGAGCACCGCGGCTCGGCCAAGGACCTCGCCGCGGGCGATCGGACCGAGCGGCGGCGCTTTGTCCGCCGCTTGGAACGCGACCTGGAACAAGGCGAGCTGGCCCTGCTGCCGCGGTAACGCTGGCGCGTTGGCGCGGGGCGCCGCCGGGGAAAACTGGGGGAGAGCGCCTCCTGCCCAGGTTCCGCAGTTCGGCCGGGGGCGTTACACTTCGGGGCTGTGGCTGGCGGACGGGCTGTGGCCGGCCGACGGCTGGCCGTGTACGACCTACGGAAAATCGGGTCCGGACCCGCGGGCGGCGTTCAGCGCCGCGCTGAGGGGGCGCCGGGCCGACCGGCGGAGACTTCGCCCGTGGGAGCATAGCAGGGGAGTTTAAGCAACAGTGCAGATTCAAGTTACGGCCCGCCACGGGCACCTCAGCGAAGAGTCCCACGACCGTATTAAGGCGAAGACTGAAAAGCTTTTACGTCACTTCGATCGGCTGATGTCGATCGAGGTGGTGGTCGATTTTCAGGACTCGAACAAGCCGCGCGTGGACGTGCTGGTTTCGGCCGAGCACAAGCACGACTTTGTGTCGCACGATCAATCGACGAACCTGATGAGCTCGGTCGAGGCGGCGATTCACAAGGTTGATCAGCAGGTGCGCAAGTACAAAGAGCGAGTCATCGAGAACCACCGCGACCCGGAAGCCAAGCGGCTGGCGCCCGAGCCCGCCGCCGCCGATGACGACGCGGATAACTAAACAACGACGAGTTCGTAGAACCACCCAGCGCCCACGGCCCCACTTGAGAGTCGTGACCCACAGCCGCCCCCGGCGGCCGGCGCCAAAACCAGCAGGCTTAAGCGATGGACTTTGCCGACTTCATCAGTAAGAAAGCGATCCGCCCTCAACTCGAGGCGACGGACAAGGAGGGCGCCATCCGCGAGATGGTCAAGGCGCTGCTCGACGCCGGCGAGATTGCCAGCGACCAGTTCGACGGGATCGTGCAGAAGGTGCTCGACCGCGAAGAGCTGGGGAGCACCGGGATCGGTCGCGGCGTCGCGGTGCCGCACACCAAGCACCCGAGCGTCGAGAAGCTGTGCGGAGCGGTCGCGGTCAGCGAGGGGGGCGTCGAGTTCGCCAGCCTTGACGGCGACCCTGTCCACCTGCTGTTCCTGCTTGTCTCTCCCCCGGACCGCCCCGGCGATCACCTGCGGGCGCTGGAGAACGTGTCGCGCCGGCTGCGTGACGACCAGTTCTGCCGGTTCCTGCGTCAGAGCAAGACGCCGGACGATATCTGGCAGCTGCTGGAAGAGGCCGACAACAATCAGTTCGGAGCCTAGGCCGCTTGGAAGCCTCGAGGGACGGGGCCCAGAGGCCGCGTCGCCCCCGGGGCGTCAGCGACGCCGACCTGTGAGAAACCATGGCACAAGAGGAGCAACCCGTTGCCACGCGGCGCCTGGTCGTCCGCGAACCCAACGGATTGCACATGAGACCGGCGGAGATTGTTGCTCGGACCGCGATGCGGTTTGAATCAACCATCACCCTGGCTCAAGAGGACCATCGGGTCGACGCCAAAAGCATCTTCGACCTGATCACGCTGGCCGCCGAAGAAGGAACGCAGCTCGACCTCCGGGCGGAGGGCTGCGACGCCGAGGCGGCGGCCGAGACTTTAGCGACGCTTTTCGAAAACAAGTTTGAGACCCCGCCCAACCCGGGCGGCGAGCCGCCGGCGTCGTGACGCCGCAGAGGGCTCGCCACGAAGGGCCGGGCGACCCACCACCACATCCCGGCGCCGACGAGCGT
>JBGSJY010000661.1:0-3137 GCA_041741515.1 Pirellulales bacterium | reverse complement strand
GCCATCGCCGCCGTGCTACAGGGCGTGCGATCGCCCCTCGACATCGCGAAATCGGCTTGGTCGGGCTCCGCTGCCTGGCGGCCGGAAGGGACGGCATGGGCGCCCGCGTCGCAGGTGGCGTCGTACAGCGTGACGCCGCGCCCCCGGAATGCAACGGCCGTCGAGGCAATCTCGATGTTGGCGACCCTTACCGGAGCGGCCCTCGCCTTTTGGTTCTTGGGCGTGTTGGCGCTCTAGCGCCGGCGCTATGTCGACGCGTTGAATCTCGCCCTCCTAACCGAGTAGGAGCCGGGAGACATCAGTCCCCGGAGCCGCGTGGGTAACCGCTTCACTCCGGGGACCGATGTCTCCCCGGCTCCTGCGACCGGCCGCGGTCTCCCCGAGCCAGGTGATTGCCAAGGGGTCCGTTTAGGGGGGCAATCGGGGAGAGCGGATCGCCGCTATCCGGCCAGACCCGCGACCCGCGGGACAAAAGTGACGTAGGGTTCAGATGGCGGCCGCTGCCGCCCTTCGCTCGTCCGTGGCGTTATCGCACCCCGACGCGTCGGAGTGCGCGCCGATTCCTTTTCTTCGAGGGCTCCCTCCTATGGGCGAATGCGCGCCCCCGCTTGGCGTCCTGGCAGAAACCGCTCCGCTCCCGAAGGATCCCGAGGGCGCCGCGACGTGCCGCCACGAACGACGGCAGTTTCGGCGTCGCACGTTCGGCTACCGATTGCTGCTTACGCCTATTGATGAATCGACGGGCGAGCCCGAGCCCCGGGCAGAGCCGGTGTACGTCGTCGGTCGCGACATCAGCCGGCGCGGGATCGGCCTGGAACACGCCGAGCCCCTGCCGTACCGCCGCGTCCGACTGCTGGCGGCCGACCCCCGCCTGGACGAGCTGGGGCTGGGGGTCCTGGAGCTCGACGTCACGCTCCGTTGGTGCCGATTCGTCGGCGCGGCGCGGTACGAGAGCGGCGGCCGCGTGACGCGTAGCACCGCGCTACTCGCGATCGCCTCTTAGCGCCTAGCCCGCTCCTTGGGCTACTGGGTCGGTCTACTGGGCTTGCCACCCGACCGCGACCCATCCTTCATGGATGACGATCCCCTGCATGATGAGGTTCTTCACCGGGCCGTTGCGATCGGAGAGGTCGATCGGGTCGATCTCGACCGTCTGGGGGAAACGTTCTCCCTTGTTGATCGCGTCGGAGAGGTTGTTCCGCAAGCCGACTTCGCCGCTGGTCAGGCGACCTCCCGAAGCCGGGTCGAAGCGGGTCGGCAGCACGTCGACGTCGCCTTGTCGCACGAGCCGCCAACGACCGTCGATCACCTGGGGCTCGTACACCGCCACCAGGTCCCAGTTCTCGTAGGACTTGTCCTCGACGCGGATCTGCTCGGCGTGGATGATCGCCGTCAGCTTCCCCTCGTGCAATTCGGTGGAGATCGGCCGGTCGGCCCGCAGCCGGAGCGACCAGGGCTGGAAGCGCTCGCCCTCGGCGGGTGGGTCGGCCTTTAGCTCGAGCCATTCCGGGGCGACGATGTTGATTCTCGTCGGCTCCTCAACCGAGTCACGACTGAGCGTGGCGCCGCCGAGGTAGGCGTCCAGCAGGTTGTTGACAGCGGTTTGGTGCAGTCGGGCGCTGATTGGCGCGGGGACGGCGACCGGCGGGGCCTCCCAGGCGGCGAGCTGGCGATTGTCGGCCAGCACGGCGTCGATCGTCAACGAGTTCGATGTGGTGTGGTAATCGATGCTCCGCGGCGACGCCCGGCGTTGACGCAGCCGGCGGGTGAATCGGGCGTCGTAGTCGCCGCGAGCGTCGGTGATACGGAGGCCGAGTTCCTCGTTGAGGCGATTCTTGACCCGGGCCTCGGCGTGATCCGCGGCGATCGCCTCGGCCTGCGCCTTTTGGTCGGCGACCCGCTGCCGGGCGATCTTCTCGATCAGGCGACTCCCGAGCCCGCCGCCGATCTTCGAAACGCTCTGGGTCCGGGTACGCGTGCGGGCGTTGGCGCTGGCGGGCGAGACGGCGAAGCGGTCGTCGCTGAGCGTCACCAATTTCGCGGCCGAGAAGTTCGTCGTGCCGACGCTGCGGATCTGTACCGGCCCGTTGACGCCAACCGTGTTGGAATAGTTCGAACCGCTCAACTGAAAGAGCAACCGGGCCTGCCCCGCGGACGGGAGCGTCGACACGGTGAGCAGGCCGTTGGTGGCGCCGGTCCCGCGGATGCTCGTGCCCAAGATACAGTCGGTGAGGGGGTCGCAGTCGTTGATCGAGCGGCCCACGAGGCGGTTCAGGGTCGGCGTATCGACTTCGATGTAGGCGTTGGGGCGGCCGTACTCGTTGCGGATGACTCGCAGCAGCGCGTCCTCACGGCCCAGCGAATCGAGTCCGTCGAGCAGGGCGAGCCGGCGTTCGACCTCATGGCTGCCACGGGCCGACTGGAGCGCCTGGGGGTTGTCGAGCCGCTCGGCGAGTCCGTCCACCGTCGCCTCGAACGACTGCACCTGTCGCTCAGGCGGCGCCGGGGCGAACGAGGCCACCGCGATGTAGTCCTCCAGCGCATCGGCGACCTGCTGGAGCTCCGACCGGTCGAGCCCGTCGGCGCCCGAGCTTAGACGACGCAGCGTCTCGCGCGCGGCGGCAAGGTCGGGTTCCGAGCCGGGGGCGAGCTGCTTCTGCACGCCCTCCCAGGCCAGGTACGAAAGCCAACGGGCGCCAAACTCGGTCGATGGGTTCACCAACCGCTCGACGGCCACCACGCGGTCGGCCAGGCGAGCCCGGGCCGCGGCGAGGTCCTCCGACGTCAAGGGCGCGAAGGAGGTCTTGGCCGCGTCGGCCAGCGACGGGAGGTCTTGGGCCTGAGAGAGGTCTTGGGCCCGAGAAAAGGCGGAGGTAAAGAAGACGACGCTCAAGCCGAGCGTTAGGTTGCGGAGGGTGTTCATCAGAGGCGCCTGGGGATCAAAGCAGTCGGGGCGCTGCCCTTTTCGGGCAGGCATCGGGGAAATCTAGGCCGATGGGGGGCGCTGCGTCTAGCAAGCGGGCCCGTCGGCTGGTGGCCTACAGTTTCTCCCGCAAGCCGCGGAAGTACTCTTCCGCGTGCTCGCGGCGCGAGCGGGGCAGGCGTTCGCTGGTGAGCGGGTCGGCGGGCTGGGCCGC
>JBGSJY010000660.1:0-1516 GCA_041741515.1 Pirellulales bacterium | reverse complement strand
CGCGCCGGTCACCGTGCGGGCGTGGCGACCGGGAACGCCGGTGGTGGTTGAAACGACCGACGGCGTGATCGAGGCCGACCGCCTGGTCGTGACGGCCGGCCCATGGGCGGGGCCGCTGCTTTGGATGCCGTCGCTCCGCGTCCGTCGCAAAAGCATGTTCTGGTTTCGGGCTCGAGAGGAAGCGGCCGCGTCGCTGCAGGACCTGCCGTGCTACTTCTTCCAGACCGGCGATGACTTCTTCTACGGGTTCCGGCGGCTCGACCCGCGGGGCGTCAAAGTGGCCGAGCACTCAGGCGGTCAAGCGGTCGAAGACCCCCTCGCCGTCGATCGCGCGGTGAACGCCGAGGACCAGCGACGCGTCGTTGCGTTCGTCGAGAAGCACCTGGCCGGCGTCGACACAACGCCGATCGACCACGCCGTTTGCCTCTACACGATGAGCCCCGACGAGCACTTCATCGTCGATAGCCTGCCGGACCATCCCGAAGTCGTCTTCGCGGCCGGGCTATCGGGGCATGGATTCAAGTTTGCCAGCGTCCTGGGCAAGGCGCTGGCGGAGCTGGCGATCGACGGCAGGACCGAATTGCCGATCACCTTCCTGCGCCGGCGTGGGTGACAACGACCACCCACTCTAGATTACCTCATCTAGCCGAAACGTCTCGCGCAGAGACGCAGAGGCGTAGAGTTGTCGCTCAACAAGACTCACGCAAAGGCGCGAAGGCGCAAAGGACAGAATGTAGCGCGAACGTCTGCGGCTGCGTTCCTTCTTCAGAAAATTCTTTTCTTCGCGCCTTTGCGCCTTGGCGTGAGTCTTCGCGACAAGCCCTCCGCGTCTCTGCGCGAGACCTCCACGCTTCGTCCCCTGGGTCAGCGCGACGTCAGAAGCGCTACGACTAACGGGAGGACGCGCTAGCTACGGTCGTTTGGACGACCATGGCGCGACAAAGGCGTACTCACCCGACCCGACGGTGTAGCGGGCGGCGCCGCGGCTCGATCCCGCTGGCATGACGCCGGGGGCTTGGGCGATCGTCAGGCCCGACTCAGTGACCCGCGATGAATCGGCGGTGGGCACAGTGACGAGGGCTTCGACTCCCGGGGGAACCTCGATGTTCAACCTCAGAAGGCCCTCATCGACGCGCCAGTCGCTGCGCACGGGGCCGCGTGGCGAACGGTAGGTCGTCTTCGCCCAACGGACCGGGCCGACGACGCTGGGCGCTATCGTGACGGGGTTGCGGGCGACCGCGTCGGCCGCCACGGCGACGCCCCCCACCCGCTCGATCATCCACTGGCTGACCGAGCCGAACATCGGGTGGTTGTGGCTGAACGTGTTGTCGGAGAACGCCCAGTGCTCCCAGAGTGTCGTCGCGCCCGCGTCGAGCATGTGCCCCCATCCGGGCTCCGCAGTCTGGGTGGCGACGCGATACGCGAGGTCGCTGTGGCCACCACGGGTGAGCGTCTCCAGCAGCCACGACGCCCCAAAGATGCCCGTTGTCAGCCGGCCCTCCCGCGCCGCGAGGTC
>JBGSJY010000659.1:0-6920 GCA_041741515.1 Pirellulales bacterium | reverse complement strand
TCGGCCCGGGCGCCGATCGGGCGGTCGTCGCCGCTGTGCAGCAGCAGCTCGCGGAGCGACTCGCCCAGCGGCGTGCTGCCGGGGTCGCGGCA
The DNA here is from genome assembly GCA_041741515.1 of Pirellulales bacterium. GTDB lineage: Bacteria > Planctomycetota > Planctomycetia > Pirellulales > Lacipirellulaceae > Botrimarina. The sequence continues at coordinate 6,828 of JBGSJY010000659.1, read as the reverse complement.
GGTGACGACACGATGGCCCTGCCCCCGGAGCCACTCGACGAGCAGCCGCATCTGCGTGCTCTTGCCGACGCCATCGATGCCATCCAGAGAGAGGAACATGGGGGCGTTATACGGCGCGAAGCGGCGCGATGCGAGACGGTGGGCGGGGAGTCGCTCGGCGGTGGTGGGTCATTTGGTGATTCACTCTCGGCGCTGACCAGGAACTTGCAATGGCAAGCAGGGTGATGTCGGCTTGGCGGTTCAATCCAAAAAGCGTTAGCGCCTTTCGTACCCCTCCTCCGCTTTCGGGGGAGGGGCTAGGGGAGGGGGCGACGAGGGTACCCGCTTCAACACCCTCCCCTAGCCCCTCCCTCTGAAGAAGGAGGGGGACGAAACGCGCTAACGCTTCTTGGATTGAACCGAGTCGAACTTACACCACCCCATACCGCTCGGCCGCCGCGCGGTGGCGGCGCGCCACCTCACGGCGGAGGCGGTCGGGCGCTAGGACCTCGACCTGATCGCCGTAGCCGAGCACCCACCAGACGATCTCGCGGAGGCCCGACACGGTGGCGTAGTAGTCCAGCGTGCCGTCGTCGCGGAACCGGCAGCGCTGGGTCGGGTGCCAGATTACCTCGGCCACGTTCTGGCCGACCACCGCGGAGAAGCGGAGGTGGACCTCGCTGTCCGGCCCGTCGTCGGGGATCAGCCGCCACGCGTTCCGCAGGTGCTTCTTGACGCTGAACTCGGGGGGCCGCCGGAACGTCGCCCCCGTTGGCTCGACCGCATGGATGCGGCCGATGTTGAACGTGCGGACCTCGTCGTGACGCGACGATCGGCCGATCGCGTACCAGCTCCGCTCTTGAAAGAGCAGGTGGTAGGGGTCGAGCTCGGTGTCGATCTCACGGAACTCCGTACGGCAGTTGTACCGTAGGCGGACCGTTTGCTGATCGACGCTCGCCCGCAACAGCGTGCGGTAGACGTCGCCTTTGTCTGCGAGCGGGTTGGTCGGCGCGGGGCGGAGGTCGATGGCCTCGACCACCTCGCTCAGCCGCTCCCGCATCGAGGGGGGGAGGCTGGCCTCGATCTTCTCGGCCGCGCCGATAGCGGCGGCGAACAGCGTTTCGCGCTCCAGCTCCCCCACGCGCCCCGCCAGCAGAACGACCGACAACGCTTCTTCGAGCGTCAAGTTGGTCGGCGGCAAAAAATGGGCTGCGTCGATCCGGTAGCGCTGCGCGGCCGCGTCGAAGTCGATCGGGACGCCCGCTTCGCGGAGCGACTCGATGTCTCGGAACACGGTGCGTCGGCTGACGCCGCACGCCTCGGCGAGGCCGTCAGCGTCCCCCCCCTGCCCCGACTGGAGTTTCTGCAGGAGGTCGATCAGCCGTGTAATGCGCTTGACGTTCATGCGTTTCGGTCGCGGCGCCGTAGGCCTGGATCACGCCCGGAGGGGTTCCGTCGGCATGAGCCGTGGCCATCAGGACGTTTCCGTTGGGCGCTGAGATCGGTCGGGGTCGCTCGCTGGGTTGCGATTGGTAGTCGGCTGTCGGCGTGGTTTCGTAGCCCGTCGCCAAGCCGGCAACGACCGCTTGGTCGCCCGGGGCGGCGAACAGCGACGACCACGTGGTGGGCGTTGCCGCGCCCAGCGGCCCAACCCTCATCGGTTCAGACCTCATCGGTTCAGCCCCCATCGGTTCAGCGGGGATCGTCTCGGGGTAGTTGTCTCCTCCGGGGACCGCCATCTCGGGGACCATCTGCTCGACCGGGACGCCGTCGATCGTTCCTTCGCCATACACGCCGTTGGCCGAGTCGATCCGCTGGTTATGCGGGCCACGGCTCATCACGTTGGGGCGTGTATAACCATAGTCGAGATACAGGCTCGCATCACGCTGGCGGGCCCGACGCATCGCGTCGAAGTACGCCTTGCCGGGCCACGGGCCCTCGGCCAGGTAGACGCCGTTGTAATCGAGCAACGACCCCTTGCGGTAATGGACATCGGTAATCGCCAGGTTGAAGTCGACGAGACTCCGGTAGTACGCGCTCTCCGCGTCGCTGCGCCGCCGCTGGGCATCCAGGAGCAGGTCGAGCGTCACCCGGTTCGCCTTGTACGAGGTCTCGACCGCCTCGACTTCCCGCTGCGCCGCGGCGCGACGGTTGAAGTTTGTTTCGGTGAGGCTGTAGTTCAAGTCTAAATCCCGGATCGCGTCGCCCAATTGGTGGGAAACCTCCAATTCCAGGTCCTGCAGCAACGCCCGCTCGCGGGCCAGCAGTAGCTGGTGGTGGCGGACGGTGGACATCTGTTGACGGAAGCCGATCGGCAGGCTGAACCGCATGCCCATCTCCCACTCCTGGTAGTTGCCGTCGGTCAGCACGTTGAACGCGCCGACGCCCGGCGAGAAGGGGGTCGCGTTACCTTGGTCGTTGCCGAAGAGGTCGTCACCGGCGCCGAGCCAGCGATAGGTGCCGAAGGCGTCCAAGCGCGGGAGCAGGTGGTTGCGGGCGGCGATCAGCTCGAGCTCACGCTGCTTGATCGACCACTTCTGCTTGCGGACCTCGACGCGGCGGGTGAGACCTTCGCTGTGCACCGCGGTCCAGTCGAACGAGACTTGGGCGGTCGTTGGCTCGTCCGACGGACGGATAAGGCGGCCGTCGGTGTGGCTGAGCCCCATGATGTAGCGCATCCGGTTCTCGGCCGTGTAGAGCGAAGAGAGGCCTTGCTCGACCTGCGCCTTGAACTGGAAGTACTGAGAACGGGCCTGGGCCTCGCGGTCGGCCGAGCCGCCCCGGGCGCCCTGGCGGGCCAGCGCGGCGATGGTCTTCCAAGTCTGCAACGCGCTGTCGCGGCCCACCTTGCGGGACTCGAGGTCGCGGTAAGTGAAGTAGAGATTCCAATAGGCCTGCTCGATGTCGCGCATCAGGTTGCGTGCCGCGCCCTCGAAGTCGGCGAGCGACTGGTCGGTGCGGATCCTGGCGAGCATCACGCCGTTGAACTGGTTGGGACCGTTCTGGGCGAACTGCTCGAACGCGAACGGACCGGCGATGCGGTTGTACTGGGCGCCGGCGCCTTGCAACAACGGCTGGCTGACGAAGGCTTCGAAGTTGGTTCCCCACTGTGAAAACGCCGGGGCGTTCTGCAGGATGAGGTTGTTGTTGGCGTCGTAGGTCGTGTTGTTACGGAAGGCGAACTGCGTACCCGTGGCGCCCGTCTTGCTGAGACCGAGATTGAAGTTCGCGGCGTCCTGCTGGAAGACTCGCGACTGGAACGCCGAGGCGAAACCGCCGACGTTCACCGGTCGGTCGTTCTTCTGCCAGGTGACGGCCGAGTCGAGCTGCGTGTCGAACGCCGACAACGCCGCTTCGACGCCGGTGCCGTTGAACTGCGATCCCGACGCGGTGCCGGTGGCCGACTCCACCAGGGCCGGGTCGTAGGTCGTCGCGACCGAAACGCTATTAATGAGGTTCCGCGAGATGGTCTCGGGCGCCTGCTCCTGCACGACGGCGCCGAGTTGGCGCATCACCTGGCTGTTGGTGAGCGTGATCCGGGTCGCCTCTTCGAGCGACAGGTCCCAGACCTCGTAGTTCTCGGAGTTGCGGACCGTCAGCGGCGCCATCGCCGAGGTGACCTCGTCGAGCGAAGGCTCCTCAACGTCGGGGTACTCGATCTGAGTCGCTACATCGACGTAGTGGCTCAGGTCGCCGTCCTCCATGAAGTAGAACGGCTGCGTGGGCGCACAACCGGTCAGCGCCGTGATACCGGCGAGGAGGACGCAGAAGAAGTGGCGGGACTGCCGATCCATGGCGGGCTCTTCGTGGCTTGGCTGGTCACACGTCGTCGCCGACGAGGAAGGCCGTCCGTGGCCCTCAGCATCAACGCACGCAACCGACGTGTGCTTGGCCCCGTCCGCTCGCGGTGAGCGACCCGGGTTTCCCCCCAAAACACGATCCCTGGCCCGAGGCGTCCTCTGGCGGTCGTCTCCCCAAAAGCGACCACCCACCCCGAGCCGGAGCATTCAGCAGAACTGACATCGTCTGCGTAACCGCTACGGCTTAACAAAAACGGCAAGGTTCTGGCGCAGGCGGTGCTAGCGGCGCCTTCCGTCTCGCGCAGAGACGCGAGGACGCAGAGGGGCAGGCGAGCCGGCCACACAAGTGGTCGGAGTACTCACGCCAAGCCGCGTAGGCGCCAAGCGACCACACAGCTGTAAGGATCATCACCAAACAAACGGGATCAGCCGCTTCGTCCGTTGCTGATACTGCACAAAATCTTCGCCGAACCACTCCGCTAGCGACCGCTCCTCAATGGAGATCCTTCGCCAGAGAGCTGGCACGCCGATCAAGAGGCCGATAGCCAGGGCGCCCAGGCTGCCGAAGCCCAGGGGCATGCCGACGTACAGCAACAGCGTCGCTAGATAAATGGGGTGCCGCACCCGGGCGAACAGACCCGTCGTCAGCAGGCGATGGCCCCCAGTCGTCTGCACGTAGCCACTAAAGTGGCGTCTCATGGCGTGGCGCGTCGCCAGTCGCAGCCCGAAGCCCACCGTCGCCAGCGCCGCGCCGACCCACTGAAGCTGCCGCCACTCGGCGCCTAGCGTCGTCCAATGCAGCACGCCAGCGTCGAGCCAGCCGTAGCCGAAGCAGCCGTACAACGCGACCAGCAGCGGCGTCAGCGCCGCTAGCTGCCGGTCGGGCGTGTCGGGCTGCCGGACGCCGATCGCCTGCACCGATCCCTCGACGATCGCCCAGAGGGCGAAGGACCCAACCGTAACTGCCGCCGGCGTTAGCGGGATGACGTTCACCTATCTCCTCGGACCGTGGGGAAGAGCGCGGCAGCAAATGACCAATGACCAATGCCAGTGGACCGGCAGCTCCTTCATTGGTCATTGGGGCTTGGTCATTGGGGCTTTGACGCTTGGTCATTCCCCTACAACCAGAGGTGCAACCTTCCCCCCAGCAGGTCCGGCAGCTTCTCCTTCACCATCTTCTCCACTTGGCGGGCGTGATAGCGGGTGCTGAGGTGGGCCGCGATCACCAGCTCGTTCTCGAACAGCGCGGCCCGCTCGACCCAGTCGTCCAGGTGCATGTGGCCGTGCTTGTGGATCTTTTCCTTGCGGTGTTCCGGCGAGACGAATGTCATCTCGGCGATCAGAACCTTGGCGCGGTACATGTCAGGCGAATCGTCGAGGCCCTTCGGCGACGTGTCGCCCAAGTAGCCGACGATCGGCGTGCGGACCTCGGCGCTGACCTCGATGCCCGAGAGGCGGATGTCGCGGATCTGGGTTCCCTCGAGGCCCTCGTACTCGGGCTTCAGCTTCTTGCGGCGGTCCCAGACGATGTAGCCGACCGAGGGGACGGTATGGACCGTGGGCGTCGCCGTGACGATCAGCTCACGCGACAGCTCGATCTGGTCGCCGGGCGTGACGCCGATCAGCTCGCAAGGCAGGCGGCCGCGGTCGAGGCGTTGCATCGCTACTAGCAGGGCTTTGACGTTTTCGAGGATCTCGGCCGGGACATAGATGACCGGCGGGTCCATCTTCATCATCCGCCGCCGCGCCACATACACCGGCAGTGCCGCGATGTGATCGAGGTGGCCGTGCGAGACGAACCAGGTCTCGGTCCCCATGAAGCTCCACGGCTGCACGCCCAGGTCGAAGCCCAGGCTCAGCTCCGGCAGCCGCCAGTAGCTCTGGACCGCGGCGCGGCTATAGCCCTCGATGGTGAGGTCGCCGTGCTTAAGCGTTTTGACGGGGGCGTTGTTGGGCAAAGCGGGGGAGCGTCGAGAGATGGCGGGGGCGTGTCGTGGCGCGCCGTGGGCTGCCGCCTACGTCTGAGACCCACGGATGGCTGACCTTCGGCGTGGACCTTAGCCGGGGGCGCTAGCCCTCGGAGAGCCCCACATTATCGCCCCAATCCCCGCCGCTCGAAACCCGCCTATGACATCAAAGAGACGTCCAGCGGCGCGGGGCCCGCTTCAAGCGTAATCGGCCCGTAGCGCTCGGGCTGGTGGGCGAGGGCGTGGCGGTAACGGATCAGCTCCAGCATCGCCAGGAACACGCCGACGAGCGTCGATTTGTGGACCGGACCCTCGGGGAAGAGGTCCTCGAACGGTACGGGCCCGGCCGTCGCTCGAAGGAGGGCGTCGATCCTCAGCATGTGCTTGTGGATCGGCGTCTCGTCGTAGTAGATCGTCTCGGGGAGCTTGGCCGGCGCGAGGCGGTCACGCATGACGCGGGCGAACGCGCTGACGAGGTCCCAGAGCTCGACTCCCTCGATCGGCTGGTCGGCCGGGTCCACGTCGGCCCGCGATGGGGCGACCGTGCGGGTGTAACGCTTCGACCAGTCGAGCCGCAGCGTTTCGAGCTTCGCGGCGGCGTCGCGGTACTCCTTGAACTCAAGCAGCCTCTGCACGAGGTCGCCGGTGGACTCGATCGTCTCGTCGTCGAGCGGCTGCCCCTCCGCCGCTTCCTCAGCCGACGGCAGCACGCTCCGCGACTTGATCTCCAGCAGTAGGCTGGCGACATCGAGGAAGTCGCCCACCGCGTTCGGGTCGAGCCGCTCGATGACCGCCACATAGTCGAGGTACTGCTGCGTCACGACCGCCAGCGGCAGCTCGGAGATCGGCAGCTCTTCCTTCTTAACGAGGTAGAGCAGCAGATCGAGCGGCCCATGATAGGCGTCGAGATGGACCTCGAAAGCTAGCATCGCGTCGCCGGTGTGGTGCAGAAGGAACCGGCAGAGACTAGCGGCGAGCGTGCTTTGGAAGCAATGGAAGAGAGCGGTCAGCTTTCAGCGATCAGCTGTCAGCTAAAGAAGGCGACTTCGTCGCTAAAATCTTCTGGCTAAACGCTGACAGCT
>JBGSJY010000658.1:0-6961 GCA_041741515.1 Pirellulales bacterium | reverse complement strand
CGTCTCGGTATTCCCATTGCCCGACGCGGCCTGCGAAGGGCTTGCCCTGCGGCGTCACCAACACCGTCGCGGGGACCGCGCGGATCTTGAGGGTCGCGATCTCGTTGGGGTGCGTGGCTTCCACGCTCAACTACGTCGAAGAGGCGCTCGGCGTGGCGCTGGCCGCGAAGGAGGCCGGCATGCCCGTGGCGATCTCATTCACTGTCGAGGCCGATGGCCGCCTGCCGACAGGCCAGCCGCTCGGCGAGGCGATCCAGCAGACAGACGAGGCGACCGGCGCCTCGCCAGCCTACTACATGGTCAACTGCGCCCACCCGACGCACTTTGCGGGTGTGTTCGCGGGCGATCAGCCGTGGACCCAGCGCGTGCGCGGCCTCCGTGCGAACGCCTCGACGCTCAGCCACGCCCAGCTTGAGGCCTCTACCGAACTCGATGACGGCGACCCGGCCGATCTGGGCGAACGCATCGGCTCGCTGCGGCAGCGTCTGCCGCATCTCTCGGTGCTCGGCGGCTGCTGCGGGACCGACCACCGTCACATCGGGGCAATCGCCCAGGCGTGCTTCGGCAGGGTATAACGGATCGATGCGATTCGCCCTCTTTCTCATCGCCGTCCTTTGTCTGCCTGCGTCGATCCAGGCCGGCCCTTACACCGACCTGATCGTCTTCGGCGACAGCCTCTCGGACGTCGGCAACACGGCGGCTTCGACCTTTGGCATCCAGCCGGGTTCGAACTATTACGAGGGCCGCTTCAGCAACGGGCCGACCTACGCCGAGCGGCTCTCCACCGGCCTCGGCCTGGGGACGCTGACGCGCGACGGCGTCGGCGGTGACAACTTCGCTTACGGAGGGGCCGAGACCAACGGCCCCGGCGGCTTCGAGGGGCTTTTTCTGAACTCGCTGGTCGAGCAGGTCACGGCCTATCTCAATCGGCTGAGCGGAGCGGCGCCCGGCCCGGCCACGCTGTTCACCGTGTTCATCGGCGCCAACGACTTCATCCGGGCCGGCCAGACGAACGTCACAACGCCCGCCAATGTCGTGCAGACTCAGCTCCAACGGCTCATCAACGCCGGCGCGCGTAACTTCTTGGGAATCAATCTGCCGCTGCTGGGTCTGACGCCCGACTACAACACCAATCCCGCACAGGCCGAAACGTTCAGCAACCGCGCTCACTCGTACAACGCCGCGCTCGAGGGCGTCTACGGGGCGATCGAAACCGCCAACCCCGCTGTCACGATCTACCGGCTCGACGTCGAGAGCGAGTTCAACGGGTTCCTCGCTAACGCCGCAGGGCTTGGCTTCACCAACACCACGCAGCCGGGCCGGTCGGCGTCGAGCGGATCGCTCGACGGCGCGCCGGGGTATGTCTTCTGGGACGGGGTCCATCCGACCCGCGAAGCGCACGCCCTGTTGGGCGAAGCGGCGATCCGGGCCGTCCTCCCGGCGGCCGACTACGATCGGGACGGCGTCCTGGCTGCTGCCGACTACGATGCTTGGGAGACATCCTACGGGACGGCGTTCAACGCGCTGCTGGGCCAGACGCCTTCGCTCGGCGCCGACGGCAACGGCGACGGCCGCATCGATGCGGCGGACTACACGCTGTGGCGCGATCGGCTAGGGTCGATGGCGGTTGCTGTGCCCGAGCCCGCGGGGGCGTGGCTTGTTGTCGCGGTAGTCGCGTGGCGTGGGCGGCGTCGTTGGTGGAGGCCGTTGTCCGGGGCTACCCGCGGCTAGCGCCGACGGCTCAATCCATCAACCTACGCCAAAGATGCCCAAACTCCGCAAACTGCGTCTCGCTACGTTCGATGAAGCGATCGCCGAAATCGAGCGGTTACGCTCGGGCCCTTATGAGCGCGGTGGCGTGTGGTCGCTCACGCAGATCTGCGATCACCTCGGCAACACGATCGACGCGGGGCTGAACGCCACTTTGCAGCCATTGTATCCGTGGGTCGTGCGAGCGACGGTGATGCGCGTCGTTTTCGAGACGCTGCTCTTCACCGAGTACATGCCCTCCGGCGCGCCGGCGCCCGCGGAGATTCAGCCGACCTGCGGCGGCGAATACGACCCGGCGCTAATCGATCGTTGCTTACAGATGCTCGCTATCGTCCGCGATCGCACCGAGCCGATCCCACCCAGCCCCCTAGTGACCGGCATGACGCTCGACAAGTGGAAGAAGCTCCAACGCATCCACCTTGCGCATCACTTGGCGTTCCTCAAGCCGAGCGAGCCCGGCTGATCAACCCTTCTTTCCAAGAGGTTACACCACGACGGACACGACGAGCACGACGGCCTACCCCTGGGACGACGTCGCCCCGGCTATCCATCCGTCGTGTCCTTCGTGTCCGTCGTGGTGAAATACTCTGAACTAATCAACTCGCTCGAAGCGCGCGTAGTTGGCGTTCCGCTCGCGCGCGTCGGCCGTGCCGCGCCAGACAATCTCGGCCGCGGGACGGTCGATGTCATCGACGTCGGTCTGGATCGCGGCGAGTTGGAACTCTTCCCAGCGCTGGCCGCCCTGGTGCCGAACGAGAACGTTCTGCGGCACGGTGAGCTCGACCTCATAGCCCCCCTCCACACGGCGGGCGGCGCCCTTCACACCCTTCATCTGGCGGCGGCTCCCTTTGTTCTGGAACGCCCGGACCGTCGCCTCGTCTCCCTCCTCCGGCGCCGCGACCGAGAACCGGTAAGTGCCGCCGCGTTGCCGGGGGTCGGCCATCCGCTGCGCGTCGGGACGGGCGTCGAGCAGCCACTCGATGCGGTCCTTGCCGGGGACCAGTTTCTCGTCGGTCACCTTCGCCGAGAAGATCAGCCGCTCTTTGTCCTGCGTCACCGTGAAGGCGAACGAACCGTCCTTCGGTCCGGTCCAGTCCTGGATCTGACCGATCAGCAGCGGCTTCTCGGGCGTCTCGTAGGCGGGTTCGGGCCAGGCCTCGACCTCGCCGTCCAGCGTGAAATCACCATCATAGACCGGGCAGAGGTGACGGCGGTCGATGATCACCGGGATCACCCGCTCGGCCGACAGGGGCGCCGCGTCGCCGGTGAGCTTACTGCGGACGGTCGCCGTAAACGTGCCACGCTGGAGTGACTCGAAAGCGATCGGCTCGTCGAAGCGGATACGCACGCGCTGTTCGCTGGAGTCCTTCTTGCCGGCGCTGATCTTGAGACCGTCCGGCTCGACTGTCAGGCCACGCAGCGGCAGGCCATCGATGCGGCCGGTCATCTCGACCGCTTCGGCGAACGCGTTGTCGAGCTTCACCGTCAGCTCACCTTCGGAGAAGCCCGTATGGTTGTCGATCAAGATCGGCTCGACCTCGATGCGCACCTGCCGCAGGAAGGCGCCGAAGCGATCCGCGCTCCGCTCGGTCACGACGTCGGGCGGCAGGATGCCGTCGAGACGCAGGTTCACGACGTGCGGGCCGTCGGGCTCCATCGTCAGCCACATAACGTGGTCGAATTCGCCGTACTCGTTGCCTCTGAGTAGCGACCCGCCGCCGGTCGTCGCCAGCGCGAAGTACTTCTGCGTGTTGCGCTCGTACTGCGCGTAGTGGTGGACGTGCCCCGCAAACACCGTGTGCGGTCGATCGACGAGCATCCCTTCGACTTTCTTCCAGTTGGTCGTGTCCGCATCACCGTTGGCGATCGCCCGTTCCGCGTAGGTCCAGAGCGGCTTGTGAAGAAAAACGAGCGTCCACCGCGCGTCGGCGTGCTTGGCGAGGTCCTCTTTGATGAACGCGAGTTGCTCGTCGCTGATGTGCTCGGGGCCCGGGTCCTCGCTGCACAACGCCAGGAAATGGACGCCGCGGTAGTCGAACGAGTACCACTCACGCCCGAACTGCTCGCGCCAGCGCTTGTGCAGCGTGGGGTTGGTGACGTCGTGGTTGCCGGCGACGAAGAAGAATCGCATTTCCATCTGGTCAATGAAGCCGAGGAACTCTTCCCACATCGCCTCGATCTGCGCGGGCTCCTCGGTGTACCCCTCGATGAGGTCGCCCACCGACATCACGAACTCGGGCCGCAGCAGGTTGAGCTTCCGCACCGCGTCCATCCAGATCCCGGGACGGTGGCCGCCGGTGCGGTCGGTCATGATCGCGATCTGGAACCGATCGGGGTCGTTGAGGTGCGGCTTGTCCGACCAGGGCTTTGGCCCTTCGATCGCCGGCAGCACCAGCGCCGACGGGTACTTCGATTGCGCGGCGGCCTCCACCGCATGGTCGTGGTCATGCCCCTCGTGGGCGACCGCAACCGAGGCGCTGAGGTAAATCAAAAGGCAGACGAGCTTATTCATCAGAGGGCGTTCCGGGGGACGCAGTATTCGGAGCCGATTGCATCTCAACTGTGAGAGGGGTCTCCAGACGCCGATTACCGTGTCCTAGCCGAACACGGAATGGTGCGCGTCAACGGGGTCTGGAGACCCCTCCCACAAGACGGCGGCAGACCCGCTTCTCAAGAGACTGCGACCCTACGCGACCCTCGCCATGACTGCAACCATCGCTGCGCCATGGCGAGTGAAGGATGCGTTAAGAACCGCACACTGACCGTGAGATTTCGGAGAGGTAATTATTATTCACGGCGCCCAGTCGATCGCCGTCACGCGATCTTCACCAAACAGGATGCCGGTAGACCACCCTAGCCCCCAAGCAGGAGCGTAGACCCAGTTGTCATCGCCTCGCTTCCAGTCTGGCTCGCCAACCGCACGAAGGACATCGGCTCTCGACGATCCGATCTTCATCTCGGCAACGTGTCGGTCACGTTGCAACCCAACCCAATAGTGGACCGCCGCGGCGATAAAGACGCCCACAATTAGAGCCAGGGCAATGCCAGTCGATCGCTTCATCTCTCTGCGTCTCCGCGTCTCTGCGCGAGACTTTAAGCAATCAGGTCATCAATTACCCGCGCCGACTCCACGCCGGTGAGCTTCTGCTCGAGCCCCCGCTGCGGGTAGGCGAGCTTCTCGTGATCGAAGCCCAGCAGCTTCAGTATCGTCGCGTGCAGGTCGCGCACCTCGACGGGCCGGGTCGTGGGCCCGAAGCCGATCGGGTCGGTCTCGCCGTGCGAGTGTCCGCGTTTCACGCCGCCGCCGGCCAGCCAGATCGTGAACGCCCCCGCGTGGTGGTCGCGGCCCAGGTAGGCCATCTCTTGCCCGCCACGGTTCTCGCGCATCGGCGTGCGGCCGAACTCGCCCCCCCAGACGACGAGCGTCTCGTCTAAAAAGCCTCGCTCTTCGAGATCCGTCAACAATGCGTGGACCGGCTTGTCGATTTGCCGGGCCTTCTTCGTCAGACCCAGGTCAATCGAACCGTCCTCGCTGGTGCCGTGCGTGTCCCAACCCCAGTCGAAGAGCTGCACAAACCGCACGCCCCGCTCGGCTAAACGCCGCGCGAGCAGGCAGTTGTTCGCAAAACTCTCCTTGCCCGGCTCGGCGCCGTAGGCCTCGATCGTCATGGCGGACTCGCTGGTGAGGCTCATCGCGTCGGACGCCTCGAGCTGCATCCGGCACGCCATCTCGTACTGCGCGATGCGGGTGAGGGTCTCGGGGTCGCCCCATTCGTCGTGCGTCGCTTGGTTGACGCGGTTGATCGCGTCGATCGTGCGGCGCCGCAAGTCGGCGTCGATCCCCTCGGGGTTCGAGAGGAACAGCACCGGATCGCCGTGGCTGCGACACTGCACGCCCTGGTAGACGCTCGGCAAGTAGCCGCTCCCCCAACCCGCCTGACCGACGTCGGGGTTCTTACCTCCCGACAGTAGCACGACATAGCCGGGAAGGTTTTGGTTGTCACTCCCCAGCCCGTAGGTCACCCACGAACCCATCGACGCGCTGCCGGGGCGCGGCGATCCGGTATGCACCAGGAGCTGCGCGGGCGCGTGGTTGAACTGGTCAGTCGTCATCGTGTGGACGAACGTGACACGATCGATCGACTTCTTGAACTCGGTGAGCCGGTCGCTGACCCACTTGCCCGACTCGCCGCACCGCTCGAACGGGAACTGGGGCCCGAGCAAAAGGGGCTCTCCCCGCAGGAACGCGAAGCGTTGGCCGGCAAGCAACTCGGCCGGGCACTTCTGGCCGTCGAGTCGCTTCAGCTCCGGCTTGTAGTCGAACAATTCGAACTGGCTCGGCGCGCCGGCCATGTGCAGGTAGATGACCCGCTTCGCCTTGGCGGGGAAGTGCGGCTCACGCGGCGCCCAGGGCTGCGCGGGATCGATCGTGATCGCTTGCGAAGACGCCGCGGCCCGCTCGGCGCCCATCCACAACGCCCCCAAGCCCGCCATCCCCCCGGCGAGGAAATGACGACGGGTCAGGCCCTCTGACTGTAGCCGGAGAAGTTCTTGAGTGAGATTCATGCGTCGTCTTATTTCGTCAACACCGCGTCGAGGTTCAATACCACATTCGCCACCACCGTGCAGGCAAACCGTTCATCGGCGCCCTCACCGCCCAGCGACGCTTCGTAAAGCTTTACAAGCTCATCGACGCTCTCTTTCGGCAACGGCTTCCCGGCCGCCTGTTCGGCCGCCCAGGCGATCCGCTCGGCGGGCGATTCGTCACGGCGGGCCAGCATCCGATCGGCGAGGCCCTCCGCCAATTCGACGTAGGCCGGGTCGTTGAGCGTCACCAGCGCTTGCAGCGGCGTGTTCGTTGTCGCCCGCCGCGCCGTACAGTGGTCCCGCGACGGCGCGTCGAACGCCACCAGGCTCGGGTACGCCGCCGTCCGCTTCCAGTAAGTGTAGAGCGCCCGGCGGAAGCGATCGTTTCCCGGGGCCGTCTCCCACCGCTGGTTGCTGTAGACGCTCCGCCAGACGCCCTCGGGCTGGTAGGGCATCACCGGCGGGCCGCCGAGCTTGGGGTTGAAACGCCCCGAGAGCACGAGCGCCTGGTCACGCACCATCTCGGCCCGCAGCCGTCCCCGTGGCCCACGGGCGAGCAGCCGATTCGAGGGGTCGCGCTGCGCCAGTTCTGCTGAGATACGCG
>JBGSJY010000657.1:0-16191 GCA_041741515.1 Pirellulales bacterium | reverse complement strand
CCGCGTCTCGCAGCTTCCGCACCACCTCTTCCGGGCTGTGCCGCTTCCTTCGCTTCTCGGACATCGTAAGTCTCCTTAAGGCCCCTCCGGGGCGGTTGAGACTCTCATAACACCTGGATCAACGTTTGGGGAGCAGGCCAGCCTCTCTAACCTCAATCAAATCATCGAAGCGATCATCAAATACGAACAAGACCACGGAACTCTCCCGCCGGCCTTTACTGTCGATAGCGATGGAAATCGCCTGCATAGTTGGCGAACACTGATCCTGCCCTATTTTAATGAGTCTGCCCTATACGCCTCGATCGACCTCACCAAGCCTTGGGATGATGCCGCTAATGCAAAGGCTAGGCAGGCAACAGTCAGCGTCTATGAATGCCCTTCATCGCCTCCTCCGGACGATATCGGATTGACAGGCTATCTAGCTCTTGTTGGAAGAGGCGGAGCATTCACAGGATCGACCCCGCGTATGCTCGACGAATTCGGTGGCAAGGCCGGAACCACACTTGCAGTTGTTGACGCCGGGTATGACCACCTCGTGCATTGGATGTCGCCATTGGACCTTGAGCCGGAGAAGTCATCATCGATCGACACCCATCTGTTCGGCAGTCATCACGATATCTTGGCTATGTCGCTTGATGGACAGACCGTTTCCATAGCCAGAGACACCGACCCCGCAAAGTTCAGGGCAATGCTGGCCAACTCCGACGATGAAGAGCCCACCCGTTAGCCCGCCGGGGTTCACCAGCGCTAAAACCCCGCCCCCACCGCGGAAATCCCCGCCGCCCACCTGCCCCGCCGCTTGCCTCCCGGCCCGCCGCCTGCTACCGTCAAGGCAACTCGGGATTTGTGGCCGCTTGCAGCCGTGTGACTGCTAAAGAGCCATCGCCAGACCATCCGCCGCCTCTCGTGGGCAGCGGGTGGCGCGATCTTTAGTTTTGCACGCCTCCGCATCCGCCCGGCTCCTGAAGCGCCGTTGGCGGCTTTTTTTGCGCCCTCCGCAACCGCGGAGGCAACCGCCCCGGCGTCCGAACTGCTTGTAGGACGACGCGACAATGGCCTCGCTCGACGCTGTGATGGATTCCAAGGATTGCTCGAAGACGAATGACGCCGCTAAGACGCAAGCGGCAGCGGGAAAAACGTCGCAAGTGGCTGAAGTTGGCACGGGGACGCTCGCCGTTCATGCGGGCGAGGCCCGGCAGAAAGCCGGCGATGCGGTTACCGACGCCATCTTCTGCACCTCGACCTACACGTTCACTGACACGCAGTCGGTCATCGACTTTATCGAGCAGAGCCAGACCCGCGAAGAGTACGGGCGCTACGGCAACCCCGGCGAGAAGGTCGTCGAGAAGAAGCTCGCCGCGCTCGAGGGCGCCGAGATCGCGGTGCTGTTCTCGAGCGGCATGGCGGCGCTGGTGGGCGTGCTGATGGCGAAGCTCGGCCAGGGGGACAACGTCGTCTTCACCGACGAGTGTTACCACCGCAGCCGGCAGTTCTGCCGAGAGCACCTGTCGCGGTTCGGCGTCGAGACGATCACCGTCAAGACGGGCGATTACGACGCGATCCAGGCGGCGATCACGCCTACGACGCGGATGTTGATCAGCGAGTCGCCGACCAACCCGCACCAAAGCTGCATCGACCTCGAAAAATTCGCCGAGATCGGCCGCAAGAATGGCGTCGAGACGCTGATCGACGCGACGCTCGCCACGCCCTACAACCTGCGGCCGATCGAAGCGGGCGTCGATTACGTGCTGCACAGCTGCACCAAGTACCTCGGCGGCCACAACGACCTCCTGGCGGGTTCGGTCGCCGGTTCGGAGGATCAGCTCGCCCAAGTGCGCGAGCTACGCGGCATTATGGGCGCGATCAACCAGCCGCACGCGATGTACCTGCTGCAGCGCGGCCTGAAGACCTTTGAGCTGCGGATGCAGCGGCACAACGAGAACGGTCTTGCCGTGGCGCGGTTTCTCGAAGCCCACCCGCGGATCGAAAAGGTTTACTACCCGGGCCTGGAGTCGCACCGCGACCACACCCAGGCGAAGAAGTACATGCGCGGCTTCGGCGGCCTGGTGACGTTCCTGGTCAAGGACGCCGACTGGCGGGCGACGGCCGACGTGGTTGATCGCTCGAAGCTCTGCCGGATCGCCCCCAGCCTCGGCGGCGTCGAGTCGCTGATCGAGCAGCCGCTGGTGATGAGCTATTACCAGCGCACGCCCGAGGAGCGCAAGGCGTTCGGCATCCCCGACAACATGATCCGCCTGGCGTGCGGGATTGAGGACTCGGCGGATTTGATTGGGGATTTGGAGCAAGCCCTGCGGGTGTAGAGCCGGCAGAGGGCAGCAGGCAGCCGGCAGAGGTGTTAGAGTTAGGTGTAAAGCGCGCGTATTCCCCTCCCTTTCAGGGAGGGGTTAGGGGAGGGTGACACGCGTCGATCGGCAATACGGTCTATGTACTGTCACGACTCTGCGGCTTAAATGGCAATCAAGCGTGGCGTTGCTGACAACGCAGACCCTCCCGTAGCCCCTCTCTAGAAGGGAGGGGAATATCAAGCTCGCTACGCTCGCTCATCGAACCTCTTTCTGCCCACTGCCGTCTGCCCGCTGCCCACGTCTCCCATGTCCACCCTCGGCATCGGCACCGATATCGTCGAAGTGCTGCGGATCGCGCGGATGATCGAGCGGCACGGCGAGCTGTTCATCGGCCGGGTCTACACCGAGTACGAGATCGAGTACTGCGCGAGCCGCAAGGCGGCGACGCAGCACTACGCGGGTCGTTGGGCCGCGAAAGAGGCGGTGCTCAAGGCCCTCGGCACGGGCTGGGTGCGGGGGATCTCTTGGCGCGACGTCGAGGTCCGAAACAGCGCCGCGGGCGTCCCGCAAGTACGGCTGTACGGAGGCGCCCGCGACGTGCTGGAGCGTTCGGGGATCGAACGCATCCATCTATCGATCAGCCACTGCCGCGCGTACGCGACGGCTTACGCCGTGGCGGAGGGGTGAGGCTTAAGACCTGAGGCTGCAGGGTTGCGATTTCAACCGTGGCGGCATGGAGCACAACCCTCGGGCCTCAAGCCTCAAGCCTCACCCCTCAGTTGAACGCCACGTTCTCGTGGTCGAGCGTCATCTCCGCGACGACATCGACGTCCGCGAAGAACTTCGGCAGCGTCCAGCTGTTGGCGTCGTAGGGCGCGGCGACGCGGACGGTGACCGCCCGTGTGGAGGAGTCGATTACCGGTGGAGTGACGGTGATCGTCGCCCCGATCACGCCCGCCGACGCGAGGCGGTCGGCGACCGACTGGTTGACGTCCGCCGCGGTGGCGCCGGGGACAATGCCGACCCGCGCGCCGGCATAGACAGCCTGGTCGAGCGAGTGACGCACGACGTGGAAGCGGGCGACCTCGATCATCGTCAGGAAGAAGAAGAAGACGATCGAGGCACAAAACGCGAACTCGACCGCCACCACGCCGCGCCGCAGGAGCGCGGCGTGGCGACGGCGAGTTCGCGAAGCGGGGAGCCTAGAGGCGGACATCGTGGCGCTGGGCGGTTATTGGATCAGGACGGCGGGCAGCTCCTCGGCGATCTGCTCGAAAGCAGACTGCAGCTCGGCCCCCGAGTTGGCGTGGTAGTGGTTACCACCGGTAACCGCGGCGATTTGCTGCATCACCTGCTGGTCGGCCCCGTCTCCGAAGGAAACGGTGTGCACCGTGATACGACTTTCCGCCGCGACCTGGGCCCGCGCCACCGGGTCAGCGCCCTCAGTGCGGCGGCCGTCGCTGAGTAGCACGATCGTCCGGTTGGCGGTCAACCGGCTGGTCGCGGGGGCGGTCACAACGGCGACCCCTCGGTTGATCCCCGCCCCGATGTTGGTGTCGCCGATGATGCAGTTCAGCCCGATCGCCCGGGCGGCGTCGACAAACCGATAGGTGTCGGGGCTCATCGACTGATCGGTGGTTACCCGAGTCGAGGTGAGGAGCCCGAACGTGTAGTTGCTGGAGTAAGAAACCAGTCCGATCCTGGCGTTCAAGTCGCGGCGGTCAACGACCTGCCGGAAGACCTCGAGCGCATCGACGAGTTTCGCCCAGCGGCTCCCCGTCGGATGGGGTGGCCGGAAGTAATTCTGCACGGTCGAGTCGGTGTGGTACTCGTCGGGGTAGCTGAAGTCGACGCCGGTGAGGTCCCAGGCCATCGAGCCGGAGCGGTCCACCACCACACAGATGTCATGGTCGAAGCGGCCGGCGACAGCGTCTTTCTCAAGATCGAATGAGTCTTCCGGCAGCAGGTGCGCGAAGAGCACCGGCACGGCCGCGGTCGCTGAATTGCCGCCGCACTGGCCGACGACTCGCGCGCAGTTGAGTGGCAACTGGTCCGCGACAAAGTTGTACCCGCCGGCCCCATTGGGCTCGCCGTTGCCGAACTCGATGTCGGCGTCGGAGAGCGTTAGTTGCTGCCCGCCGATGCGATACTGGGCGGCGATGGTCCGGGCGGCCTGACGGGCGTCTTCCTGGAGCTGCGTCTGGCTGAGGGCGACGACCGCCGCCTTCGCCGCCGCGTCGGTGGCGCTGCGGAGCTGGGTGTTGGTGAGTTCGATGTACGACCAGTTGATGACGAGCACGCCCAGCGACACCAGCGCCGAGGACATGACGGCGATCAACACCAGGGTGGCTCCGCGGCGGTCGGCCGTCGCGGGGCGGGAGTAGATGCGGAAGCGATTCATGGCGAGGGCCCTCGGCGACGCGGGACTGGCGGCGGCAACGAGGCGCCGGTGGTCGTCACTCACGGACAACGACCACCGACTCGACGATGTCGGGGATATTGAAAAGAACGAGGTGGGTGCTGTTGTTCAGGGCGACCGGAGCGGTGACGTCGATGCGGATCGTCTCGCCGACGGCCACTGCGCTCACATCGGCCGGGGTCAGGGTGATGCTGGCGCTCTGCAAGCGTCGGGCGGTGGCGATCTGGCTGAAGCGGCTTGTCGCTGCCTCGGTCGTCCCGTCGTTACGCGCCGCGACGCGACCAGCCTCGTACGCGGCCACCGCGAGCGACTGCTTGGTGAACAGTAACTCGCAGGTCTCGAGCGTGCCGAACGTGATCACGGTCAGCACGGGGAGCGAGAAGGCCAGCTCGGCGACCTCGATCCCCCAGCGGCGTTCGCTGCGGGACCGGCGCGATCGGCGGAAGAGGCGTGGTCGCGTCATGGCTTGGTTCCTCCGGGAACGGGTGGACGCGATGGCTAGCGGGGCAACAGGCCTTGCGGCCCGGGGCCGAGGTCGGGGCTCAAGTCCACGACACAGACAACGTCGTTGTAGTCCTTGTCGCCGCCGCCCATGAGGTCCTCGAATCCAAGCAGCACGTAGCGATCCCCTAACAGCCAGGCCGCGAGGTGCTGCAGATGGTCGGGGTTCAATTGATCCTTGTTCGTGAAGATGTCGCGGCCGCCATTGACCGCGTCGCGAACGATAAAGAATTCGAACTGGGTGCCGGCTGGGAAGTCGCCGAGCTGGACCCAGTCGCCATTTTGGATGATCACCGGTCCGCCGATATTGCCGTTCGACACGTCCGGGAAGACGATTCTTCGCGTGCCGGGTGTGTTGGATCCCGCCAGTGAGGTCGAGTACCCCAAGGTGTTGCGGTAGCCGGCGCCCTCATTGACGAAGTAGACGCGGACCGGCCGGTCGGTGTTCCGCAGCAAGTAGAGCGCGTCCTCGTCGAGGCGTGTGACGCCAACGGCCGCGAACGCCACTCCTTCTTTCAGGTTGGTGTTCACCAACGCGTTGGCGCCGGGAAGGATCTGCTGATTGAATTCGCACGACCGCTGATCGCTGCCCGAGATTTGGACCGGCGCCGCGATATTCATGCCGAAGACGCGGAAGTTCGATTGGACTGTCTTCTGGTCGGGATCGCCCTGGCAGGCGCACCCGGTGCAGCCACCACCGGTTGCGGCCACGGCGACGGCCGGGCCAATCAGGACGGCGAGTGCGGCCGATGCCGCGATGGCGACGTGCAGTGATCGTGGGTTGGGCATTTCGCCGACTCCTGTTGGGAGTGTGGTGGCAGGGCGCTCCCCAGCAAGCCCGACCAGAACCGAAAAGATGGAAGACGAGGCCGACAGAAGCGACCTTCCTGGTCCTTCACGTCATTGGAAGCCTAGGTCACATTCCAAGGGGGCGCCGGAGTTCTTCCCAAAAAAGCGATGTATCCGTATCCCGTGGCCGAGTGACGGGGAATAGGGGCGGGGGACGAGGGTAAAAAGAGCCGCGGCGAAGCGTCGTCTTTTCCCTAGACGCTAGCCCTTTTCCCCTCCCCTCCCTCAATGCCCCTCAGACGTGATTCAGCTTGTTGAGCCCGTTGTACGCCGCCACCTTGTAGCACTCGGCGAGCGTCGGGAAGTTGAACACGTTATCGATGAAGAACTCGGCCGTGCCGCCCAGCGCCATCACGGCTTGGCCGATGTGGACCAGCTCGGTGGCCTCGGCGCCGATGATGTGGACGCCCAGGATGTGGTGAGTCTCTTGGTGGATGAGCATCTTCATCATGCCCAGCTCGTCGCCGAGAAGCTTCGCACGGGCGATCTCACGGTAGTGAGCAATACCCGTTTCGTAGGGAATGCCCTCGTCGGTGAGCTGTTCCTCGGTCTTGCCGACCATCGAGATCTCCGGCACCGCGTAGATGCCGTAGGGGAATAGCTCGGTGTTGTAATCGCGGACGTCGCAGACGCCCAGCGCGTGGCAGATGGCGCGGCGGCCCTGCTCCATGCTGGTCGACGCCAGCGCCGGGAAGCCGATCACGTCACCCGCGGCGTAGACGTGCGGCACGTTCGTTTGGTAATTCTCATTGACGTTGAGGCGCTCACGGTCGTCGAACTCGATCCCCGCCGCGTCGAGCCCGAGGTCGCCGCACACGCCCTGACGGCCGACCGAGTAGAGGAGCACCTCGGCGCGGAGTTTCTTGCCGGACTCGAGCTTCGCTTCGACGATGCGGTCGGGCCGGCGGTCGCGGCCGCCGAACGAATTGCCGACTTCGGCGTTCTCGGCGTCGACCTCCTTGATCGACTCGACCTTCTCGCCCAAGCGCAGCGTGATTCCCTTCTGGCGCATGAAGTACTGGAACGCGCCTGCGATCTCTTGGTCGAGGAACCCGAGCACCTGGTGGCGTCCCTCAACCAGCGTCACCCGCACGCCGAGCGTCGCCATGATGCAGGCGTACTCGCTGCCGATGACGCCGCCGCCGACGACAATCATCGTCCGCGGGATGTGGTCGAGGTGCAGCAGCTCGTCGCTGGTGAGGATCGTCCGGTCGTTGAACGGAATATGGTCGGGCCGCGCCGGGCGGGTGCCGACCGACACCAAGAACTTGTCGGCGGTGTAGTGCTCAGGGCCGTCCTTGCCGGCGACCACGATCTCGTTGGGTCCGACGAACTTCGCCTTGCCCCAGATTAGATCGACGTGATTGCGTTCAAACTGGCTGCCGATCAGCTCCCACTCGTGGCGGATGATCTGCTGCGAAAAGCCCACCAGGTCGGCGATCGTCACGTCCTTTTTTGGCCGGTACGACGACCCGAGCATGTTCCGCTTGTCGGCGCCGGTGAGCGTGATCACCGCCTCGCGGAGCGCCTTGCTGGGGATCGTCCCCGTGTTGACCTGGGCGCCGCCGACGACAGGGTTCTTCTCGATCACCGCGACAGTGCGGCCGAGCTTTGCGGCCTGGATGGCGCCCTTTTGGCCTGCGGGGCCGGTGCCGATGCAGATGACGTCGTAGTGCTTCATGGCGGCGGGACGGGGAGGCAGGGCTGGGGGCGGGGAGGTTCAGCGTACCACTATCCCCCCTCCGTGAGAACGCGGGCCCCTCTCCGTGACAACGCGGGCCGCCGCGCACCCCACTCGTGCGGGTACAATTGGCGCGGCGGCCGGCCCATCGCGTCCCCGTAGCGAGGATTTCTCATGCATCGTTGGTTCGTCGTTTTCTTCGTCGCAGTCGGCTCGGTAGCGTTAGCAGGTCTTGTGGCCCCCGCACGCTCGGAAGAAGCGAAACCTGTCGAACTGAGCCACGCGGAACGAACCTTCGCCGAGTCGATGACCGGCGCCACGCTGGTGGGAAGCTTCACGCTCGGATCGGCGACTCCCGACGAGCCCCCCCAGCTCCATCTGGAGCGCTACGAGCTTGGCGAGGTCAAGAAACTCCCTAACGGTCAGTGGCAGATGCAGACCCGCATCCGTTACGGTGACAAGGACCTGAAACTGCCCATCATGGTCCCGGTTGAATGGGTGGGCGCCGACGGCCCGAACCCGACGCCCGTCGTGGTTATCGACGACCTCTTCTTCCCCGGCGCAGGGACCTACTCGGCGCGGGTGCTGTTCCACGAGGGCCATTACGCGGGCCACTGGTCCGGCAAAGACCACGGCGGTGTGCTGTTCGGCAAGATCGTCCCCGCCAAAAACTGAGCCGTACGCGCTAGCGTCGGGTAGCGCTACAAGTGACTCAACATCGAACACTGAGGCGAGCCGGGAGCGTCAGCGACCGGAGCGATGCGGGTACACGGGTTCACTCCGGTCGCTGACGCTCTCGGCTCGCCTTGCGACGACTCGCGTCGCCGGCTCGCCATTTCGAGATTTTTCTACTCACAAAGGCAGGAGAGGTTTCTCGTGGTTCGCGGTACCTTACGAGCGGTCAAGTCTGCTAACCCGCCGGGTCGCCGCTATGCGCCGCTTCGCTCTCGTCGTTTGCCTGCTCGCCTCGCTAGTCGGCAGCGCCGTTGCTGATAATCTCCTCCGCGTCGCGATCTACGACCGCACCGGGGAATCGAAAGGGCCGACGACGCTCGCCAAGCTACTCACAGACAAGAAGGGCTTCGCCGTGTCTCGCGTGAGTGGTAAAGCGATCCGCGACGGGGCCCTCCGCGACGCCGACGTCGTGATCTTCCCCGGCGGCTCGGGCAGCAGCCAAGCGAAGCATCTTGAAGAAGCCGGCAGTGAAGAGGTGCGGCGCTTCGTGCGAGAGGGGGGCGGTTACGTCGGCATCTGTGCGGGCTCGTATCTCGCGTCCGCGGAGTATCCGTGGTCATTACGGCTGATCAATACCCGTGTCATCGATCGCCAGCACTGGGCGCGCGGCACGGGCGTCGTCACGCTGTCGCTTTCGACCGAGGGTCGCACGGTCCTCAACGAGCCGACCGACCGGGTCGAAGTCTACTACGGCCAAGGCCCGCTGCTCGCGCCGGCGATCGACCCCGACCTGCCGACCTACACGCCGCTGGCGGTGTACGAAACCGAAATCGCCAAGAACGAGGCCCCCTCGGGCGTCATGGCGGGCACGACGGCGATCGCCGCCGCCCCCTTCGGCAAAGGCCGCGTCGTCTGCATCAGCCCCCACCCCGAAAAGGCCGGCGGACCGAACCACATGATCGACGCGGCCGTGCGCTGGGTCGCTGCGAAAGAATGACCCGCACGAGTTAGCGTCGGGTAGCCTCACACGCAAACTCACTCTTCAGCGCCTCGGCGAGCCGTGAGCGTCGGCGATCGGAGCGAAGCGAGCACCCGGGTTAACTCCGGTCGCTAACGCTCCCGGCTCGCCTTGCGACGACTCGCGTCGCCGGCTCGCCGTCACGTCGCTTTCAATTGCTCGACTTGCTTCTTCAGCTCCTTCTGCTCGTCGCGAAGTTTGTCGAGCTGCTTGCGCAGGTCCTCCACCGCTTCGGGCGGGTCGGTCGGCTCGGCGTTGAGACGTTGGATCGCTTTCTTCGCGACGGCCGCTTCCTTGCCGGACGTAGCCGCCAAGTCGTCGAGCAGCGGCTTCGCGCGTCGGTCGCCGAGCTCGCCCAGCCCCTCGATGGCGCCGAGTCGCACCGCAATGACCGGGTCGTTCAAGCAGTCGACGAGGAATTCACGCACCACCGACTTATTATCCAGTTCGCGGCCCACTTGTCCCACGCCAACCAGCACCTCGCCGTAGCGCCGGCCGGGCAACTCGAAGCGTCGGTCGCGGAGCGACTCAACGAGTGATTGCGCCATCGCCGGGTCGCGACGCTTGCCGAGCGCCCGGGCGGCGGCGACGGCTAGTTGATTCTCGAAAGTCTTGGATTTCAGCGCCTGGGCGATCGCCTCGCCGGCGGCCGTTTCGGGGTACTTCGCAAGTCCGTCGAGCGCTGCCGCGACGATGTCGGGGTTCTTCTCGTCAGCCACGACTTGATTCAGGGCCTCGTAAGCCTTGGGGTCGAAGAACCTCCCCAGGTCGGTGACCACCTGGAGGCGGACCCGCGCGTCGGACTGCTCGCGGTTGGAGAGCAAGGCGTCGAGCGCTGCCTCGGTTCCCTGCTTACCGAGCGCTTTGCTCGCCGCAATCCGAACGCCGTAGAACTCGTCTTTATCGAGCGCGGCCGCGAGCGCCTTGGTCGACGACTTGCCGCCCTTCTCGCCGAGGGCCTCGGCGGCGAGTAGCCGGCCAATCATTTCGCCCGCAAGCTTAAGCTGCTGCTCGAGCATCTCCTCGGACTTTTCGTGGTCGACCTGCGCCAGCACGGTGAACTGCGGGTCGAAGCGGACCACGTCGGGCTTCTCGGATAACTTAAAGTAGAAGTCTTGTTCGATTTTGGTGATCTCCACCTTGTGATCGACCACCTCGCCGCCCGCGTGCGCGCGGAGGGTCACGGGGAACGTGAAGAGCATTGTCTTCCCCACGGTCGGTTCTGCCTGCTTAATTGTCACACGCAGCAACTTTTCTTCGGGCAGCCACTCGTGCGAGACGGTGAGCTTCGGGGCGCCGCCGTGATAGACCCACTGGTCGAAGAACGCGTCGAGCGGCTGGCCCGACACCTCTTCCAGAACTTGCCGGAGGTCATCCGTTACGACGCTCGACAGCGCGTACCGCTGGAGATACTGCTTGATCGCCTTGCGATAGAGGTCTTCGCCGAGCCGGCTCCGCAGCATATGGAGCACCCAGCTCCCCTTCGGGTACGCGCGGTAGTCGAACTGGTCGAACGCTTCGGCGTAGTTGCGGTAGACGATCGGTTTGAGGGCCTCATCCTTCTCAATCGCCGGCAGCAACGACTCCGTTGCGTCACGCCAGAGGCCGTAGAGGAGCGCGTCACGGCCGTCTTTGTGGCCCGCGAAGAGATGCGTGTAGTAGGTCGCGAACCCCTCGTTGAGCCAGATGTGACTCCAGTCCTTGCAGGTGACGTAGTCGCCGAACCACTGGTGGGCGAGCTCGTGGGCGTCGAGCCCTTGCGACGACCGCACGTTCTCGCTGGCGTCGGAGTAGACCGTCTCATGGGTGAGCGTGGTGAGCGTTGTGTTCTCCATGCCGCCCCAGTTGTAATCCAGGATCGTTACTTGGTCGTACTTGTCCCAAGGGTACGGGACACCAATCTCTTTTTCGTAGAACTCGAGGATTGCGGCGGTGTCCTGGAATGACTCGGGCGCCTCGTCGATAAAGCTCGGCTGCGTGTAGAAACCCAACGGCACGCCGTTGGCTTCTTTCTCCAGCTTCGCAAAGCGCCCCGCGCACAAGCAAACGAGGTAGTTCACATGCGGCTTTTCTTGCCGCCAGTGAACCGCCTTGAGGCCGGTACCTTCGTCAACCGACTCACCAATGAGCTTGCCATTCGACAGCGCCGTCATCTCTTTCGGTACGCGGCAGACGACTTCGGTCGTGGAGCGTTCGTTGGGATAATCAAAGCACGGAAACCAATGCGGGGCCTCGTGGGTTTCGCCCTGCGTCCAGAGGTGGTCTTCGCCCTCGGGGTAGCCCATGTCCGCGGTGCGGAAGTAGAGACCCTGCTTCGGCTCGGCCGTGTAGGTGATGGCGACCGTCACTGTCTCGCCAACGGGGATCGGCTCTTCGAAGAGCAGTTTGAGGTGTTCCCCCGTCGATGAGTGCTCCGCAAGGTTGCGGCTGGCGTCGATCTTCTCGATCCGCAAGCGGACTGCGTTGAGCGTCACTAGCCGCGTCGGCTTTGCGATGGGCGCGAACTCGAGCGTCGTCGTCGCGTGGATCGTCTTCGCCGCAAAGTCGGGCGTCACGTCGATCTTGATATGCTGGACATCGACGACACGGTCGGGCGCGTAGTGCGGCCCATGCTTGGGGCCCTCCGCCGCCGCCGCGGCTTGGCAAAAGCGGCAGACGTGCTCCGCGAAGCCAGGCGATACGACGCTAAGCATGGCGACTATCAGGGCGCAGCGAATTAGTACCGAGCGCATCGACGCAGCCTCATCAGAGTTGGAAATCGCCCCAGCAGTGGGACTGGCAAGTGTAGTCCACGGGCGCGGGGGTTTCAGCCCGCAGAGACGGCGCATTCGCTACGGAGGTTCGGGAGCGGTTGCGATCGTGGGAGCCCTAAGCGCCAGCGCCGGGAGTGCGCCGGTGACCCCCTGCGCTCCGACGACTCGCGTCGTCGGGTCGCGGAAACTCGCGCGTGGGAGCGTGTTCTGGAGTCACTCCCGGCGCTGCCCTTAGGGCTCCCGAGACGTTACGAAACGGGGAGATCGTCGCGGCGCTTCAATCCGTAATCCTCCGTTCACGGCTATCAGACCCCATCCGCAACACCTTAGGTCCGGTAGTCCGCGTTCAGCCGCACGTACTCCGCCGTGAGGTCGGTAGTCCAGAAGCGAGCCGTCGCCGTGCCTTCGCCGAGGATTAGCAGCAGCAGCGTGTCACGGCTGCCGGCGATGCTGTGGGAGACTTCCTTTTCGTCGAACTCGACGGGAGCGCCCTTCTCGTAGACGAGCAGCCCGTTGATGAGGAGCGTTACTTCCTCGGGGTCGAACGGCACGCCCGCGTAGCCTGCTGCCGAGACGATGCGGCCCCAATTGGGGTCGGCGCCGGCGATCGCCGTTTTCACCAGCGGGCTGTCGGCAATCGTCTTGCCGATGCGGATGGCGTCGTCGCGTCTCGCACAGCCGTGGACCTCGACCGTGATCAGGTGCGTGGCGCCTTCGCCGTCGGCCGGGATGGCGATCGCCAGGTCCTCGCAGACTTCCAGAAGCGTCGCCCGGAAAAGCGACAGCTCCCGCCCGGCCAGCGGCTCGCCGCCAGCCGCGCCGTTGGCGAGCAGCAGCACCGTGTCGTTGGTGCTCATGTGGCCATCGACGCTGATGCAGTTGAAGCTCTCGACGACCGCGTCGGAGAGCGCCGCTTGGGCGTCTTCGGGCAGCACCGGCGCGTCGGTCATCACCACGGCGAGCATCGTCGCCATGTTGGGGCCGATCATCGCCGCGCCCTTGCCGATGCCGGTGATGGTGACCGTGCGGCCGCCAATCTCGACCGTGCGGGAGCGGACCTTCGTGACCGTGTCGGTCGTCATGATGGCCCGCGCGGCGCGCTCGATGGCGGCCTCGTCGGCGCCGAGGTCGGCGATGACACTCGGAATGCCGGCGGTGAGCTTCTCGATCGGCAGGTGCTCTCCGATGACGCCGGTGGACATCATCAAAACTTGTTCGGGAGCGATAGAATCAGCGCCGCTGAGATTTTCGGCGACGATCGCCGTCACCCGCTCGGCGTCTTGGCGGCCCCGCTTGCCGGTGCAGGCGTTGGCGCAACCCGAGTTGGTGAGGACCGCGCGGATGCGGTCGCTGGGGGTCCGCTCGCGGTCGAGCTGGACGGGCGCCGCCTTCACGAGGTTCTGCGTAAAGACGCCGACGCCGGTCGCCGGTCGGTCGCTGACGACCAGCGACAGGTCGAGCTTCGACTTGTCCGATTTCACGCCGCTGTAGACGCCGCCAACGGCGTAGCCCTTGGGCAACTGGTGCTGATTTTCTGACATTCGCAGGGTCCGGCATGGCCGCGACGCTCCTGCGTCCGCGGCGTGAGTCAGTCTTGTGTTGAATCTTCTTCTTGCCACCCCTGGCGAGTCGACGACGCTTGTCTCTCTTTCTACCTCAGCGCCGTTGTCTCATCGAAACCGCACATCAAATTGAAGTTCTGCACCGCCGCGCCCGAGGCGCCCTTGATCAAGTTGTCGATCACGCTGACCAGCAGCACCTTGCCGCGGACGACCGTGCCGTACACGTGGCAGCGGTTGGTGTGCGCCACGTGCTTCGTCGCCGGCGGCGCATCGACGGCTGACACGAATGGCTCGTTCGCGTAAGCGGCCTTGAGAGCCGCCATCACGTTTGCCGGCGTCGCATCGCCGCGGGGCGTTGCGTAGATCGTGCTGAGGATGCCGCGGTCCATCGGCACGAGGTGCGGCGTGAACAGCACCTCCACCGACTGGTCGCTCGCCATCGACAGCACGCGGTCGATCTCGGGCATGTGCCGATGCGTGCCGACGCCGTAGGCGCTGAAGCTTTCGTTGCACTCGGGATAGTGGAACGAAAGTTTGGGCGTGCGGCCGGCGCCGCTGACGCCGCTCTTGCTGTCGACGATGATCCCGTCGGCTTCGACGAGTCCGGCTCTGAGCAGCGGCGTCAAGGCAAGGATGGCCGATGTCGGGTAGCAGCCCGGATTGGCGATCAAGTCCCCGCGGACGAGCTGCTCGCGGAACAACTCCGGCAAGCCGTAGGGTGTCTTGCCGAGCCGCGCCGCGTCGGGGTGCTCGTGCCCGTACCACTTGTGGTAGGTGGGGGCGTCGCCCAGCCGGTAATCCGCGCTGAGATCGACGACTTTCACGCCGCGCGATAGTAGGTCAGCGCAGACCTCCGCGCTCGCCGCGTGCGGCAGGCAGGTGAAGGCCACGTCGGCCCGCTCGGCGACTTGGTCGGGCGAGAGATTCTCCAGCCGCAGATCGAACGAACCGGTGAGCTGCGGATGGATCTCCGAGAGATGGGGCGCTTCGTCCTGGCGGGTCAGCAGGGCGGTCACCCGGGCATGCGGGTGACGGGCCAAGAGCTTCAGAAGCTCTAGACCGGTGTAGCCGCTGGCGCCATAGATCGCGACCCGAGCCATCTCTCCCCTTCTCGCCTGAAAAAGAGCCGTTCCGTTCACACGATCTTAATCCAACCCGCTCCGGGTCGCTACCACCTGAAGGGTCCGCTCCGTAGGGTCCGCTGTGCGGAACGTGGTTGATGGCGCGCCCCTGATAGAAGCTTTCCACTACGACCGACCAAGATCGACAGTCCGCACAGCGGACCCTACGAAATCAGCCGCTGGGCGATCACCGCCAGAATCCCCCGGGCGACCTCGTCCTTGGGGCCCGCGAACTGTCCGACAACTTGGCCGCCGGGCGTGAGCACCTCGACCTCGTTCTCCAGGGAATTCATCGCCGCGACGCCGTTGCTGACCATCAGGTCGCAGTGTTTGCGCTCCAGCTTTGCAAGCGCTCTCAGTCGGTGATCCTCGGCCTCCAGCGCGAAGCCGACGACCCAGCGGTGGCCCTTCTTCTTCGCCCCTAGCGTCGCCACAACGTCGGCTGTTTCGACAAGTCGGAGCTCCAAAGGTTCGCCCGTCTTGGCGATCTTGCCGGGCTCGACCCGCAGGGGACGGTAGTCGCACGGCGCCGCGGCGCCGATCAGGCCGTCGCAATCCTCAAACGCGATGGCGGCGGCGGCAAGCATCTGCTCGGTCGAGACGACCGGCACGACGCGGCAGCCCTCAGGGTACTCGACCTCGACCGGCCCCGTGACGACCGTCACCTCGTGCCCCAGCTCCAGTGCCGCCAGCGCCAGCCCCCGGCCCATCCGCCCGCTCGAGGCGTTCGTCAGGTAGCGCACGGCGTCGATATACTGCCGCGTCGGCCCGGAGGTGATGAGGATTCTCGCCATGCGGCGCAGCGTAACACGCCGGCGGGCTGACGTTTAGTCTCGCGCAGAGACGCGGAGAGTCCTTGGCCGATATGTCTCACGCAAAGGCGCAAAGCCGCGAAGGATCCGTAAGCAAAAGAACTTTGCGACTTCGCGCCTTTACGTGAGTCATTGAACTGCCGAGCTCGCTCTGCATCTAAAAAGAGGTCGGCCAAAGAACAGCCAAAGAAGAAGCCGCGGGGGCCGCGGCGGGCGCGGAGACTGGGGGATGGTGATCGGTGTCTCCGACAGGATCGTAGGGGTTCGCGAGACCCCGTGGATGGCTGTCGGCCGTTATGAAAAGAATCCCCACCGTACTCCGCGTCCACCGCGAACCCCGCGGCGTCTAGACGTAGTCTAACAAATCCTCACACCGTGGCGCCAACAAAAGGACCGGCCGCGACGATTTCTGGCGACGCCTGGTCCTCGTACTTGCGGAAGTTGTTGACGAACAAACCCGCGAGTTTCTGGGCCGTTTCGTCGTAAGCGGCGCC
>JBGSJY010000656.1:0-2865 GCA_041741515.1 Pirellulales bacterium | reverse complement strand
GCAAGACGCTGCAGCCGCTCGAGCCGGTCCGGGACCTCGTGCAGGTCTTCGGGGGCCTCGACCTGCAAGCCGCGCTGGCGGGCCCCGACGGGGCCGGCGACCACGCCCGCGGCAACGCCGCGCTGCTCACTACCGTGCGGCTCAACAAGAGCGCGTCGGATTTAAGAGTTGGTGTCTCGATCGACCAAGAGATCGCCAGCAAGACCGGCGCTCAGACGCGGCTGCCGTCGCTCGAGCTCTCCGGCGACCGCGGGCCGAAGAGCGGCGCGTGCGACTCGGGCTACGCCTGCGCGTATCAGTTCAACGTCTCGTGGAAGACGCCCACCACGCCGATGGCGCCCGAGCACAACCCGCGACTGGTGTTCGAACGCCTGTTCGGCGAAGGCGCGCCGGGCGAGCGCGCCGAGAACCTCGCCCGCCGCCGCGTCGAGCAGCGCTCGGTGCTCGATTTCGTGATGGCCGAGACCGAGTCGCTGGGCCGCCGGGCGAATCCCGCCGATCGCCAGAAGCTCGACGAGTACCTCACCGCCGTGCGCGAGATCGAACGCCGCATCGAAGCCTCCGAGCGCTTCGCCGACGCGCCCGACCCGGGCAGCGAGGCGCCGCAGGGGATCCCGCGGGAGTACGGCGAGCACATCGCCCAGATGTTCGACCTCTTGGTGCTCGCCTTCGAGACCGACTCGACGCGGGTCGCCACGTTCCAGCTCGCCCACGACGGCAGCAACCGCAGCTTCGACCACATCGGCATCTCGGAGGGCCACCACGAGCTGACCCACCACCGCAACAATCAAGAGTGGATCGCCAAGATCGCCGAGATCGACCGCTGGTACGTCCAGCAGTTCGCGCGGTTCCTCAAGGCGCTCGACGAGAAAAAGGACGCCGACGGCAAGTCGATGCTCTACAACTCGCAGATCGTCTACGCGAGCGGCAACTCCGACGGCAATCGCCACACGCACGTCGATCTGCCGGTCGTGCTTGCCGGCGGCGGCGGCGGCGCCTACCAAGGCGGCCGCCACGTCAACCATGGCGCGACGCCCCTAGCGAACTTGTACCTACGCATGGCCCAAACGGCGGGCCTCACGGGCCTCGAACGCTTCGGCGACTCGACCGCCGCGCTCGCGAACGTGTGAGCGTATTGAGCCGACGGCTCTAGCCGCGGGTGGTAGCGGGCGCCCGCCCCTTCTACAGAT
This sequence comes from Pirellulales bacterium, assembly GCA_041741515.1. GTDB lineage: Bacteria > Planctomycetota > Planctomycetia > Pirellulales > Lacipirellulaceae > Botrimarina. The sequence continues at coordinate 1,675 of JBGSJY010000656.1, read as the reverse complement.
AAACGGCTCCGACGACTAACCAGTTGCTTCTCCCTTCGCAGCGCGCGTTCCCAATGCGTCCCCTCCACTACTCCATCAACATCACCCTCGATGGCTGCGTCGATCATCTCGCCGGCATCCCCGATGAAGAGCTACACCAACACCACGCCAACAACCTCGCGAACGCCGACGCGGTGATCTTCGGCCGGGTTATCTACCAGATGATGGAAGAGGCCTGGCGTGAACCGGCGCGGACGGGCGTGCCAGCGGATTGGATGGATGACTGGATGATGCCTTTCGCGCGGACGATCGATGCGGTGAAGAAGTACGTCATGTCGAGTACGCTATCGAGCGTCGATTGGAACGCCGAGCTGCTGCGTGGAGACCTCGGCAGCGCCGTCCAGCAGCTCAAAGAAGAGCCCGGCAATCGGCTAGCCGTCGCCGGCCTGCAACTCCCCCTCGCGCTGACGGAGCGGGGTCTAATCGACGAGTACGAGTTCGTGGTGATGCCTCGCCTCGCGGGCCACGGCCCGACACTGCTGGCGGGCTTATCCAAGTACGTAGACCTGAAGCTCATCGATAAGCGTGAGTTCAAGTCGGGAGCGATTGCGCTGCGCTACATCCCCGTGTGAGCCGTCGGCGCTAGCCGCGGGTGGCGGCGGCTAGCGGCTTCACTCCGACGCCTAACGTCGCCGGCTCGCCGACAGAAACGCCAGTCAACCGCGCGTGGCGAGGTCTTGGCGTAGCCAAGCCGAGACCGCAGCAATCAAGTCGGGGCGACACGATTCGAACGTGCGACCTACTGGTCCCAAACCAGCCGCGCTACCAGGCTGCGCCACGCCCCGCTCTCTGGGCCCGGAGGCTTGAGGCCTCAGGCCCCAGAGACCCGACATCTTAAGCGGCCGGGCGGTTCGCCACAACGAGGGGCTTTCGCGGGTGGTCTGTTCAACGCCCTGAAAGGGCTGTGGGAGGGGTCTCCAGACCCCGATTACACGCACCATACCGTTTCGGCAGGGAGGCCGTAATCGGGGTCTGGAGACCCCTCCCACAGGAGAAGGTTCCAGGTTGCCTTGTGTCACGCCACGAAGCTGGTCGGCTCGCCTTGGATGCGGAGGAGGTAACGCAGGCGATCGAACTCGTCGGCGTTATTGAAGTGCACGGTGATCTTGCCGGCGCCCTTGGCGTTCTGAGTAAGAACGACCTTCGTGCCCAGGGCGGTCGACAGCTCACGCTCGAGCGACTTGATCTGCTCGCCGCGGGTGGCGTTATGAGGGCGGCTGACGCCGTCGTCGCCGACGATCCGCATCCCGCCTTGCGACGCCCCTTGGACCAGCGCCTCGGTCTTGCGGACCGTGAGGCCCTCGCTGGTGACACGCTTGGCCAGCGCCGACTGCTGGTCGGCGGGCAGGCCGAGGATGCTCTTGGCGTGCCCGGTGGTCAGCTCGCCGTCGATCACCATCTGCTTGACGTCGGGGGGAAGCTCCAAGAGCCGCACGAGGTTGCCGATCGTGACGCGGTTGATGTGGATCCGCCCCGCGAGCTCTTCCTGCGTGCAGTCGTACTCGCGCAGGTAGCGGTCGAAGCAGGCCGCTTTTTCGATCGCGTTGAGGTCGGTGCGCTGCAGGTTCTCGACGATCGCCAGCTCGGCCGACTCGCGGTCATCACAAGCGCGGACGAGGACCGGTACGCGTTGCCA
>JBGSJY010000655.1:0-4146 GCA_041741515.1 Pirellulales bacterium | reverse complement strand
CGCCTGGCGCTCTCGATCCTCAAGCTGGACACCACCCTCCGTGAGACTCTCCGCGGGAAACGGCTCCGCGCCGGGTGGAACAACAACACCCTTCAAGCCATTCTTACCGGGATCGCTGCGTGATTAGATGCGATTGCCCTGGAAGGAGGGCTCAGAGCCATGGGACGCAAGCGTTACACGGAGGAGCAGATCGCCTTCGCGATCGGGCAGCATGAGTCGGGGACGGCGATCACCGAGATCGTCCGGAAGATGGGGGTGAGCGTGCCTACAGGCCACCGTTTGTTTCCGTTGATGGACTGACGGTGATCACTGCGGTGGTTCGAAGAGTGCTGCGTTGGACCTGCTGGGTCACGTCGCAGTTAACAACGTGAGTATCAAACTCAACTCCGGCAGCACCGGTCTCCGTTTCCGTCTGGGCGCCGACTTCGGCGACCATAAGGATATCAACTGCTGGGCTGATTACGGTTCCGCTGAGCGAGTAATCGCCGATAGCGACATCCCGGAAGGGATCGGCATCGTCGTGCAGAGCGGAGGCGTGACCCTTACCGACTGCGAGGTCAACGGTCTGGTCAAGAAAAGCATTGAACTTTACGAGTGGGCGAATCGGCAAAAGCCCGTCGTGCTACGGGCCCTGTCAATCAGCGGAGAGGGGGTTATGAATTGCGACCAACTTGTCTCATCGGGTGGATCAGTCGCCAAACAACCAGAGCTGATCTTCCAGTGAACGACCCGCTTGGACTCCCCAGCGCCGCGCGGGATCAAGACGGTTTTCATTAGCCATAGGAGATTCGAGGTGAATTCTGCGAGCTCGATACGATGCGTTTTCGCTTTCTGGCTTTCCATGGTATCGGTTGCCCTTAGCGAACGGCCAAACGTCGTGCTGATCCTGAGTGACGATCAAGGGTGGCACGACTACGGTTTCATGGGGCATCCATCCATCTCGACGCCTAACCTCGACGCGCTCGCGGCCGGGGGAGTGACGTACGAACGCGGCTATGTAACCGCCCCGCTCTGCAGCCCTTCGTTGGCGAGTATCGTCACCGGACTCTATCCCCGCCAAACGCAGATCCGCGGCAACGACCCGGTCGGCGAGACAAGTGGGATGGACCCCGACGCCCGTGCCGCATTGCGCGCACGAATGTACGCGCCGATGCTCAGACACGCGTCGTTCGTAAAACTGCTGCAGTCTAACGGGTATACGACGCTGCAAACCGGAAAATGGTGGGCTGGCGATCCGCGAGACCACGGGTTCGATGATGCGATGACACACGGAGACACCGGGCGAGGCGGTCGCCACGGTGACGAGGGGCTAGCGATTGGTCGCTCGACGATGCGACCAATTACAGACTTCGTCGAACGCGCCGCAAGCCAGGGCGAGCCATTCTTCATCTGGTACGGGGTCTTCCTCCCGCACGCCCCGCACAACGCGCCCGATCGACTCTTCGCGAAGTATCGCGAGATAGCCCCCAGCGAGCCGATCGCTCGGTACTGGGCGAATTGCGAATGGTTGGACGAAACGTGCGGTGAGCTGTTTGACTGCCTGAAAGACAACGGCGTCTATGAAAACACGCTGGTGGTCTACACGTGTGACAATGGGTGGCGCCAGAATACGGATGTGCGAAACAAGGACGACGGCCGATCTAAGAGGCACCCGACCGAAATGGGGATCCGCACTCCGATAGTCGTGTCCCACCCGAAAGATCTACGACCTTTGCGAGACAAGAGGACGCTGGCCAGCAATATTGATATCGCCACGACAATCTTGGCGGCGTGTAGCATTGCTGCTCCAGCTGCGATGGAAGGGCTGGACCTGCGAGACCCAAGAACACTCCGAGAACGAGATGAGGTTTTCGTTGAGGTCTACGAGCACGATAGCGACCTTGATCGCCTCAACGATGTGAATGACTGTCTTTATGCGCGGGTCGTAATCGAAGGTTGGGATAAATTGATAGACTATGGGAGTCGTGTCGAGCTGTTCGATCTCGAGGCCGACGTTGACGACTTGTACGATCGCCATGAGCTAGATCCGGAGAAGACCGCACAGCTCGCCGCTCGATTGGACAGTTGGCTCGATGGAGAAGCTCAATGAAGCGGACGCATGGCATGAGCACTAATTAACTCAGACGGCAATAAGACGCGGCCGGTCCTCGCGGCGACATGTCTTATAATGTTGTTACATTTATGCGAGTAGATCCTATAAACCTCTGGGAGCTAATCCATGCGTCTTTTAGTGATCTTATTGGCTGGCGCCGCTACGGCACTCATCTGCGATCCGTGTCACGCGCAAGTCTTACGCGGCGGGAAAGTGCAGCCGCGCCGGCCCGGTGGCACGCAGGTGCGTGAAGTCGAGATCGATGGAGGCAATCGCCGAAATGACCTCGAGGGGACAATCTGGGAATACAAAGTGATGGAGAACTCGGAAAAGGATCGCTCCAGAAGGACAAAGATGACCGGGCAGATCCGCATCAAGCAGTCGGCACTTTTCGCCATCAGCAGGGTTGTCGTCAGCGACGATAAGGAGAAGGACGACAAGAAGGAAAAAGAGGCCGAGGGATCGTCCTCTTTGCCACGCGGCACAGTGCGTGAGCGGTTGCTCGCCGGAAGGACGGAAGCAGGGGTCAATGAAGGCGATAAACTGAGCGGCAAGTTAAGCGCGTTCCGAGCGGGTCGTGGACCCACTGCTATTGGACATCCGGGGGCCGCGCCCGAGAGGGTTGGCGACCTCGTAATTGAAGAATCGAATGAGTACACGTTCCGATTCGACGAGGACGACTCGTACCCCCTCTCCGGGCGAGCGTCGCTGAAACCGGACACAACGAACCGTGGCGGCGTCATGATTGGCAACTATGACGAATTCGTCCATGGCAAGAAGAAAAAGCGTTGGCGAATTGAGATGCGGAAGGTGGAAGAGTAGTGTGCCGCCGCCAGTGGCGACCGGAGGCATTCCAAGAGCAAGAACGCGGATCCCTCTCGAAGGAAGAGGCGCAAGAACGGCGATTTCGTAGGGTCCCCAAGACTCTCCCTGGCTTGGCTTCGACAGCCAGAGCGGCGACTCGTTGGTGGTGCCTGAGCATTTAAGGCCATAAGGTCGAGCGAACGCGAACGGGCCGTCGCCGTCGGTCAATTGCTCTCCGTGCTGCTGGGCGACTCACTTTGCGTCGCTCGCCAGCCAAGTTCGACTGCAGCAAACCGCCGGCGGATTATTGCCCTAGCATGGTGGACTCAACCATAGGAAGAGCCAACGATTCAAGCCGTATGCTTCAACTGTTTTTCTGGACCATATGGGTGGAAAGTGTGGGTTGCCCAGTTAGCTCGGAGCGGCTACCTGCAAATATAGGTTCGGAAGGAACGCGAAGGCTTGGCCTTGTCCGAACCCAGTCGCGGAGAAAGTTGCGGCCTTCCAGATTTCCTTCAACACATGCCTCGGGGCTGGCGACAAAGGGCGCCAGCGGCGATGACGCGATCTGAGTGCGAAGACGGGCCGCTTAGAGTTTGCTAAAGGAAAATGCTGCGCGGGTGATGGTGGGCCCGACGCGGTGCACGCTGCGTATCCTTCCCCCCAAAAGACCCGCGGGGCTTGGCGGCCTGCGACCGCGACGCTGGGGAACAGTTGAGCCAGCCGGAATGAATGCAGATCGAGTTCGCGTGAGCTAGCTCATCTCACGCTGGTCGAAGACTGATAGAAGCACGCAGGTCGGATCGACGAATGGCACGAAGTTCTTCGCAAGTCGTTTCGTAGAAGTGATCTACGAAGAAGGGCCTCGCTCGCCTAGATGGGAGTTGTCACATCCCCATCAACGGCCGGGAGGCCCTCACGATGCGTAGCATGACCGATGGACGCTGTCGGAGCCAGATCAGCTTTCTGCGGCAGCAGTTCTTGGTTAGCGAAGGCGTTCCGTTTGGCGACTTGCTCCGCGTCGAGACGTTATCGCGAGCGCTCGCTACGATCGAGAGCGGCTGGATTGATCGGATCTACACGCCGCTTACGACCCTGTGGGTCTTCCTCAGTGCGATAGCCCACGACTTTCGGACAGCGGCGGGGTGGGGATAATGATCCCACCAGGAGGTCCGAGTGATGGACGAGCAAGAGGATGGCCGGCGTGTCCGGCGGACGTACGACGAGGCGTTCAAGCGGGAGGCGGTGCG
>JBGSJY010000654.1:0-2276 GCA_041741515.1 Pirellulales bacterium | reverse complement strand
CGATTGGCCCTCGCAAACGGCGATGTCGGCGCCTTGGCCCGCCGCGACCCAGTCGCCGGGACGCTTCAGGAGGCCGAGGCCGATCGGGTCGAACGCCGCGATCACCAGCGCGCCGGCGTCGTGGGCGATGCGGGTCGCTTCGTCGGCGTCTTCGATGCAGCCGAAGAAGTTGGGTTGTTGAAGCAATACGCACGCCGTCTGGTCGTTGATCGCGGCGCGCAGTTCCTTCAGATCGACCAAGCCCTCGGGCGCTGGCACGACGACGACTTCGCCGTCGAGGCAAGAGACGTAGGTCTCGATCGTTTGGCGATACTCGGGATGGACGCTCGCCGGCACGACGACTCGGGTGCGGCCCTTTGTAGAAGCGAGGGCCATCATCACCGCCTCGGCCGCGGCGCTGGCGCCGTCGTAGAGGCTGCAGTTCGAGACATCGAGCCCCGTCAGCCGCGTGATCAGCGTCTGGTACTCGAACATCGCTTGCAGGTTGCCCTGCGCGACTTCGGCCTGGTACGGCGTGTAGCTCGTGTAGAACTCGCCGCGGCTGGCGATGGTGTCAACGACCGCCGGGATGAAGTGGTCGTACGTCCCGCCACCGAGGTAAGACACAGCCCCCGACGCAGCGCCGACGTTCTTGCCGGCGAGCTCGCGCAGGTGGCGGTCGAGCTCCATCTCGACCATCGCCGGCGGTAGGTCGAGCGGCCGCTTCAGCCGAAAGTCGGCGGGCACCTGCTCGAGCAGCTCCTCGATCGACGCCACGCCGATCGCCTGGAGCATCGCGGCGATGTCTTCTTCGGTGTTGTAGGTGAAGGGCATTCGAAAGGGGAAAGTCGAAAGGGGAAAGTGGATATTCGGGGATCGTGTTCTTTCGGCATTCGCCTTTCCACTTTCCCCTTTCAGTTCACGCTTCTTCCGCGCACATCTTCTCGTATGCCTCGTAACCCATCAGTGTCGCGAGGCTGGCTTCGTCGGTGACCTTTACCTTAGCGATCCAGCCCTCGCCGTACGGGTCGTCGCTGAGGACCTCGAGCCTGTCGGCGAGCGGCTCGTTGACCTCGACCACCTCGCCGGCGACGGGGCAGTACACGTCGCTAACCGCCTTCACCGATTCGACTTCACAGAAAGACTCCTCGGCGCCCACCTCGCGGCCGACCTTCGGCAGCTCGATGAACACGAGGTCCGTCAGCGCCTCGACGGCGTGCCTGGAGATGCCGATGGTGGCGATCTTCGCGCCGCCGCTCTCGGCGACGGCGACCCACTCGTGCGTCTTGGCGAACAGCAGGGATTCAGGATTCATGGAGAAGGAGTGAGGCTTGAGTCGTGAGTTTTGGGTTACTTGAAGCGAGCAGTCGCTTGAGAGCCGCGTCGTCCCCGACCGCGGTTGCGCCACGAACAACTACGCCCTCTTATAAAACGGCAGCGGAACCACCGTGGCGGGCGTCTCCGTCCCACGGATATCGACGGCCAGCAGCGTGCCGTCGCGGGCCAGCTCAGGTTCGACATACGCCATCGCGATCGGGCAGCCGAGCGTCGGCGAGTGCGTCCCGCTCGTGACCACGCCGCACGGCCGGCCATCGACCAGCACGCGGTACTCCTCGCGCGGCGGACGCTTGCCCTCGACCTTTAGGCCGACGCGGCGGGCGAGGGAGCCGTCGTCCCTCGCCTTCAAGAGCGCGTCCCGGCCGACGAACCGGCGCGGTCCACCGTCCGCGTTGTCGAAGTCGATCGCAAAGCCGAGGCCCGCGTGCAGAGGGTTGAGCTTCTCGGTGAGCTCGTGGCCGTAGAGGGGCATCCCCGCTTCCAGGCGCAACGTGTCGCGCGCCGCCAGACCGCAAGCGGTCGCGCCGAGGTTGATGAGGGTCTGCCAAACGCCTTCGGCTTGGTCGGCGTTGGCGATGAGCTCGAAACCGTCCTCGCCCGTGTAGCCGGTGCGGCTCACCACGCAGGGAGCGCCGGCGATGTTCGCTTCGCTAGAACGATAGTAGCGGATCACTGCGACGTCGGCGTCGGCGAGCGACGCCACCATCTCCACGGCGCCGGGGCCTTGGACGGCGATCATCGCGGTCGCCTCGGTGCGGTCGATGAGGTCGGCGCCGCCGGAGGCGTGCTCGGCGAACCAGTCGAGCAGCTTCGGGCGGTTGGACGCGTTCACCACCAAGTCGAACCGTTTGTCGGTGACGCGGGTGAAGAGAATATCGTCGAGGACGCCGCCTGATTCGTTGCACACCAGCGAGTACCGCACGCGGCCAGGCGGCGTGCCGGCGGCGCGGCGGGTGGTG
>JBGSJY010000653.1:0-2239 GCA_041741515.1 Pirellulales bacterium | reverse complement strand
GACGTCACCCGGCCCGCGACGCTCGCCGGATTGCGCGCGGCCCATTTCCGCGAGGCCCAGACGCTGCTGTTCGCGGTGGGCTACGACCGCAGCGGCGGCCCCTCGATAGAGGAAGTCTACGCCACGGGTCTGGCGAACGTCCTCGCCGCTGCCCCGCCGTCAGTCGAGCGAGTCGTTTACATCAGCACGACCGGCGTCTACGGCGACGCTGCCGGCGACTGGATCGACGAAGCGACCCCCCCTGCCCCCTCGCGCGACGGCGGACGGGCGTCGCTCGCCGCCGAAGAGATTCTGAGAACAAGTCCTTATGCGAGTCGCAGCGTATCGCTGCGGTTGGCAGGCATCTACGGCCCCGACCGACTGCCGTACCTCGCACAACTGCAAGCCGGCGAGCCGATCGCTGCTCCGAGCGACGGCTGGCTCAATCTGATCCACGTTGACGACGCGGCGACCACAGTTCTTGCCGCCGCCGACCACGCCGCCCCGCCGCCGGTCGTCTGTGTGAGCGACGGCCAGCCACCCCTGCGGAGCGATTACTACGCCGAGGTCGCGCGACTCCTCGGCGCCCCGCCGCCCAAGTTCACCGATCCACCCGCCGACTCCCCCCGAGCGGCCCGAGCGGCGTCGTCGAAGCGGGTACGGAATGCGTTGTTAACGAGCGAACTGGGGGTTTCGCTGCGGTATCCGACTTACCGGGAAGGGTTGGCGGCGATTCTGGGAGCCACTTAGCCCCCGGTCATTGACCGGAGGCTAAATGCGCCGGGAGAGCGACTCACCGGGTCGCCCCGCCCCGCAGTTGGTTGCGAGGCGACCGCGTTGGCCCGTATCATCGGGGGCCCAATCCGCCCAATTTCTCGCCAACTGCCGCCGAATGCTGTCGCGTACGCCGATTTTCCCGCACGTCATCGAGCTCAACCACCAAGCCCGCCGCCGGGTGACCTGTAGTGTTTACCTGATCTACGACGAGGACGCCTGGACCCTCATCGACATCGGCTACGAGGACGCCGTCGATGAGGTGCTAGAGATTATCCGGCAGCTCGACTTCCCGTTCAGCAAATGCGTGGGCCTGATCGCCTCGCACGCCGACGTGGACCATATCCAGGGCTTGGCCAAGGCGAAGCAGATCCTCCGCACCCAGGTCGCTTGTCACCCGGTCGCCGCCAAGAAGCTGGAAGAAGGCGACCGCATCGCCACGTTCGCCCACATTGGGGCCCAGGGGATCGACCTCGAGATGCCGCCGGTAAAGACCGAGCGCCCCGTCGTCGATGGCGACGTCATCCGTGTCGGCAACCTCGAACTGGAGGTCTGGCACACCCCCGGACACACCGACGGGCAGCTCGCCTTCCGCCTGGGGAACCTCTTGTTCTCGGGCGACAACCTGTTCCGTGATGGTTCGGTTGGTGTGATCGACGCCCACCACGGCAGCAGCATCCCCGACTTCATCCTCTCGCTCACGCGAATTCGCGACAGCGACGTCGAGTGGCTGCTGCCGAGCCACGGGCCCGTCTTCCGCAAAGACAACGCCCACATCCAGGCGACCATCGATCGCCTGGAGGGCTATCAGAAGCTCGCCGACTTCGGCACCTGCGCAACGAGTTGGCCGCTGATGGATGCGTGGGAAGACGAGCTGGTCGAGGGGCGGATGCCGCAAGAAGGCCTGGACAATTAACGCCTGCCGCGTCGGGCTAAGTACAATAAAAGAGAGAGCCTCGGCCGCGACCGGAACTCGCGGACCGGCTCGACTCGACTCGTCTGGAACAGGAATCAGAGGCATGTTTCGTCGATACCGCATCGCCATGGCGACAACTGCCGTCGTGTTGGCCTGTGTCATCACCGCCAGAGCGCAGTCGCCCGACGCCAGCGTCGAGGAGTCGACGCTGCGGCTGCCGACCGACCCGCGGCTGTGGCACAACTCGCCGCCGCTGACGCTCGAATCGCTCCAGGGCAAAGGCGTGGTCTTCTACTTCTTTGAAGAGGAGAGCCAGCGCCTCGCCGCCAATTGGCCAAACCTGCAAGGCCTGTCGAAGCAGTACGAAGGCAAGCCGCTGCTGTTCGTCGCCGTTAGCTCGGGGACCGACCCGCGGGTGCTAAAGCGTTATCTCGGGCAGTACCGCGTCACTTGGCCCGTGATTCACGACTACGACCGGACGCTCGAAGCGGCCATGGGAGTCCGCACCCTGACGCCCGGCGGCGAAGAGTTTGCCTTCCGATACATCGCCGGCGACGGGTCGCAGGGTCA
>JBGSJY010000652.1:0-3033 GCA_041741515.1 Pirellulales bacterium | reverse complement strand
CCCCACCGACCGCGGCACAGCCGACGGGCGGCCCCTCTTGCGCCGCTCGGCCGTCGAGCGGCTGGCCCGTTGCGTGGGCGCCGACAGCGAGAGTTTTGACGATGCCGACGCGCTAGCCGCCGCCGAGCGTGTCGCCGCGGTCCAGTCCGCAGCGATCAAGGTCGCAGTCGATCGCCACGCCGCGACGTGGACCGTGTTCAGCGGCGAGGGAGAGTTCCTGTCGCAATGGCTATTCAGCGGAAGGCGCGACGCCGGGGCGACGGTCCTGGCCTCTACCGTTGTTGGCGCGGCGGCGAGCCGCGCCTTTCCGGCCCACGCCGCCGCCGTGCTAGCGTCCGTCGAGGGGGGGGCCAACCCGTGAGCGAGCGCGTGGTCATCAAGGTCGGCGGCAGTCTGCTAGCAGAGCCCGGCGCGATAACGCAGGTCGCTGACTGGCTAGCAGTGACAGCTCGCCCCGGGCAGACGCGAGTCCTTATCTCGGGCGGGGGCGCCGCCGTCGACGCGCTGCGGCGAGTTGACTCCGCCAACCCGCTGTCCGCCGCAGCCGCCCACTGGGCAGCGATCACGGTGATGGATGCTGGCGCCCTGCTGCTCGCGGACTGGCTGCCGAACTTCAAAGTTCAAGACCGAGTCCCCGCCGAACCAGGAGACTGGGTCCTGCAATGCGGACGGATGCTCCGCGAGGACGAACCGCACGCCGCCGGCGAGCGAATCACGATCGGCTGGCAGACCACCAGCGACGCGATCGCCGCCCGGGTCGCGGTGCTCAGCGAGGCCCGCCTGGTGCTCCTAAAGCACACCCTGACAAGGGCTTACGGCTCGCTATCGGAGGCACAGACCGACGGCGTCGTGGACCCTGAAACGCCTCGCATTGGGGCGGCCTTGCGCTCCCCAACGCTGCTGGGAGTGATGTCGCCGGGGTTGTCGGATGCGTCCCTGTGAGCAGGATTGCGGGAATCGGCGCCTCTCAGGTCCGATTTTCGGTTTTTCCCAGGCCAAAGGTTGACTCTCGATCGGCGGCCAACTCTAATGCGTCGGTGGCGGGTACTCCGCCCGGACCTTTGATTACGAGTTAGAACTAATCCGAAAGCGGCAATCTCTAGCTACTCACCCCGCAGCCGATCTGGCTGTGGTTGACGTGAGGGCATGAGACTGCCGCTTTCTTTTTTTGTATCGCTACTTTTTGTCCGACTGGCTTCGCAGCCACGCCGGCGACGCACAACCGAGAAGTCCTAATCCAGAGAGCGGCCACAAGACCTCCCCCCACGACAGCCGGCATTCGCCGCGCGGTCGCTGATGGGTGTCTTGCGGCCGCTCTTTTTTTGTCGCTGGAGGCTTCAGCGACGCCAAAGCACGGCCCGGATTCGGCCGGAAACGTCTGTCCTTGTCCCACGTTCTTAAGCCGTACCTTCCTCCGCATCCGACCGCGACGTCGCTGACGACGCCCCTTAACAGGCACCTATGAGAATGATGAACTTCAAGACGCACACCCTCGTTTGGGCCCTGCTCATCGCAACCGCTGCGGTCGGCGAAGCGGCGACTATCAACTGGGGCGACAAGGCCGGCAGCGATGTCGTCTTCCAGCAGGTTACTGAGAACAACGATGAGGCCGCGCCGGTGTTCGACTCGGCCGCCGGGCCGACTGTGTCCGGCAACATGCTCGTGTTCCATCCGGTCAATTTTCAGTCGCAATCCAATAACGGCGCCGACCTTATCGACAGCACACTGACGACAAAAATCGTCGCCAAGCCCGGCGCGTCGATCGACTCGATCAGCATTGATGAGTTCGGCGACTACACGCTCGGCGGTTTGAGTGACGCCGACGCCCTCGCTTCGGTTGGCGCCGCTTTCTTCTGGCGTGTGACGGAAGTCAACGGCGCCGCGGTCGCGTTGCCCACGCAGATCGCCTCGATGACCTTCACCGGCGGCGGCATGTACGAGCGGCCCACGAACGACGGCACCGCCGTGCCCTGGACCGGCAACGTGGTCCTGGACGTTGCCGCTTACCTGTTGAGCGCTGGCATCAGCGGCGACGCGACGGCTGTCTCGCTACGGTTCGACAACACGCTGCAGACCGCGGCCGACAACTTCAGCAACGCGTTCATTAAGAAGAAGGGCGTCGATATCACCGTCACCCCCGGGGACCCGACGATTCCCGAGCCGACCGCGGCCGCCCTGCTTGGTCTTGCCGCGGCCGCCATCTGCGTCCGACGCCGCTAGAACGCCACAGCGACGCCGACACCACCGAAGTCATTCCGACCCGGCGAGCCGATCATGGCTCGTCGGGTTTTTTCGTTTCTTTGCTGTCCCCGGCATCGCCGCCCTCCTCTTTCGCCGGTTGTTGCCGTAGGTGGATCACGCACGACGCCTCGGCCTCCGTCGCAGAACCATCCTCGGCCTTGCGGGTGAACGTCGCCTCGACTTCCGACTCGGCGTCGAGGCCCGACATCCGCCGGCGGAGTGACCACACGGTATCGACCGCAGCGCCGTCGAGCGCGAGGATCGTGTCCCCCGCCTTTAGGCCTGCTTGGTCGGCCGGCCCGTCCTGGGCGACGCGGCTCAGCAGGGGCGGCGACCGCAACGGGTCGTCGTTCGGCAACGTCACGCCCAACCACCCCCGGTGGATATCGCGACCCGACGCGAGGGTCGCCAGTCGCGAGTCCACCGCCTCGTAGGCCGCCGCAAAACCGACGCCCGAGTCGTACAGCGCGACGCCGCTCTGCCCCGGCGGTCCGAGCGGGGTGATCACGCCAAGCAGCTCGCCGTCGAGCCCGATGAGGGGCCCGCCGTAATTGACCGGCGAGATCAGGGCGTCGCTCTGCACGGCCCGCGACCCGAGGCGATCGACGGCGCTGACGACTCCGACCGACACGTTGACCGAATCGGCGGCGTAGACCCGGCCCAGCGCGATGGCCGTCTCACCGACCCGCGCCTTACGACCTCTCAATCTCGGCGGGTCGGCGGCGGCTGACGCATCGACGCTAACCAGCGCGATCTGCCGGCTGTGGTCGCGGGCCACGATCCGCGCCTGCG
>JBGSJY010000651.1:0-15131 GCA_041741515.1 Pirellulales bacterium | reverse complement strand
GAGCAACGGCGTCGCCCGCGGCAGCATCACCGCCGCTGACCTCGTGGCGCTTGGCAACCGCTTCGTCCAGAGTGGCAACGCGAACCGCGTCCGCCGCACCCTGAGCACCAGCCTCGGCGGCGTCTTCGACGCGGCCGGGCTGATCGAGAACGTCGACGGTCTCCGGCTAATCGGTCGCAACGGCTCGACGGTCTACGTCAGCTTCCTGCAGCGCGTTTCGAAGACCAACGATGTCTTCTACGGCTTCGAGCTGCACCGCGGTGACGGCAACTTTAACCGTGTGCTTTGCGTTGGCAACGGCGCCGACGGCAACGGGTACGGCGTCTCCACGAGCTTCCAACAAGACAAGCACGCCCGCTTTGAGTCGTTGGGCGAAGAGACCGACGCCGTGAACTTTGTGGTTGTCCGCATCGATTTCGGCGCGGACGAAAAGGACATTGCTACGGTCTACCGGAACCCGACGTCTCTTACCGACGAGTCGAGCTGCAAGCCGACCGCGGAGCTTGCCGGCATGTTCGCGTTCGATCGCGTCAGCCTCGGCAACTTCGAGGGCACGAAGCTCCACGAGATCGACGAGGTCCGTATCGGCACCGACTTCCGCGCCGTCACCGGACGCCGCGCGGCGGGGTGGGGCGGGCCCGAAGAGGAATCCTTTGCCGGCAAGGCGCCATTTGTTTGGTCGCTCCCGTTGGCGAGCGTAAAGTGATTTAGATGGCGCCGCCCCGGCGGCGCCATCCTTATACCAGGCGACTTTTCCCGGCCTCGGCCGAATGCCGTCTCGCGACGGCAAACGACTCATCTAAAGCTTCTCAGCACGACGGCGATATCGCCCCCGCGGTCGTGGTGCTCTGTCTCGGGGCGATGCCGCTTTTGCACCTCTTGGAGTACACGACTCGTGAAGCAATTCCTCTACAAATCGACATTGACGGCAACGATGCTGTCTCTAACCACAGCGATCGCCCAAGCCGCGGTTATCGACGGGGCCAACATTCCAACCGAGGGGCTTACGCTCCGCTCGACGCAAGACACCCCTACCGGCTTCGGCAACGCCACCGGCGGCGGGCAAGACTCGGCCGGCGGTTCAGAGCTCAATGCGCTCTACGCCGACATCAACGGCGGCGTGCTGACGATCGGAATTACGGGCAACCTAGAAGGCAACTTCAACAAGTTCTTCTTGTTCATTGACGCCGTCCCCGGCGGAGAGAACGTCCTCGCCAACGACAACGTCGACGGCGGGTTCAACGAGATCAATAACATGGCCGGTCTCGCCTTCGCCGGCGGTGCGACGATGGACCATGGCCTGCGCTTCGAAATCGGCGGCGGCTTCTACGGCATCCGTAAGTTCGACCTGATCAACAACACGGGGGGCGATGTCGCCACGGGAGGCGGTCCCGGCGACTTGCCGCTTGCTGGCGTCGGTTCCGGCGGCTTTACGGTCGGCTGGGACAACAGCAACGTGCTGGGTGTCGATGGCGTTAGCGCCGCCGGCGCTGGCACCGCGACCACGGGCTGGGAGATTGAGATCGATCTTGTGCAGGCCTACGGCCTGTCGCAGGGGGACATCAACCTGGCGATGGTCATCACCAGCGGCGACGCCGGATTCCTGTCGAACCAGACGCTTCCGGGCCTGAATGGCGCCGGTAATCTCGGCAGCGGTAACGGAAAGACTCTGCCGATCTTCACGGTGCCCGGTTCACCCGTCCCCGAGCCGGCGAGCGTCTTGCTTTGCGGTCTCGCGGTCGCTGGATTAGCGGCGACTCGTCGCCGTAGCTGATTTGGAAGATGGATACGAAACACGGCCGGCGTCCCGCGGGCGGGACGCCGGCCTCCTAAAAGTGATTCACCAATTTTGCCTGGGTCCGCGCCTCTCGACGGGGTGGAGAGCGGTGCGGTGGCAGGGGCGATGTAATGTTTACCTCTTCAGACGGAGCTCTTTCGATGATGACTCGTTCGCTTGCCCCGAAGGCCGCGGCCGCTTTCGGCATTCTCCTCCTCGCGGGCGCCGCCCCGGCTCAAAACTACTTCGTCCCCGGCAGCTATGTCAGCGAGACGGGTCTGGGCAATGACTGGGACCCGCCCACCGCGCCGCAGATGACCGAAACGGCTGTCGGCAGCAACATCTTCAACCTCGACTTCACGCTCACCGGCGCTCCGGCCGGGACGGGCTTTGCGTTCAAGATCCTCAACACGCCCGACAATGCGACGCCGGCCTGGGGGCAGCCCGAGATCACTCCGAATGACGTCCCCTTCGACGCGGCGGCGGACCCCAGTATGACGATCCGACTCGACCGCAACACGTACAGCGACGGCTATTTCCCTACGACTAACCGCGTCGCGATCCTCGACGACTACACCACCTGGACGGCCATCGGCAACTTCCAGACGCAGCTAGGCAGCGCGGGTGACTTCAACAACACCTTCGCCGGCACGGCCATGTCGGAAACGACGCCGGGCGTCTATGCGTTGACAACGGTTATCCCGACCGCCGGCTCGTACACCTGGCGCGCCGTCAAGACCGGCACCTACAATGGCGTCGGCACCAACGGCCGCTCGAACAATGCGGCGAACCTCGCGTTCAACACGTTCGAGAACAATCAAGAAGTCACCTTCGAGATGAACACCAACATCGGCGCCATTCGGTACCTCACCGACGCGGTCCTCGCCGGTGACACCAACAACAACGGTATTGTCGAGTTCGAGGCTGACTTCTACCCGATCCGCGACAACTTCCTTACCTCGACGAACCTCCGCGCCAACGGCGACCTCGACGGCAGCGGCTTTGTCGATATCGCCGACTTCCGGCAGTGGAAGAATGCCTTCAATGGCCCCCCGGCGCTGATCCAGATGGCGCTCGCGCAGCTGCAGAGTGTGCCCGAACCGAGCAGTCTCGTGCTGATCGGTCTGGCGACGGCCTTCCTCGGCGGCTCGCGCCGCCGGGCGGGCTGAGACGGTTCTGGCTTGTACCAAAACGCACACCCTCCAAGGCGATACCAACTCATGAAGCGCTATTTTTTCCATGCGGCGGCCGCAGCCCTGGTGGCTGTCCTCGCCGCCACCCCGCCGGCCGACGCCCAGAACCGCTGGTCGTCGTTCGCGAGCGACAGTAATTGGGGAAACGACAACAACTGGGACTCAGGCTTCGCGCCCGACCCGGCGTTCGATACCTCGGCGATTATCGGCGTCAACACGCTGGGCGCGGCGACCTCGGCCACCGTCACCGTGAACGGCGCCTTTACGTCGCCGACTCTTCAGCTCGCTGATGGCGAGGGCACGTCGGCCACGCTGACGATCCCCGCCACAAGGAGTCTCTCGACGGTCGCCGACCTCTCGCAGGGCGACTTGCAGATCGGCCTCAACGGCGGTACCGGCGTCCTCAACGTGCAGGGGACGCTCAACGTCGCTCGGCAATTGACAACGCCGACCAGCGGCAACATCAACAGCAGCCTCGCCTTGTCCGGCAATGCCGTTGTCACCGCGCAGCACGGGTTCCTCGACCGCCAGTTCAGCATCGCCGGGCCCAGCGTGTCGTTCACGATGACCGGCGTAGATACGAACGGCAACGGACTGATCCTCGGCGGCGGCGGCGTCCACACCTGGCAGTTTGGGGCCAGTGGTTTGTCGAAGCTCAACGTCAACGGAAACCTCGACCTCGGCGGCACGCTCGCCCTGAAAACGCCCGGCTACACCCCGGCGGTCGGCAGCTCATGGATTCTGGCCGACTCTGCTACGGTTGACGCCAACGACCTTACGCCTAGCGGCTTTGGCTCCATCGACGCCTCGGGCGTTCCCAACTTGTTGCCCGGTTCGACGTTCGTCGTCAACTCGGTCGCCGGCGGCGTCAACGGCACGCAGACCGTGCTTTCGCTGCAGCAGCACCCTGTGCTGACGGTTAACCGTCAGACCGGCTTGGCGTCGCTGAAGAACTACAGCACGATCGGCTCGACCGTGGCGTTCGACTCTTACGTCATCCGCTCCAACCAGGGCGCCCTGGCCGCCGGTAATTGGAACAGCCTCGATGACAAGGGCACGAGCGGCAACACCTGGTACGAGGCCAACCCGCAGGCGACGGGGCTCTCCGAGCTCAACCCCACGACGACGCTCGCTTTGACGGCCAATCAGACGGTCTCGCTCGGCACGATCTTCAACCCCTCGGCGCCCGCATCGTTCGGCGTCGAGAACGAGGACCTGGTCTTTCAGTTCGGCACGACCGACGGCGGCATCGTCAATGCGCAGGTTGTCTACGAGGGGATGCCGAACAACACGCTGGTGCTCAACGTAAATCCGGCAACCGGGGCGGCGCAGCTGCTGAACCCGTCGGGATTCAGTGTCGGCATCGATTCGTACGTGATCTCGTCGCCGTCGGGCTCGCTGAGCACGTCGGCCTGGTCGAGCCTCGACGATCAGAACGTCAACGGCGCTAACCAGTGGTACGAGGCGAACGTCAGCTCCAAGCAGCTCGCCGAGCTGCTGATCGACGGATCGACTGCGATGCCCTCGAACCTCGGCGCCGTTTACAACATCGGCTCGCCGTGGCTCACCAGTGGGCAAAAGGACCTCACCTTCCAGTTCGCGTTGGAAGGCGACACCGAGCTCCGCACCGGCAAGGTGGTTTACGGTTCGGCCGTGGCGCCGGTGGCGCTGGCGGGCGACTACAACAATGACGGCAAGGTCGACGCCGCCGACTACACCCGTTGGCGTGACACGACCGGCACAGCGACGACGCTCCCCAACGACACGACGCCCGGTACGGTTGGCCAGGGCGACTATATCGTGTGGAAGTCGAACTATGGCGCGATGCTCGGCGGGGCGACTTCCGTCGCAATCCCCGAGCCCACGGCTCTGGCCCTTACGCTGGCGTTGGCGGCCGGTACGGCGGGCCGCCGCCGGGCGTGAGGACGCAAGGCAGGAACTACCGACGGCCGGCGCGTGCGGCCGGCCGTCGGGGTTCCTCGCCGCGCAGTTATCAGGCGAGCAGGATTGAGAGCGATAGGTAGAGTCAGGTCTTTTCCGAGGCCGCGGCAAACGCAGGCCGCCCTTTCACGCATCACGCGTTTCAATCGGTCTAGGAGGGAACACCACGTGTCCCGTCGAATTGGATTCACGCTTGTCGAACTACTGGTCGTCATCGCGATCATTGGCATTCTCGTCGCGCTGCTACTGCCGGCGGTGCAAGCCGCTCGCGAGGCCGCGCGGCGGACGCAGTGCAAGAACCAGATGCGGCAGATGGGGCTGGCGAGCCTCAACCACCACGACGTCGTGGGCCATCTGCCTACGAGCGGATGGGGATGGCGCTGGCAGCCCGACCCCGAGAAGGGGTACGGCGTCGATCAAGCGGGCGGATGGACCTTCAACATTCTGCCCTTCATGGAAGAACAGGCCCTGCGCGATCTCGCCAGCGGCGGCGGGACCCGAGCCGAGGTTGAGGCCAAGATGCTTCGTCTCGTGCAGACCCCCGTGCCGATGTACAACTGCCCGAGCCGCCGGGGAGCTGAGCTCTACCCGTACCTACGCAACGACAACCTGCCGCTGGGGGTGAACCTGACCTCTTGCCGGTCCGACGGGACTTGCAGCATTGCCCGAACCGATTACGCCGGCAACGCCGGTAACGGGACGAATCCTAGCGACATGGGCAACGCCGGCCCGGAAGCCCTCGCCGCGGTCACTGCGGGGTACAACTCGTGGATTACCAACAAGCACAACGGCGTTACGTACCAGCGGAGCACCGTAAAGCTCGCCAAGATCACGGACGGCACTAGCAAGACGGCGTTGCTCGGCGAGAAGTACCTCAGCACCGACCTCTACTCAACCGGCAGCAGCAACGGCGACGACCAAAACATCTTTGTCGGGCACGACCAGGACAACATCCGTTACACGGGCCTCCCAAGCTTGGGAGCGATCGGCCCCTACCCCGACACAGCGGGATTGGCGCCGATGGGGGTCAGCAGCGGTCCAACGTTCAGCAAGACGCTTCCCAACCAGCCCCGACCCGCCAGCCCGATCATGCCGATCTTCGGCGGCTCGCACCCCGGTTCGATGAACATGGCCTTCTGTGACGGGTCGGTGCAGACCATCGCCTACGACATCGATCCGCGTGTCTACTTTTTCTACGGCGGCCGCAACGACGACGGCGACGTTTACCCCGGACCGTGATAGTTACGCCCGATGGCGTCTCTTCCTTCCACGCTGCAAACGAAGCTCTTGATGAAGCCCTGCTATTGGCTGCCGCTGGTCCTGCTCGCCTGCGCCTCGATCGCCGCGGCGAAAGAGGCGGCCACGGCGCACCTCACCGTCACCTCACCCGACGGCAAGAACGCGATCGCGTTCGCGCTCGACGCTGGCGTGCCGACATATTCGGTGACGCGCGGCGGCGAGACGCTCATTAAGCCGTCCCGCTTGGGACTTGAGTTGCAGGGCCACAAGCCGCTCACCGGGGGCTTCGTCGTCGTTGACAGCCAAACCCAATCCGCCGACACCTCCTGGGTGCAGCCTTGGGGCGAGGCTCGCGAAGTCCGTGACAACCACAACGAGCTGCAAGTCACGCTCCGCCAACCGGGCGATGGCGGCCTCACGATGGTCGTCACCTTCCGCGCGTTCGACGATGGCGTCGCCTTTCGCTACGACGTCCCGGAGCAGGAGGGCCTCGACGACATCGCGATCACCAACGAAGCGACCGAGTTCGCGCTCGCCGGCGATTGGCCGGCTTGGTGGATCCCCGCCTTCGAAGAGAATCGCTACGAGTACGTCTACTCGCACACCCCGATCAGCGAAACGAAGGTCGTCCACACGCCCCTCACGATGCAGGCCGGACCCCGAGCGTTCGTCAGCCTTCACGAGGCGGCGCTGGTTGATTACAGCAGCATCGCGCTGCGTAACGTCGGCGACAACACCCTCAAGGCGGACCTCTTCCCGTGGTCGGATGGCGTGCTCGTGAAGGGTAATGGCACGATCCGCTCGCCGTGGCGGACGATCCAGCTCGCCGACACGCCATCGGGGCTCGTCGATTCGACGATGATCCTGAATCTCAATGAGCCCTCGAAGATCGCCGACACGTCGTGGATCACGCCGGGCAAGTACGTCGGCGTCTGGTGGGAGATGCACCTCAACCGGGCGACCTGGGGCTCGGGCGATCGTCACGGCGCCACGACCGAGAACGTCAAACGCTACATCGACTTCGCCGCCAAGTACGGCTTCAAAGGCGTCCTGGTCGAGGGCTGGAACACGGGCTGGGACGGCGACTGGATCAGCAACGGCAAGCTGTTTAGCTTTACCGAGCCGTACCCCGATTTCGACCACGAAGAGCTGGCTCGATACGCCGCGGACCGGGGCGTCAGCCTCGTCGGGCACCATGAAACGGCCGGCGACGTCTCCAACTATGAGTCGCAACTCGAAGACGCTTTCAGCCTCTACGAGCGGCTGGGCGTCAAGGCGGTGAAGACCGGCTACGTCATGTTCGGTCAGGGCATTACCCGCGTCGACGACAATGGCAAGGAGCACAAGGAGTGGAGCCACGGCCAGTTCATGGTCCGCCATCACCAGAAGGTCATCGAATCCGCCGCCAAGCACCGCATCATGGTTGTCGCTCACGAAGCAATCAAAGACACCGGCCTGCGGCGGACGTGGCCCAACTTCATGAGCCGCGAGTGCGCCCGGGGGCAGGAGTACAACGCCTGGAGCGGCGACGCCCGCAACCCTCCCGAGCACGAGTCGATCCTCACTTACACCCGCATGCTCTCGGGACCGATGGACTACACGCCGGGCGTGTTCGACATCCTGCTCTCGACCGGCGTCGATCGGCAGAACGACCGGATCCCGAGCACGTTAGCCAAGCAGCTGGCGCTGTACGTCGTGCTCTACGCACCGCTGCAGATGGCGTGTGACTTCCCCGAGGTCTACGAGAAGTCCCCCGACGCTTTTCAGTTCATCCGCGACGTGCCGACCGACTGGGAAAAGACCCTGGCGCTGGACGGAGTGATCGGCGACTACGTCGTCACGGCCCGAAAGCAGCGGGGCGCCGATGACTGGTTCCTGGGCGCGATCAGCGACGAGCAGCCCCGCACGCTCGAGGTCCCCCTCTCATTCCTCGATCCCGGCGTGAAGTACGAGGCGCAGATTTACCGCGACGCCGACGACGCCGACTGGCTAAAGAACCCGACCGCCTATGTTGTTGAACAGAAGGGGGTCGATTCCGAGACCGTGCTGACCCTCCGGCTGGCGCCGGGCGGAGGTCAAGCGGTGCGGCTCAAAGCGCTGTGATCCGTTCTGCAGGTCCCCCCTATAACCGCGACGGAGTCCCCCCAATGAAGTCTCCCTTCCGCTACGCCGTCTGGGCGGCCGTGATCGCCGCGTCAGTTGCCGTCGGCGCCTATCTCCGCTCGGTGCCGCAGGACCCCGCGGTCGCGACGACGCCGACCACTCCGGGCATGTACCTCTTCGTGGCGGGGGGCTCGGACCCCTACTGGGAACTATGCGTGGCGGGCGCCAAGGCCGCCGCCGAGCGGCTCGACGCGACGGTCGAGGTGCGTCTCCCCGCGGGCGAGGGCGAAGCGGGCCTCAAAGAACAAATGGCGTGGCTCGGCGAGGTGGACGCGTCACAGATCGATGGCGTCGCCATCGGTCCGATCGACCCCGAGCGCGAGACCACCTTGATCAACTCGCTGGCGGAAAAGACGACGGTCGTCACCGTCGATTCGGACGTGCCCAACTCACGACGCATGTTCTACGTCGGTTCGAGCAATTACGAAGCGGGCGAAATCGCCTTTGACATGGTCCGTGAAGCCCTCCCCGAAGGGGGCAAGGTGGCCATCCTCCTCGCGAGCCTGGCGAAGACCAACGCGGCCGAGCGCAAGCAGGGTTTCGAAGAGGCGATCGTCGAGCGGACCACCGAATCGGACCCTGTTTATGAGGTCGTCGCGACCTACATGGACCAGGGCGATCAGACGCTTGCCAAGGAGAATGTCCGTAAAGCTCTCGGAGAGCATCCCGACCTTGGCGCGGTGGTCTGCACCTTCGGCTACCACGGCCCGATGGCGCTAGAAGCCCTGGCGGAACTGGAGGGCGGGGACAAGGTGCATGTCATCGCCTTCGACGAGGACAGCCGCGTGCTCGAGGGCGTTGAGTCGGGGCGGGTCCACGCCACCATCGCGCAGGACCCGTTCATGTTCGGCTTCGAGGCGTTGCGGATGCTCCACGACGTCCGCTCCGGCCAGTATCTGTCCCTCCCAATGGCGGGGCGCGTCGACGTCGGCGTTCACTGCATCCCCGTCAGCAAAGAGAACCTCAACGAGTTCAAGAATCGCCTCGCCGATCGGCTTCGCGCCTACGAGACGCCCGCCAAGTAGCCGACCGATTGACTCCTCGTGATTCGCTAGCTCTGGAATTGATGTCTGTTCTACCGCTACGTCGTATTGCGAGCCTTCTCGCTCTGTCGGCGGCCGTCGCCGGCCCCTTGTTCAGCGCTGCGCGCACGCTCGCCCAGAGCGTATCGAGCCCCGCCATCCTGCAGATCTACGAGGCGCGATGGGACCTTATCGAAGAGCGGATGGCCGACATCCACGCCGTTGGCTATGGCCGCATGTGGGTGCCGCCGCCGACGCTCTCGTACGAGGGGGGCTCGCAAGCGTCGGTCGGGTATGACGTGTTCGACCGCTTCAATCTCGGCGAGCCACGGGCCGAGACCCGCTACGGCACCAGCGAGAGTTTTCGCGCACTGGTCCAGTCGGCCCACAACGCGGCGGTGGCGGTGAACCCCGACCTGATCTGGAACCACAACGCCTTCCGCAACCGCTACGACAGCGGTTTCGTCGCGGCGGGCGGCTATCCCGGCTTCGCGGTCACGCTCCCCGGCGACATCAACGGCGACTTCCACGACCCTAGCGCGTCGGGCGACATCCAGGGCCAGATCTCCGGCCTGCTCGACATCGCCCAAGAAAAGAACAACCTCTTCATCCGCCACCCGACGCAGGCCGGCAACCTGAACAACCTCCCCGCCGGCACAGTCTTCAATCGGCCCGACCCCGACAATGCGCGTTTCTATCCCGATCAGGGGTTGGGCGGCATTAGCGTCATTGACGGCCGCGGCAACCCGACGACGCTCTACAACTTCAACGCCGACAACCCCCTGGCGGGCGACCCGGTGGTCGAGAACGCGGTCGGCCTGCTGATGCGTAACGTCCGCTGGATGATCCAGGAGTATGACGTCGATGGCTTCCGCATGGACGCCATCAAGCACTTCGAATCGCAGTACCTGCAGGACTTCGACACGGCGTCGTTCCTCGCGAAGCGGACGCCGCTGCTCGACGGCAGCCCCAACCACGTCTACACGTTTGGCGAAGCGTTCGACGGCAACAAGGCGTTCCTCCAGTCGTTCATCCGCCGCGACATTGACAACAACAATTTCGGTGTCGTCGGCGGCAACCGCGACGCGCTCGACTTTTCGCTCTTCTTCGCGCTCGGCAGCAACCTCACGTCGAACGGATTGGCGAACAACTGGCACAACATCAAGAAGGCGGCCCTCGATTTGAACGACGACGGGCTCATGAACGGGAGCCAAGGCGTCGCGTTCGTTCAGAGCCACGATACGGGCGGCCCGGCTCTGAGCAACGTCGCCTACGCCTACACGCTGATGCTGCCGGGCGAGTCGATCGTCTATATGAACGCCGACGCCATCCCCGGCGACGCCTTCCCCCAACCGGGCCGCAACGACGCCCTCGGCGGATTCTACGGCGACGCGATCACCAAGCTCGTCGATATCCGCAACACGCACGGCCGCGGCGATTTCCAAGAGCGCTGGCTTGATGACGCGTTCAACCCGAATGGCTTCTCGAACGTCTACGTCTACGAACGGCTGAACTCCGCCGTCGTCGGCCTCAACAGCCGCAACGACGGCTTTGTCGAGACCCGCAACGGGGTGCAGACGGCCTTCGCCCCGGGGACGGTCCTCGTCGAGCTGACCGGCAACGCCGCCAGTTCGACGGTCGATCCCACCGGCGTTATCCCAGACACGGTGGCTGTCGACGCCAACGGTCGAATCAACGTCTCGATCCCCGGCAACGCCGGTCACGGCCGCGGCTACGTCGTCTACGGGGTGGCCGGGCCGCAGGGGTCGCTGCAAGTCACCAGTTCGTCGGTCCTCGAAGGAACGAATCCCACCAGCGCCAACTACGGCACGGCGCGCATCACCGACGTCGAGGTTGTGACAACGCCGACCTTCACGGTGCGACTCAACACGACGCCCGTCTCGCTCAAGAACCCCGCCGGGGCCGGGACCGTCCGCGACGCCCACGCCGACGGCGACCGGGCGTTGCTGATGATCGACACAGGGATCGATCTCAACGGCAATGGCGTGGTCGACCACGTCACGCCGGGGAGCGTCTCGTACGGCTTTGAGGAGTTCCAGTCCGTGAACTCGCCGGGATACGTCTGGAACGGCGCTCAGAACGTCGGCGTCGGCGCCGGTCTCTATGAGCAGGTCGTTGACGCAACGCAGCTCTCCGAGGGCCGCCACTACATCACGGCCCGCGCGTTCCGCCATCGCGACGCCGCCAGCGGGGGCGACGGGGGGCCGGCGGTCTACAACGACTTCCGATCGGCGATCTATGTCGACCTGCTCCCGCCCGACTCGACCGTGGAGAGTTTCGAGCCCTACGGGTCCAGCAGCCAGCGTGACCTCGTCGTTCGCTCGGTCGACAAGACGGCCGACCGAGTGCACGTCTACCTCGACCTGCCGGCGACGATGGCCCAAGACGACATCCTTGCGATGGCGACCGCCAACCAAAACCGTGCCGGCTACTACGACCGGGACAAGTTCGTCTACGGCATGACGGGAGTCACCAGCGGCAATCACACGGTGACGATCGTCACGATCGAGGAGACCGGCACGACCAACGTCCAGCGCGAGGTGGGCTTCTTCACCGACACGAACATCGGCCGCGGCTTTGGCGATCTCAACTTTGACGGCGTCATCAACGCGGCGGACCTCACGGGCCCCGCTGGGTTCGAGCCGCTGCTCTACTCGCGGAACGCCTCGTTCAGTGCGGCCGGCGACATCAACGGCGATGGCCTGGTCGACAACATCGACCTGCTGCTGCTCCCGGACTTCGTGCTCTCGGGCGCGACCGACACGCGTGTCCCCGGCCGCCTCGAGCAAGTCCTTCTTCGGCGGGGCGACGTGAATCAGGACTCCGTTACCAACCTTGCCGACCTCGCCGCGCTCGAGGCGGGACTCGGTGGCGCTGACTGGTGGCTCGACCTCGACGGCAACGGACTGGTGGAGCTCGCCGACGCGGAAGTTCTCGTCACGCAACTCGCGCTCACCTCGCCCGGAGACTTCAATCTCGACGGCGTTGTTGACGCAGCCGACTACACGGTCTGGCGTGACAACCAGGGGGCCGGCATCTTGGGAGACGCCGACTTCGACGGGGACGCCGACGCCGCCGACTTTGCCGTTTGGCAAAGCGAGTACGGCCAACTCCGGCGGCAACTGGCCCTCGCCGGGCCGGGGCTCGCCGTTCCGGAGCCCGCCTCGGCCACAACGGGCGCCTTGGCGACAGCCCTGGCGATTGCCGCCGGACTGCGGCGCCGGTTATCCGCTTTAGGGGGGCTGGGCAGCGGGCAAAGCGTTGCGTGGGTAGGGGCACGGGGTTAGTTTGGAGATTTGCCCGCCCCGTTCCGGGGCGTCTCCACCGCCCCCCTTCTGACGTGACCCCGCCTTTTACCAGACTCTGTGCCATCGCCGTGGCGTGCCTTGCGGGCATGTCTTCGCCGTCTGCCGACGCCCGAGTCCTGATCCACTCGGGCGGATTCGAGGCCCCCGCCTATTCGCCAACGTTTGCTGGCACGGGTAGGCTCGCCGGCCAAGCCGCCACGACCCTGTCTGGCGTCTCCGCAGGCGTCTGGCAACAGGTCGGCGGCAACGGCACGGCAGTCGTGCAGTCGTCGGTCGTGAAGTCGGGGTCCCAGGCGATCCGCGTCAACCGGGCCGCCAACTCGGACGACCGTTGGTCGGTCTCCGTACCGCCCCAGTCGGCAGAGCGATTCATCACCATCGAATGGGACATGTACGTCGCGTCGTCCGCTCCCACGACGGCGTTCGGCCCGTTCTTCGGCATCGAGGCCTACGACTCCAGCGGCGGGGTGAACCGGATCGGCATGCTCGGCGTCGACGCCGCCACCAGCGAGGTACTCTACGGCGACCAATCGATCGGGTTGGTCCCCGCCCCAGGAGGCGCTATGGCGCCACTCAACGTCTGGAATTCGTTCAAGATCGTCATCGACTTTTCGTTGGACCTCTACGTCGGATACGTCAACGGCTCCCAGGTCGTCTCGACGCCCTTCGAGTTCGCCGCGGCGAACGAGTTCACCGACGCCGATATCTCGGCGATCGCGGCGGGCGGCGACGCCGCGTCGCTGGCCAGAACGGGCACGGCTTACTTCGATAACTACCTGGTGCGCAGCGGCATCCGCGGCGACTACAACTCGGACGGCGTTGTCGATGCGGCCGATTACACACTCTGGCGTGACCAGCGCGGGACCAGCGGTCTGCTGCGATCGGCCGACGGCGACTTCAACGGCATCGTCAACGAGGCGGACTACACGATCTGGGCGACGCACTATGCGGCCCCTCAGTCGCTCAACAACACCGCCGTGTCGGTTCCCGAACCGGCGGCCACGGCCGCGGTGCTACTGGCAATCGCCGGGATCGTCTGCCGGCGACCCTAGCCGACAACCCTCGCCGTAGTTGCGGGAGGGTTCATGGCAGGGCTCCCTGCGCTCCGGCGGCGGGGATGATTAACCTAGGGAGAGAAAGTCCTTAGGTCCTTTCAGCATCTGCTTCCCATGAAGTTCGTCAAAGTCCGTCAAACGCTCGTTTCGGCGCCGATTCAAGACGTCACCGCCGAGGTCCGGCGCCAGCTCGA
Organism: Pirellulales bacterium; assembly: GCA_041741515.1. Taxonomy (GTDB): domain Bacteria; phylum Planctomycetota; class Planctomycetia; order Pirellulales; family Lacipirellulaceae; genus Botrimarina. The sequence goes on along the minus strand of JBGSJY010000651.1, from coordinate 1,218 downwards.
CGCCCTCGGCCGGCCGCCGCAGGGCGAGGTCGCCATCACCGCCGGCTCGCGGGGCATCAACAACCTGGTGGAGATCACCAAGGCGGCCGGCGACTGGCTCCGCGACCACGGCGCTAAGCCCTTCATCGTCCCGGCGATGGGCTCCCACAACGGCGCCACGGCTGAGGGGCAGCAGGAGATGGTCGAGTCGCTTGGAATCACCGAGGCCGCGACCGGGATGCCGATCCGATCGAGCATGGAGTGCGTCAAGGTGGGCGAGGTGCCCAGTGGCGACGTCTGGATGGACCGCCACTGCTACGAGTCGGCAGGCGTGTTGGTGCTAAACCGTGTCAAGCTGCACACCTGCTTCAGCGGCCCCGTGCAGAGCGGACTGACAAAGATGATGGTCGTCGGCATGGGCAAAATCCAATCGGCCCAGACGTTCCACTCGACGCCAACGCCGCAGATGAAGGACATGCTGCTGGAGATGGGCAAGCTGCTGGTCGACAGCGGCAAGGTCTGGGCCGGCCTCGCCATCCTCGAAGACGGGTACGACCACACCGCCGAGCTACACGCGCTTCCCGCCGCCGACATCCTCCCGCGTGAGCCCGCGCTGCTCGAGAAGCACCGCAGCTACTTCCCGTCGCTACCGCTCGACGCGATTGACGTGCTGGTGGTCGACAAGATCGGCAAGACCTTCAGCGGCACCGGCATGGACCCCAACGTCATCGGCCGCCGCGGAACCAGTGTCGAGGACGTCGAGAAGCCACAGGTGAAGATCATCGCCTGCCTAGAGCTGGTCGAAGCGTCCAAGGGGAACGCGATCGGCGTTGGCCTGGCGGACTTCATCACCCGCCGGCTTCGTGACGCCATCGACGAGCACAAGACCTTCGTCAACGTCTACACGACCGGCGACATGCAGCGCGGCAAAATTCCGGCGACGCTCGCGGACGACGAGGACGTGTTCGAGAAGATGCGGGCCCGCTACGGCGAGCAGCGCTGGGTAGTCGTCCCCAACACGCTGCACCTCGACCAGATGTGGGTCAGCGAGGACCTCGCCGAAGAGGTCACCGCCCACCTGCAGTGCGAGATCGTCAGCGAGCCCTTAGAAGTGGCGTTCAGCGGCGGACGGCACAACCTGGCGTTCGATGCGCCGCAGTAGAGCCGATTGCTGATTCAATCCGGTCGCTGACGCTCCCGGCTCGCCTCTAGATGGCTGGCGAGCCGCGAGCGTCAGCG
>JBGSJY010000650.1:0-2675 GCA_041741515.1 Pirellulales bacterium | reverse complement strand
TGCCGGGCGTCGCCCCGGCGCACATCACGGTGCTGGGAGGCGGTGTTGTCGGCGCGAACGCCGCGAAGATCGCCGCGGGCTTCCAGGCGAGCGTGGCGATCCTCGACGTCAACATGGACCGACTGCGTTACCTCGACGACGTCATGCCGCCGAACGTCGATTGCCTGTTTAGCGATCGGCACACGATCCGCCGTCAGCTCGAGCGGGCCGACTTGGTGGTCGGGGCCGTGCTGATCCCCGGCGCCAAGGCGCCGCGGCTCGTCGAGCGCGCGGACCTGGGGCGGATGCAGCAGGGGGCGGTAATCATCGACGTGGCGATCGACCAGGGGGGCTGTATCGAGACGAGCCGTCCCACCTCCCACGCCGACCCGACCTACATCGTCGATGGCGTCGTCCACTACTGCGTGACGAATATGCCCGGCGCGGTAGGCCGCACCAGCACCTTCGCCCTCTGCAACGTGACGCTCCCCTGGGTGCTGAAGATCGCCGCGGCGGGGCCCGGCGCGGAGGGCGCGGCCAAGGCCGCCGCGGCCTCCAAACCGCTCGCGCGGGCGGTGAACCTGTTCGACGGCGCCGTCACCAACGCCCCGGTGGCCGAAACCTTTGGCCTGAAGCACTCGGAGCTGTTCGCGGTGTAGTCGCAGAAGGAGGTTTACCGCGAATGACGCGAATGACGCGAATGATCGCGAATAGGATGCGAACGAGAATTATCCGCGTTGATTCGCGGCATTCGCGGGCTCTCTTCTGCTGGGGGAGGAATAGGGCGGTGACAGTCTAGCTGTCACAGGCGGCTGGCCTTGGTTGGTGGGAATGGTGGGGCGGTCGGGCTACGATCCACGCGGTTCGTTCCGATATCGTCGCCCTGCCCGCCATGCTGCTTTTCAAACGCAAGTTCCTCCCCGCCATCCGTTGTGGCGAGAAGACTCAGACGATCCGCCTGTGGAAACACCGCATGATGCGCCAGGGGCAGCGGAGCTATATCCCCGGCGTCGGCGCCATTCGGATTACGCTGGTCGAAGCGATTGAGATTGACGCGCTGACGGACGCCGACGCCGTTCCTGACGGGTTCGCCACCGCCGACGCCCTCCGCGACGAGCTGCGGACCATTTATGGCGAACGATTGGCGGCGGGATACCAGGCCTTCCGCATCGGCTTCGAGCGCGCGGCCGAGGCGACCGATGCGGCTGTTAGGGTCTGACTCCGGGCGTGATTTTAGGCGGCCGTCCGTATCCACTCGAGGTCGAGCCGACCCGCGACGCGACGCCAGGCAGGCGGGGCGATATCGTCGGCGGGCTGCTTGGGATCGTTGAACCACGGGGTGGGCACGTAGGTCTCGCCTGCTGGATCGACCTTCAGCCACGCCGCCCACCAGCTGAACGAGCTGTTAGGAATCACATGCCGCCGGCAGCGGCTCATCATCCACAAGTCCTCGTGGGCTGTCGCGCCGTTGGTGTGCCCCACATAGTAAGTCGGGCATGCCAGCCGTAAGTTTCTGCGGCACCACGCCAGGTCATCTGAAAAGACGAAGGCCTTGAGGCCCGGCCGCTCCGCCAACAACTGATCGAAGCACCGCCGGTAATACCCCAGGTCGCACACCAGCATCGAGGGGACGCGCAGGTAATCGGTGCGGCGGACATGCACGGCGACCGAATCGCACGACTCGATCCGTCGCACAACATCGGCCGTCTCATTCGACACCGGCCGCGCCGGGCGAAACTCGCGGCGGATGTCCTCGGCCGCCGCGGCGAAGAACCGCTCGTCTTGCCAGTATCCGACCCGATACGTGTGGTCCGTGGTGCGCAAAAATCGTGGGTGGAAACCGAACGGCCGCTCGCTCACTTTGCGGAGCGGCCGGCGCCCTTCGAGGGCCATACGCCAACCCCGCCCGCCGAAGTTGCTTGGCAGCCGTGGCACTTCCGCAGCGTCGAGCAGGGAGACTTGGGTCTGCCAGACGTCGAGCTCATAGCCGCGGAGGTTATTGCTGGCGTAAGAGGTGGCCTCGAACACGACCCGCGTCGTGCCGAGACGCGCCAGCGCCCGGCCGTAGGCGTATTGGAACATTTGGTTGCCCAGCCCGCCGTGGAGCCTAACGACGATCATCGGCAGACCTCCACGTCGGCTTGCTTACGGAACCAGAATCGCCTGCGGTAAGATGGCGTGCTCGTCGCGACAGCCGACTCGTCGGCGTCCCAACGGCGGGCGAGGCGGTGAGGGAGGTGGTTGAAGGCATCGACGGATAAGTAGTGAGCGAGCGGGGCAGTCGGCCCGCAGGGGGCCTACCGGGGGCGAACGGTAAGCCGTCAACCGGGCACGTGTAAACTTCAAAAAGGGCCGTTCGTGTTGTGGCGAGCCCGCCGTTGCCGCTACAACTCGTCGCCCCGCAGCTCGAGTTCTTTGCCCGCCGCAGCCATCCATGCGTATCGCTTTGGTATCGACGCAGCGTACTTGGGGCGGAGGCGAGAACGTGCTTGCTCAGCTAGCAAACGGAGCGGCGCGTGCCGGTTGTCGAGTCGGCGTCGCCGCTCCGGCCGGCAGTGCCATGGCCCTCTGGTCGGCCGCCCAGGCGGGGCTCGACCAGCTCAAGCTCCACACAGTCTCCTTTCTCGGGATCAACGACCTGGCGGGCCGCGTAGCGCCCCAGCGTTCGATAGGGTAATACGGCCCCTCGGGTCTTC
>JBGSJY010000649.1:0-1561 GCA_041741515.1 Pirellulales bacterium | reverse complement strand
CGACGCGATTGCCCGCAGACGACGTTGACTTTCACCCGCGCGAACCGAATGCTTGGACACAGGCGGCTGGGGGACAGGCCGCCACTTCTCGCACCGGCTCCTGAGCCTGGCCTCTCTCCCGCGGCGCGTGCCTCGGGGGGGGTGCAGGGATTGGCTTTGGCAGTCGGAGGAACGTCGCCACATGGCCAGGAAAGCGCCGCCCGCCACTCCAGGGGACACGAAGCCCTCTTCGCACCGCCGCAGCGGCCTGCTTGCCGATCACTACCGGCTCGAAGGGACCTACGAGCGCTTGCGTCGCGCGCTGCTTGCCGGGCCGCAAGACGGCCGGATCGACCAGCCGTTGTCGTTCTGGGTGCTGCCGACCGACCGGCGATTGCCGATCGCGTTCCTCGGCCGGTCCTTGCGGGACCTGCTCGCCCAGCCACTTGAGGACCTGATGCAGACGCCCGGGGTCGGGCAGAAGAAGATCCTCGGCTTTTTCGACCTGTTGCGTCGCGCGATCAAGTCGGAGTCGGCCGACAAGCCCTTCGGGATGCCCCCTGACACGGCGCTCGGCCAACTCGCGCAGCGCCGCGGCGTTGGCGCCGAGCCGACCGCCGTCTCGGAGGCCGTGTGGCGCGAGTGGTGCGAGACGATCCTCCGCGCGGGCTTCGGTGACCACGCCCTAGGACGCGTCGCGCCGTCGCTCCGTCCGCTCCCCACCGTCATCTGGGAGACGCCGCTAGCGGACTACGCGGCCCGTTCGCTCAGCGATATCCGTTCGCTAAAGACGCACGGCGAGAAGCGTGTCAACGCGATCATCGAGGTCTTCGGCGCCATCTACGAGGCCGTTTCGACCGCGGCCCTCCACGAGGACTTACAGCTCGACGTGACCGCGCGGTTCGTGCCGCTGCTGAATCGCTGGCTCGCCACGCACGCCAGGCGGCCCGATCGACTATCGCTGGCCGACGTTCGCGACAACGTCGCCCGCCCGCTGGTCCGCCAGATCGACCTCGACCTGGGCGACCCGATCACCGGGCTCGTGGCCGAGCGGCTGGGAATCGACGGCCCGGCGCCGACGGTGAAGACCCAGGCCGAACGGCTCAGCGTGACGCGGGCCCGGGTTTACCAATTGCTGGAAGACTGCGCCCGGGTGCTGGCGGTACGCTGGCCCGAGGGGCGCTGGCTCTTGGCGCCGCTGGGAGACAGCCCGGCGGACACCGACCCGGAAGTTCTGGGGCTGGTGCACGCGGTGCGGACGCTCTTCTATCCGGAGTGAGGCAGGAAAAGGGAAAGGGGAATGTCGCGCAAGCGGAAGGCGGAGTTTCCCCTTTCGGCATTCCCCTTTCCGCATTCGCTGGTGTGTATACTCGTACACGCCCGGTCCCGCCTCGACGCACCCCATGCCCCTCCCCGCCGCTAGCCGCTGGTCGATCGTCGCGCACAACGTGCGGCGGCTGATGGCGCGCGACGGGATGACCTACGACGAGGTCTGCGAAGCGACGGGCCTCGACGCCCGCACGCTCCGCGGCGTACTGCGTGCCGCGAAGCGGCCGCACGCCAAGACCTTGCAAAAGCTGGC
>JBGSJY010000648.1:0-2035 GCA_041741515.1 Pirellulales bacterium | reverse complement strand
GCGCCGGCGCCGACGGCTCCGGCGGCCGGATATCCCGCCGCTAGTTCGCCCGCCGTTGGCTATCCCACGCCGCCGACCTACGGCGCGCCGATCTCGCCCGGTTACAGCCCGGTGGCGGCGGACGCTTATCAAGCGGGGACGCCGGTCAACACGCAGATCTTCCCGATGACGCCGCCGCTTACGACGCCGGTGCCGCCGCCGAACGACCCGATGCGGACGCCTTTCGCCGACCTGAATATCAATCTCGAAGAGACCCAGACCGGCCGCTTCATGGTCGGCGTGGCGGTGAACTCCGACGCGGGCGTTGTCGGCCAGATCTCGCTCGACGAACAGAACTTCGACTGGCGCGCCGTGCCGAAGAGTTGGCAAGACGTCTACAACGGCAACGCGTTCCGCGGCGGCGGTCAGCACTTCCGCCTCGAGGCGTCGCCGGGCACCCAGGTGCAGCGTTACCTCGCCAGTTGGCAAGAGCCGTACTTCCTCGACACGCCGATCAGCCTCAACCTGAGCGGGTCGTTCTACAACCGCCGCTACGACGACTGGGACGAGGAACGCCTCGGCGGCCGCGTCGGCTGGGGTTACCAATGGGTCGATCGCGACCTGTCCGGGATGCTCACCTACCGCGGCGAGAACGTCAACATCTCGAACGTCTCGGACCCGTCGCTACCGGACTACGCCGAAGTGATCGGCGACAACTCGCTGCACGGTTTCGGGCTGCGGCTGGTTAACGACAAGCGGGATAACCCGTTCTTGGCGACCGAGGGCTATTACCTGTCGGCCAGTGTGGAGCAGGTCATCGGATCGTTCAGCTATGCCCGCGCCGAGCTCGACGGCCGCACCTACATGCTGCTCCGCGAGCGTCCCGACCACACGGGCCGCCACGTGCTGACGTTCCAGTCGCGGCTGGGCTTCACGGGATCGGACACGCCGGTCTACGACCGCTTCTACGCCGGCGGTTTCTCGACGATGCGCGGCTACGACTTCCGCGGCGCCTCGCCGCTCATCAACGGGCACGAGGTGGGTGGCGACTGGATGTTCCTCAACACCTTCGAGTACATGTTCCCGCTCACGGCGGACGACATGATCCACGGCGTGGCGTTCGTCGATCACGGCACGGTGACGCCCGACGTGTCGCTCAACGACTACCGCGTGGCGCCGGGCGTGGGCCTGCGGATCTTGGTGCCGGCGATGGGCCCCGCGCCGATCGCGCTGGACTTCGCCTGGCCGGTAGCCGGACCCGACTTCGACGACAAGCGGGTCTTCACGTTCAACATCGGCTTCCAGCGCTGACGCGTGAGGCTTGAGGTTTGAGACGTGAGGGTTGCGCAGGAGGTAGGCCGTAACAAGCGCAGCGCAGTTACGGCCGAGAGCACAGGTGGTGCTGCCGCAACTGCGCTGCGCTTGTTACGGCCTACTCGCTCGATGCGGTTGATTGCGCAAGCCTTACGTCTCTAGCCTCAATAGCGACGCTTCGTCGACCAGCGCATCAACTCGCCGTTGTAGTCGCGGTGCCAGCCGACCTGCGGGTAGAACTGTTGGGCGCCGAAGTAGCCCCACTGGAACTGCGGGGCGACGTGGGCGTGGTTAAGCGGGCCGGCGTACGGGGCCTGATAGGAGGCGGCGTACGGCGAGGTCGCGCAGGGCGCGGCGGCGCTAGCGGCATCGACGGCGGCGACTACCGCTAGACCACCGACAAGGCATATCCACCGAAGAGCTAGCAGCGAACGCATTGTAACCAGCCTCAAAATAAGAGAACGTCCAGCGAGGGACTCTGAGGGTTGTTTCGTCTGGGTAAACCTTGCGACTTGCGGTTAGTCTGCGATCTCAACAAGACGGGTCTGAAAAAGTCGCCCCCGCCTTTGCCGCAGCTTGCCTGGACCGCCGGGCCTGGGCTGCCTATTGATAGCAACGATGAACTATCTCGCCCACGCTTGGTCCTTCCTCCGCAACGGCTCGGCCGACCCCTACGAGCTGGCGGGCGTCGCCGTGCCCGATTGGCTCGGCGTCGCCGCGCGGCGGACGAAGTGCCGCTCGC
>JBGSJY010000647.1:0-6645 GCA_041741515.1 Pirellulales bacterium | reverse complement strand
CGTTCGACCCGATCGGCCTCGGCCTCCTGAAGCGTCCCGGCGACTGGGTCGCGGCGGGCCAAGGCGCCGACATCGCCGTTTGCGAGGGCCAATCGCTCGGCACGCCGATGCAGTACGGCGGGCCGTTCCTCGGAATCCTGGCGTGCCGCGAGTCGCTCGTCCGCCGCATGCCGGGCCGCGTCGTTGGTCAGACGACCGACCGTCGCGGCAAGCGCTGCTTCGTGCTGACGATGCAGACGCGTGAGCAGCACATTCGCCGCGACAAAGCCACCAGCAACGTCTGCAGTAACCAAGCCCTGTTCGCGCTGCGGGCGACGGTCTACCTCTCCTTGCTCGGCCCGGAGGGCCTCAAAGAGACGGCGAACCTCTGCCTGCAGAAGAGCCGCTATTTGATCGATCGCCTTGTCGAGTCGGGCCGCTTCGAGCTAGCGTTCCCCGCGCCGACGTTCAAGGAGTTCGTCGTCCGCGACCGCGAGAACAAAGTCGATGACCTGATCGCGTGCGGATTAGCCAGTGGCATCCTCGTCGGCGTCCCGCTCGGCCAGTTCGACCCCGCGCTGCACGACTGCCTGCTGATCTGCGTCACGGAGAAGCGCACCCGCGAAGAGCTGGATCGATTCGTGGAGGTGCTGAGCGATTCCACCGCCAACAAGAACGGCAGCAGCCGCATGAACACGCCGCACTTCGAACCGGCTACGATTGCTTAGCGAGTCGAACACTGAAACACAGAGGGCGCCGAGGACACACTGAGAAGCCTCTAGTGAATGTAGGAGGCGTCTCCAACGCCGATTGCACGCTCCATTCTCAAACGACCAAGAACCCTCAATCGGCGTCGGAGACGCCTCCTACAAGTATTAACTCTGTGCGTCCTCCATGCCCTCCGTGCCTCCGTGGTTAACAACTCCAGACGTCCGACATGAGCATGATCCTCTCGCTCAAGCAGGCGCCCGCGGCGACGCTCGACCTGCTCCTCGAGCGGCCCGAGCTGGCGGTCGTCTTCTGGATGAACCCCGACTACAAGCCGCCGAAGACGCCCGGCTTTGTCGTTTGGCTCACACGGCTGTTGGGCGGGTACACGCCGCCGATGGAGCTGCCCGAGGCGCCGAAGGAACTCGCCCGCAACGGCGAGAGGCTCGACCTTGATAAGGCGTGGCACGCGCTGCAGTGGCTGCTGACCCAGCCGAAGAGTCAGTCCGAAGGGGACGAGTGGCAGGTCCCACCTCCCGAAGGCTTCCTCCTCGGCGCAGGGCGGCCCCTCGTCGGCAGCGACCACGGCTACGGCGACGGCCGCGCGGCCTCGCCGGCCGAGGTCGCCGCGTTCGACGACCTCTTGAAGCAGACACCTTGGCCCGAACTCGAATCACGTTTCGACGCCGAAGCGCTCGCCTCCGCCCAGGTCTACCCCGACAACTGGGAGGACCCTCACGAGGTCGATTACGTCGAGCAGTCCTACAAACAACTAAGAGACTTCATCGCCGCGACCCGGGCCGAGGGCCTGGGGGTGGTGATCCAGCTCAGCTGATCCTTTGGCAGGCAAACTTTAGGAAGGGAGATGGGGGGATGAATGGAGAAAGGGGGACGGCAACTTTTGGGACTCACTCCAATCACCGAGCAACCCCGTCAACTTTGTTTGATACGAGAAGACAATGCTCAGATAAGCGATGATCCACCGGCAGTCGTCCTCCGCGGCGGACACGATCCCCCCAATCCCCAGTCATCCCCACCATCTCCCTTCCTGACGTCTCCCACATCACCACATCTCCATGCGTAACCACCACGACACCCAGCTGCTGTTCGACCTCTCTAAGCCGGGGCGCCGTGCGACGCGTTTGCCGGCTTGCGACGTGCCCGAGCGGCCGGTCGCTGAACTGTTGCCCGCCAGCTCGCTCGCCGCGACAACGCCCGCGCTGCCCGAGTTGGCCGAGCCGCAGGTCGTGCGTCACTTCACGAACCTGTCGACGCTCAACATGTCGGTCGATACGCACTTCTATCCGCTCGGCTCGTGCACGATGAAGCACAATCCGAAGCGGAACGAGCGGGCCGCATCGCTGCCGGGGATCGTGGACCTGCACCCCTACCAGCCCGAAGAGACGATCCAGGGGATGCTCGAGCTACTGTACGAGGTGCAGGAGTACCTGTGTGAGATCTCCGGCCTCCCCGCGTGCAGCCTCCAGCCCGCCGCCGGCGCGCACGGCGAGCTCACGGCCCTATGGGTCGCGCACGCCTACTTCAAGGACCACGGCCAGGCGCACCGCACCAAGGTCCTCGTCCCCGACAACGCCCACGGCACCAACCCCGCGAGCGCCGCGATGGCGGGCTTCGATACGGTGACGGTCAAGACGCTCGTCACCGGCGCGGTCGATATGGTCGACTTCCGCAAGAAGCTCGACGACCACATCGCCGTCTTCATGATTACCAATCCGAACACGGTCGGCGTGTTCGAGCCGCAGATCGGTGAGATCGCCGCCGAGGTCCACGCCCGTGGCGGCCTGATGTACCTCGACGGCGCCAACATGAACGCCATTCTCGGCATCGCCCGCCCGGGTGACTTCGGCGCCGATATGCAGCACTACAACCCGCACAAGACGTTCAGCGGCCCCCACGGTGGCGGCGGCCCCGGCGCGGGGCCGATCTGTGTGGCGGAGAAGCTGCGGCCGTATCTACCCACACCAACGGTCGTCAAGGAAGGCGATGGCTATCGACTCGATTTCGATCAACCCAAGTCGATCGGCCGCGTGCGTTCGTTCTTCGGTAACGTCGGTGTCTTGGTGCGGGCTTATTGCTACATCCGCTCGCATGGTCCCGACGGTCTGCGTCGGGTCAGCGAGCAGGCGGTGCTCAACGCCAACTACTTGCTGAGCCGTGTGAAGCACTTCCTGCCGGTGCCGCAGGGGGAGCGCTGCATGCACGAGTTCGTCGCCTCTGCGAAGAAGCTCAAGGCCGAGCGCGGCGTCACGGCGATGGACATCGCCAAGCGGCTCTTGGACTTCGGCTACCACGCCCCGACGATCTACTTCCCGCAGACGGTGCCCGAGGCGCTGATGTGCGAGCCGACCGAAACCGAGAGCAAAGAAACGCTCGACGCCTTCGCCGAGGTTCTGTTCCGCATCACCGAAGAGTCTCCCGAACTGCTGCACGAAGCGCCCCATACGACAGCGATCAGCCGCCCCGACGAAGTCGCCGCCGCCCGACAGCCGACGCTCTGCCACTGCGGGTAGCGGTTGGTTTCGCGCAGAGACGCGGAGACGCAGAGGGAGTTCAGAACTTTAGGTCTCACGCAAAGGCGCGAAGGCGCAAAGAAGATGAGTGAGGATCCTGAGCTCTGGAAGAAGTTGAATCCGGGGGATCGGGTCCGATTTGTCAGGTTCCCTACCATTGAAGGCTATGTGCATCCGGAGACACGAGCTGTTTATGATCGCCTCGTGGAGAGCGGACAGACGCTCGAGATCGATATTTTGGAGTTCCACGACGGCCCATCTTACCCGTGGACGAAGTCGTTCGAGGTAGAGGGGATTGAAGGGACCCACACTCTCATGCTCAACGATGACGGCCTAGAACGAGTCGATTGACTCTGCTTAACACCTTTGCGCGTTAGCTCCCTGGCGTGAGTCATTTAACCCACTCCTCTGCGTCTCCGCGTCTCTGCGCGAGACCTCCAACGATGCCCCTCGATTGCCGGCTGATCATCGACGAGCCCGCCGACGGCGCCTGGAATATGGCGGTCGATGAGGCGCTTGTTGAGAGTGCTTCAACCGAGGGCGTCGCCACGCTGCGGCTCTACCAGTGGCGGCCCACGCTTTCGCTGGGGTACTTCCAGAAGTACGCCGAGCGGGAGTCGCACGCGGCGAGCGCTGGGCTGCCGTGCGTGCGGCGGTCGAGCGGCGGCGGAGCCCTGGTGCATGATCGGGAGCTGACGTACTCGCTCGCACTCCCGGCGACGGCCTTGGCGGGCGTCGATACGCGCGCACTCTACTGCAAGGCCCACAAGGCGATCATCGCGGCGGTCGCGGAGTTGGGGGGCGCCGCGCAGCGCCTTTCGCTCTGCAACCCCGAGAAGCAGCCCCGGTCCGAGCGAGAGCCGTTCCTCTGCTTCTTGCGGAGAGCCGACGGCGACCTGCTCGTCGAAGGACCCTTTCCTGAGCAGCCAGTCGTTTCGGGGAAGTCAGTCGACGACGACCCCCGCTCCAGTGCTATGGCGGCGGGCGGCGTCGGGGGCCGATACAAGGTCTGTGGCAGCGCCCAGCGGAAACGCCGCGGAGCCCTGCTGCAACACGGCGGCGTGCTGCTGGCTCAGTCGCCGGCGGCGCCAGAATTGCCTGGGCTGAAGGAGTTGGGAGTCATTGACGTAAATCCCGCGGATTTGACGCCCGTTTCGGCCCACAATCTAAGCGTCGCCCTCGACTTACGCTGCCGGCTGGACAGCTATCGGCCAGCCGAGCTGCGGGCTGCCCAACTAACAGTCAATGACAAATACGACGCCGAGGCTTGGCTGCACAGGCACTGAAAAAACCGAGATAAACCGACGCAGAAGGGCGTCCCCATCTTGCTTTCGGGGCTGACATTCCTGCTATGCTGGAAATGGGTGGAAACTTCTCGTCACGGCAGCCCTCCGCAGGGGGGAGTGCCGGCGGTCGGATCTACCGCAATTCTCGCGAATCACGAGCCATCGCTGCTGTCGCTCCGTAGAAACAGGTGTTAAGAGCTGTGCCGGCCCCTCCCGGGGGCCGGGGAACCTGGTTGCACGCCGGAACCGTGCGGCCGACACGAGATGAGGTGAACCCCCCAGATGCACATAGAGCCGTCGCCAGCGGGGCGTCGGTTCGCCGGACCTCCACACGTAGCGCTGAGAAACAGCCTCGGGGCTTCTGAGAAGGAGCCGCAGGGCCCTCCTCATGACTCTCAGGCGTCGCGCGGGTTCGACCACGAGGAACACGACATGAAGTTGGTGGTGCTAGCTGGAGCCAAGACGGGCGCTGCGGTCCCGATCAAGAAAGACCGATTCGTGATCGGTCGCGGGAAGGACTGCACCCTGAGGGCGGGAAGCGAAGCGATCAGCCGCAATCACTGCGAACTGCTCGTCACCGAGTCGGGCGTCACGGTCCGCGACATGGGCAGCCGAAACGGCACCTACGTGAACGACGTCAAGATCGAGGGCGTGCATCCCCTCTCGCAGGGCGACACCTTGCGGATCGGTCCGCTCGAATTCCGCTACGAAGCCGAGGGCGAGCTCAAGCACGCCAAGGCGCCCAAGGTGCAGAATGTCGGCGAAGCCGTCGCCCGCACCGCGGCGAAGACGGCCAAAGAGCCGCAAACCATGGAAGACGACATCAGCGACTGGCTGATTGCTGGCGAAGTTCCCGCCGGCAAAGCGCCTGGCATGGGCGAGACGCTGATGATGAAGACCGACGAGACCCGCATCTCGCGCGAGACGGCCGAGAAGGCCATGGCCGAGACTCCGACCAAAGAGCTTACGCCTGACGAGGCAAGGGCGCCCGAAGACGCCAAGGCCGCCGAAGACGCCGAAGCGTCAGGGGAAGACGACGATAAGAAGAAGAAAAAGAAGGGCCCCGGCAAACTCCCGATGCAGCCCCACAAGCCCGTCGCCAAAGACAGCCGCGAGGCCGCCATGCAGGTCCTCCGCGACATGGCCCGCCGCCGCTGAGCCCCTCGCCTCTGAGCCCCTCGCCTCTGAGTTCAGTCACTACTGGCCCCGTTGCCGCTGAGTCCGTTGCCGCTGAGCTCGTTGTTACCGAATCGCGCTTTGCTCTGAATCCCGTCGTCCACCGAATCCGTTGCCCTCTGCATGAAGTCGAACGGCCCCCTCAAGAAGCCCTTCACTAAAGACGACACGCCGAAAGTCTCGGGCGTTCTCGGCGTTGGCCTCGATGCGACCGATGGCCACAAGCGGCTCACCCGCGGCAGGGACTTCCTGCTCGCCGGCGGGTCCGAAGAGACCCACTCGCGGATGCAAGAGACGATGATCAAGGTCACCGAGAAGCTCGGCGACCGCGGCAAGCGTATCCGCGACGCGTCGCCCGCCGAGTTGCGGGACCTGATCGGCGAAGCGTCGAGTTAGAGCCCGCTTCCCTAAGCCATCGCGTTTCTTGCCCGGCGAGAATCCACGGGGCAAGGCGGGGAAGTCTCGCGCAGAGACACTACATCAAAGCGAAGCTCGCTAGGAAGCGAGAGGGGCCCCGCTCCCCCAATGGCGCGGAGCCCCTTCGCCTTGTTCTCACTCCCCAAACATCTCGTCGGACTCGGCCAGGGCTTCAAGCGCCTCGGCCTGGGCGGCGTCTTCGATCGACGCCTCGCTCTCAACGCCGCGGTTCGCCTTGAGGGCCGCCTTCTCGGCCGGCGAGAGCTGCACGTAGCCCATGTCGCGGATGACTTCGAGCACTTCGCTGCATGTCGGGAACATCCGGCCGCTGCGACGCTTGTAAACGTCCAGGGCGTTCATGAACTCGACCTCCGCGTCGCTGTAGTCGCGTTCGCAGGTCGTCGGGTCGATCTGGCGGCGGCGGTTGACCTTCTCACGACGCTCGAGCTTCGGCTGAAGGGCCTCAACGGGCTGGGTGGCGGCGACCTGCTCGACGCGACCGACGGCCACAAGCGGCTCACGCGCGGCAAGGACTTCCTGCTCGCCGG
>JBGSJY010000646.1:0-11685 GCA_041741515.1 Pirellulales bacterium | reverse complement strand
GCGACTGCTGCAATTCAAGCGGATCGTCTTCAGGGGCCATGCGCCGCAAGAGACAGCAAGCGCGGGCAGTGTGCAAGTGGGTCACATTTATGTGAGCCGTCGGCGCTAGCCGCGGGTGGCGCCACGGAACGCTCACCATTCGAGGTGAAGGGAGCCGGAATGCGTCAGCGCCCGGAGTTGAACGACCAAGCGACTCGACCGTGGCGCCACTCCGGGCGCTAACGCGTTCCGGCTCCCTGACCATCGAAACGTTGAGCGTGTCCCGGGTTCACTCCCGGCGCTGGCGCTTAGGGCTCCCGACGATGGTTCGGGTTTGCGTAATTAGGGGCGCGGTGTGCGTGGCGAGATCGTGGCGTAGCCACGTTGAGACCGCCAAGGAACTGCGAGACCGCCCAAAAAACAAGCCCGGCTCCGCCACTTTGACGGAGCCGGGCTTTTTTCTTTACATGCTTTGAGCACACACGGGTGATCAAGTCCGAAGTGTGTCGAAGCAGGTGGTGGTCGCATCCGCGACCCGCCGGTCGCTTCAGACCAGACCACCGGACTGGCTAAGGTAACAACAGTCGGTCAAGGTACCACCTCCTTCTTATTGGTGCCGGCCGAGTGGGCGTGAATGCCAGAGACACTCCCACGGGGCCCTTTCGTTTGTCACGCCGCGTTAGCGTGACCTCGATGCCTCTAGCTTAATCGGCGTCCCCGGCCAGAGCATCAGAGATTTCTCCGGAAGAAACGACGATCCACAATCTTTTGACGTTGCTATCGCTAAAAAGTTCGCGCAAAAGCCCAGGAAATTGGCGCCGGCTGCTTGAGGTCGCGGCGCCGGCTATTCTCAGCGGCCCCGTTAGCAGGGTTGGCGAACCCCCGGCAGGCGGTGGGGGTCTTCATCCGTTCTACGCAATTGTAGGTCACGCGCGGGCCGGAGGTTGCCCGGCTTACGGTAGGCGGAGTCTGGCGTGACGCTACCCTCGGCTAGCGTGGACGGCTCAATGACGTGACGGTGCGCGTCCTTACAATTCCATCATGAACCGCAAACAACTCGAAAAACTCGGCGTGCCGCCGGCGTGCGTTCCGGTCGCGATCCGTTGCCTTTCGACGGCGGCGGAGAAGGGGACGGGCTTCGGCCTCAAGGGCAAGCGCGCGAAGGAATCGATCACCGCGCTGCTCACAGACGCCAGCGCGTTCGCGGAAGACCCGGTGTGGGGCGACTTCGCGAGGGCGCTCGCGGACTACCACGCCGAGCGCGCTGCCGAGCCTGACCGCCCGCCGGTGCAATACACGGCGTGGGAGTGTGCGACTCCCGAAGACGCCATCGATCACGGCGCGCACGAGCAGATGCGGCAAGCGTGTCGCGTGCCGTCAGCGGTTGGCGCTGCGCTGATGCCCGACGCGCATATTGGTTATGGATTGCCGATCGGTGGCGTGCTTGCTTGTGAGAACGCGGTGATCCCTTACGCCGTGGGCGTCGATATCGCGTGCCGCATGAAACTGTCGGTGCTCGACCTGCCGGTTGAGACGCTCATGTCGCGCCGTAACGCTTATCGCGAGTCGCTTGAGAAAGGAACGCGCTTCGGGGTCGGCGTCGAGCACACGCCGCGGCAGCAGCACGAAGTGATGGACCTCGACTGGAACGTCAGCCGCATCACGCGCGAGAAGAAGGACACCGCTTGGAAGCAGCTCGGCACGAGCGGATCTGGCAATCACTTCGTTGAGTACGGCGAGCTAGTGGTTGAAGAGCGTTCGGAAGACCTCGGACTCGACGCGGGTCGCTACGTCGCCCTGCTGTGCCATAGCGGCAGCCGCGGCGCCGGGGCGGCCGTGTGCAGCACGTACAGCCAGATCGCGCAGCGGCTGTTGCCGAAGCGTTATGCCGAGCTGGGCCGACTGGGCTGGTTGTCGCTCGACTCCGAAGAGGGCCAAGCCTACTGGGCCGCGATGAACCTGATGGGCGAGTACGCGGCCGCTAACCACGCGGTGATCCATCGCCTCGTGGCGAAGCACCTGGGCGCGCACGTCGTTGCGGGTGTGGAGAACCATCACAACTTCGCCTGGAAGGAACTGCACAACCCGGACGGTCGTGGCGAGCGCGAAGTGATCGTCCATCGCAAGGGAGCGACGCCAGCGGCGGCTGGCGAGTTGGGCGTGATTCCCGGCTCGATGGGGACGCCGGCGTTCGTCGTTCGCGGGCGAGGTGTGGCGGCGAGTCTTAAATCGGCGTCGCATGGCGCGGGCCGCCGCATGAGTCGCCGCCAAGCGAACGACACGTTCCGATTCGGCGCCGAGCAGAAGCGGCTTGCGGCCGAGGGCGTCGAGGTCCTCGCCGCCGGCGCCGACGAAGTGCCGGGCGTCTACAAAGACATCCACGCCGTCATGGCGGCCCAGCAGGACCTCGTCGAGGTGTTAGCCCGCTTCGAGCCACGGCTGGTGAAGATGTGCGGCGACGGCAGCCGGGCGGAGGACTGAGGTGGAGATGCTAGAGGCTAGAATGCGGCTGGCGAAAGTTTGACGCGCCCCTACAACTCCCTACCCTCTAGCCTCTAGCCTCTCTTTTTCATGGACGACGAAGCCACCTACACCTGCGGCGAGTGCGGCGAGGAGATTGTCGTTCCGATCGACCTCTCGGCGGGGGCCGTCCAGGACTATGTCGAGGACTGCCCCGTCTGCTGCCGGGCGAACGTTATTCACGTCGAGATCGACCCCGACGGCGGCGCCCAGGTGTGGTCGGAGGTAGAGTGAGAAAGAGGCTAGAGTTGGGAGGCTAGAGTTGGGAGGCTAGAGGCTAGGGATTCGGCCTGTTGCTGTTTACTCTAGCCTCTAGCCTCTCACCTCTAGCCTCTCCCACCAATGCCCCACCCCATCACGTTCAAGCCCGGCGCCAAGATCAAGCTCGCCGATGTCGATCCCCGCCATGTGAAGGGGGACTGGAGCAAGGAGTCGGCGCACGAGCGGATCGCGGCCAACACCGAGCGCTCGCGCGATTTGGCGTACCGCCTCTACGCGGAGGACCGCCGGGCGCTACTGCTGGTGCTGCAGGGGATGGATACGGCCGGCAAGGACGGGACGATCCGCACGGTGATGACCGGGATCAACCCGCAGAGCTTTTTTATCACCTCGTTCAAGCAGCCGAGCTCCGAAGAGCTCGACCACGATTTCTTGTGGCGGATCCATAAATCGGTGCCGCGGCGGGGCGAGATCGGCATCTTCAATCGCTCGCACTACGAAGACGTGCTCGTGGTGCGCGTCCACAACCTCGTCTCCGAGCAGGAGTGGAAGGGCCGCTACGAGCGGATCAACGAATTCGAGGAGCTGCTCGTCGATGGCCGCGTGACGATCGTCAAGTGCTTCCTCCACGTCAGCAAAGAAGAGCAACGCGAGCGCTTGCAGGCCCGGCTCGACGACCCGGACAAACGCTGGAAGTTCAGCACGGGTGACCTCGCCGAGCGTAAATTGTGGGACGACTACCAGGCGGCGTACGAAGACGCCCTCGAGAAGTGCAACACGAAGTACGCCCCGTGGCACATCATCCCGTCGGACCGGAAGTGGTACCGCAACCTTGTGGTGAGCGAGCTGCTCAAAGACACGCTCGAAGCGATGGACCCGCAGTTCCCACCGAGCGAGCCGGGACTCGACGACGTAGTTGTCGAGTAAGAGACATTGTTGTGGGAGGCGTCTCCGACGCCGATTCCGCGCGCCATGCCGTTTCGGAATGGAGGCCAAAATCGGCGTCAGAGACGCCTCCCACAGATCCCCGCCTCCAAATCCATACATTGAAATGTTTGAGCCGCCAGGGAGGGCGATCGTGTCCATTGTTGAACAGGCCATTCGCTCGGCTAAGCGACTTTCGAAGGCGGTGGACGCCCTGCGGTTCGACGAGCCAGTGACGCACGTCTACAACCCGCTCGCTTACGCCTGGAAGCCGCACGAGGCGTACCTGCGGAGGCTGAATCCCACGGGCGTGCGCGTCATCTTCCTGGGGATGAACCCCGGGCCGTGGGGCATGGCGCAGACGGGCGTCCCCTTCGGCGAGGTGGCCGCGGTACGCGACTGGATCGGCATCGACGAGCCGGTAAAGCGTCCCCCGAACGAGCACCCCAAGCGCCCGGTCGAGGGCTTCGCGTGCCGGCGGAGCGAGGTTTCGGGTCGGCGGTTGTGGGGGTTGTTCCACGACCGTTTCGGCGCCGCCGACGAGTTCTTCAAGCAGCACTTCGTAGCCAACTACTGCCCGCTAGTGTTCATGACCGAGAGCGGCAAGAACCACACGCCCGACAAGCTGCCGGCGGCGGAACGCGGGCCGCTCGACGCGGCGTGCGACAAGCATCTTTCAGAGCTACTAGCCTTAGCGAAGCCCCAGTGGGCGGTGGGCGTCGGCAAGTACGCCCAGGCGTGCCTGGAGCGTGTGGCGGACGAATCGGTACGCGTGACGACGGTCCTGCACCCCAGCCCCGCAAGCCCCGCGGCCAATCGCGGTTGGGCCGACGCGGCGACGCGGCAACTGGAAGCGGCCGGCGTTTGGTAGGGTCCGCTGTGCGGACCGCACGATCGATTCGAAATCACAAGTAGATGTTGGAGACAGCGCCAAGATTTCAGCCGCCAACCACGGTCCGCACAGCGGACCCTACGGGGCATCTGTCGGCGGTTCGTACGCCATCGCGCGGCCTAGTTCTCGGTAGGCCCGCTCGACAAGTTCTTGTTGCGTCACCGCCGCGTCGAGTAGCGGATCAACGCCGACACGTTCGACCAGGCGGCGCTCCGTGTCGTCGTGCTCTTCGATTGAACCATCCGCCATCAGGTGCCGCACCCGCCAGCCCTCGGCCTTCAAGACCCTCGCAATGAGCACGCCGCGATGGCAGTCGAGCGGCTCGCGCTCGGCGCACATCAGCGTGACCCTGTGATCGGCCACTCCCTTCTCAAGCCGAGCAAGTCCCGCGCGGAAGTTGGGTAGCGCGGCGACGAGTTCGTAATCGACTTGCCCGTTGACGTAACACTCACGTTCCTCGCGCCGCGCGCCGAGCTCTTTACCGAGCCAAACGTAGGCGATCCCTTCCGCACGCAGCCCCGGCGCAAGGTTTTCTTGCCGATACTGCGGCAAACGGGCCTGCGGATTTGACCGCACGTCCGCCAGAGCAGTGATTCCGGCGCCACGGAGCAGGGCGACGAACTCAGGCCACTCGTGGGTCGAGTAACCGACGGTGTAGATCGTTCGCTCGCTCACGGGAACAGATTGCCGATGTCGCGTGCGCCGTGGACGACGCGAACTACGTCAATGCCATGGTCGGCGGGGCGGTAGTACAGGACGTAGGAACCCCGAGTCGTCCGGCGCAGCCCGGGCATTAGTTGGCCAACATCTTCGCCCGCCATTGGAGACGGGGCGATCAAGCGCAGGACTCGATCTATATCATCGACGACACGCATTGCTGCAGACGGATTGTCCTGAGCAATCCACTTAGCAATGCCTTGTACGTCGCGTATCGCACGCGGGCTGTAGATGACCAGTCCCACTCTAAGCGAGCCCACGCTTACGGAAGTGCTCGCGCAATTCGGCTTTGATTTCGTCGGGGTCCCAAGGCACGCCTTCGCCGCGATCCAACTCGTCGATTCCTTCCTGCAACATGGACCGTAACTCGTCCACGGTCAGGCGGCGCGGATGCTCTTCGATGAGGACGTAGCGGCGGCGGGTCGTGGGGTCTTCCGCATGGATGACGGAATTGCCCGCGTCAAACGCCGCGAGTTGCTCGGG
This sequence comes from Pirellulales bacterium, assembly GCA_041741515.1. Classification (GTDB taxonomy): domain Bacteria; phylum Planctomycetota; class Planctomycetia; order Pirellulales; family Lacipirellulaceae; genus Botrimarina. Next base: position 5,951 of record JBGSJY010000646.1, on the reverse strand, counting down.
AGTGAGCGCCAGGAGAATGGAAGTTTCGGTCATGCCTTTATCATAATATCTTGAGGCCAATGCGCCGAAGCAAAATCCGCCGCCTCAGTTCGCCCCCGCCGTCGAGGTGCCGCCGTTGAGGTGGCGTCTCAGGTAGCTGGCGCGCTCGATGTTGCGGTCGGACTGGTCGAGCTCCATCCCGGCGAGCTTCTGCAGGTGCGCGGGCTGCGTGTGGACGAACAGCTTGTTGACCGTCGGGATGCCGACGTCGCCGATCAGGCCGAGGTTCACGCCCATGCGGACGCTCGACAACAGGTGCAGTGTCTCCTCGCTCGAGATCGTCTGCGCGGTCCGCAGGATGCCGAACGCGCGGCTGACGCGGTCGTGCAGCGTCTCTTGGCTCTCGCGGATCAAGAAGTCGCGCGCCTGCCGCTCGTACTCCAGCAGCACGGGCACCACGTCGGCTACTTTCTTTAGCAGCTCTTCCTCGGGCATGCCGAGGGTGACTTGGTTGCTGATCTGGTAGAAGTCGCCCATCGCCTGCGAGCCCTCGCCGTAAAGGCCGCGCACCGCGAGGTTGATCTTCTGGAGGCTGCGGAAGACCTTGTCGATCTGCCGCGTGATCACCAGCGCCGGCAGGTGCAGCATGACGCTGACGCGGATACCGGTGCCGACGTTGGTGGGGCACGCCGTCAGGTAGCCGAGGCGGTCGTTGTAGGCGTAGTTGATTTGTTCCTCGAGTAAGTCGTCGATCTCGTTGATCTCGCGCCAGGCGGTCTCGAGGTCGAGGCCCGAGTGCATCACCTGGATCCGCAGGTGGTCCTCCTCATTGACCATCACGCTGAATCGCTCACCCCCGTCGATGACCACGGCGCGGGCGCCCTCGGCGTCGGCAAGCTCGCGGCTGATTAGTTGACGCTCGACGAGGAACTGCCGGTCAATGTCGCGCAGTTTACCGACGTTGACGTAGTGCAACTCGCCGCTGGGCTGCGAGGGAGGGAGTTTGCCGGCCGCCTGCAGGGCCTCGATCCGGGCGTGCAGGATCTGTTCGATCTGCTCGCGGTCCGCCTCGGTCGCCCGGGCGATGAACGGAAAATCGGTCAGGTTGCGCGCGAGGCGCACGCGGCTGCTGATAACGATGTCCGACTCGGGGCCCGACGCGCGGAGCCACTCCCCGCAGTGGTGGGCCATTGATTCGAAGTCGAGCGACATAGAAGCAGTTGGTGTTGGCGGTCAGCAGGAAGCGGTTTAGCGATCAGCTTTCAGCGATCAGCGGTTAGCTTTCTGCAGTTGGGGACGGCGCGGCATCGGGTGAGAAGGATTGCAGCAATAAAAGCGGATCGCTGAACGCTGACAGCTGACCGCTAACTAGCCGCTTGCTCGATCTCACGGATCTGGTCGCGGATCTCGGACGCGCGCTCGTAGTTCTCTTTCGTGACCGCTTCCTTCATCTCGCGGCGGAGACGGATCAGCTGCGTTTGTTGCTCGGCGTTGGCCCCGCCGCGGCGGGGCGTCTTGCCGACATGCTGCGTCTCGCCGTGGATGTTCACCAAGAGGGGCTCCAGCTCCTTGGCGAAGTGGACGTAGTCGTGGGGGCATCCCAGGCGCCCCTGCTTACGGAACTCCAGGAAGCTGATGCCGCACACGGGGCAGACCCTTTGATCCAGCTCGGCGAGTTCCTCGGCCGTCTGGCCGATCGCGAGCTGCTGGGCGAGCAGGCCCGCCATCTCTGGCATGGCTGAGTCGGAGTCCTGCGTGATCGGCGAGAGGAACTCCTTGGCGCATACCTCGCAGAGATGCACCTCCTTCGGCTCACCGTCCACCAGGTCGGTGATGTGGAAGGTCGCTGGTCGGTCGCACTTCTGGCACTTCATCGGAGTGGAGGGGCGAAGGGGCTCGCGTAGCGGGAGACTTGGCGTAGCGGGAGGAAGGGTAGCGGTGGAGGCGGGTCGCTAAGGGGTAGGTGGGGGCTCTACAGGGAGTCTATCGGTGGCCGCTGGGGGCGGCAAGAACACTGGCGACTCAGGCCCGGTGCGTAACTTGTTGCCTCTGCACGGGATACGCCCGGCCGGACCGCGGCGGAGAGTGCGTTGTCGGGCCCAGCGCCCACTGGTAGAGTGGCCGCGAACCAGGGCGGATCGCCGTTGGTCCAGCGTCAGCAGTTGTTGTTGGTGGTGTTGTGGGAGGGGTCTCCGACGCCGATTTCGCGCGCCATGCCGAAGCGGCATGGAGGCCGCAATCGGCGTCGGAGACGCGTCCCACAAGGTTGCCAGTTGTCAATTTTTGGTTTGGAGCTAACTCGTGTCAGGGTCATCGCCTCACCGTCCTACGTACGCCGAGTTCGCCGGGTTGGCGAAAGACGCGGATCGCGTGCCGGTGTGGCGGCGGCTGGTGAGCGACGCCCTGACCCCCGTCTCGGCGTTCCATCGGCTGGAGGCGACCGGCGACGGGCCCGTGGCGTGCCTCTTCGAAAGCGTCATCGGCGGCGAAAAGGTAGGCCGTTACAGCTTCTTGGCGACGGACCCCTTCCTGCTGCTCGAAGCCAGCGGCACAAAGGTCACCCGCACCGAATTCGGCGCCGGCGCCAGCAAGCCTCAGACGTTCGAAGCGGAGAATCCGCTAGAAACGCTCCGCGCCGAAGTCGGCAAGGTCCGCGTCGCCAAGCCGCCCGGCCTGCCGCCGTTCGTCGGCGGCGCCATCGGCTACGCCGGCTACGACACCGTGCGGTACGTCGAGCACCTGCCCGACGCGCCCGAGGACGACCGCCAGCTGCCGGACTTGGCGTTCGGTTTCTTCGATCACCTGCTGGTGTTCGACAACGTTGATAAGACGCTGACGGTCCTGGTCTTGGCGAAGACCGACGCGCCTTCTGGAAAGGGGGACGCTGGCCTTAGGGCGGCGTACGCCGAGGCCTGCGACCGCGTCGATGAACTGGTGGCGCGGATTTCGCAGCCGATTGACGAGCTCGTCCCCACGGACATCGATACCACCGGCGATGTGAAACTCGACTTTGAGTCGAACTTCACCAAGACGGACTTCGAAGACGCGGTCGAGAAGTGCGTCGAGTACATCTGTGCCGGCGACATCTTCCAGGTCGTGCTCAGCCAGCGGCTGGTGACGCCGTGGGAGCACGAGCCGCTAGAGATCTACCGCACGCTGCGGGTGGTGAACCCCAGCCCCTTCATGTTCTTCGTGCGGATGCCTGGCTGCACGCTGGTCGGCAGCTCGCCAGAGATCATGGTCCGCGTCATCGACGGGCACGTCACCGTGAGGCCGCTGGCCGGCACCCGGCCGCGTGGCAAGGACGAGGCCGAGGATCAGGCCCTCGCCGAGGAGCTGCTGGCCGACCCCAAGGAACGGGCCGAGCATGTGATGCTCGTCGACCTGGGCCGCAACGATGTGGGCCGCGTCGCCCAGTACGGCTCGGTGCAGATATCCGACGTGATGGTCATCGAGCGCTACAGCCACGTGATGCACATCACGTCGAACGTCACGGGCCAACTGACCAAGGACCGCGACGCGTTCGACGCACTCGCCGCCTGTCTGCCCGCGGGCACCGTCAGCGGCGCGCCCAAGGTCCGGGCGATGGAGATCATCGACGAGCTCGAACCCCACCGCCGCGGGCCGTACGCCGGGGCGGTCGGCTACCTCGACTTCGCCGGCGACATGGACACCTGCATCGCCCTGCGAACGATCGTCGTGGCGGGCGGAAAAGCCTACGTCCAAGCGGGCGCCGGCATCGTCGCCGACAGCGTCCCCGCGAGCGAGCACCAAGAGACGCTCAATAAGGCGCGGGGGCTCTTGAAGGCGATTGAAATCACGAAGAAGAGGCTAGAGGCTAGAGGCTAGAGGTTTGTACGCGACGTTGGACGCGGTGTTGCGTACCCTTGTTACACAGACCCTCTCGTGATCCCTTCAACTTCAGAGCGAACTCAGCCCCTAAACTCCCCAGCCTCTAGCCTCTAGCCTCTCCTTTGTCTCTCAGCAGCCACCTCCTCGTCGCCTCGCGGAAGCTTCGGGACCCGAACTTCCAGAAGACCGTTGTGCTGCTGTTGGAGCACAACGACGACGGCGCGCTGGGGGTGGTGCTCAACCGGGTGGTGGATCGGACCATCGAGCAGGTTTGGGAGGCGGTCGAGTTCGACCCCTGCGACTGCCAGCAGCGGCTCAACCAGGGGGGCCCCGTGCCGGGGCCGTTGATCGCGTTGCATACGTCGAAGAAACTCAGCGAGAAGCAGGTCCTCCCCGGCCTCTACATGTCGATGCAGAAGCACACGGTCGATCCCTTGGTGCGACAAGACAAGCACCCCTTCCGCCTCTACACGGGCAACAGCGGCTGGGGCGGCGGCCAACTCGAGGGCGAGCTAAAACAAGGCGGCTGGCTCACGACCCCCGCCAAAGTCGACGACGTCTTCGCCGACCCCGACGCGGTCTGGGACGAAGTCACTAACCGGATTGCGCTTGGGGTGCTGCTGCCGGGGAGGGACCCGAAGTCGGCCCCCGACGATCCGTCGCTGAACTAAATAACGGGGGGCCCCGACTGTCGCGAGCAAACCAGTTTGCCCACCGGTAAGCTTGACCCGAGCGACTGTCGGGGTGCGCAGCACCAGAGGCATTGAACGCCCAACCACCTCCGGTTGCTTGGCAACCCCCGCCACCCCGTCATGTCTGCGCTCAAGTCTCTCGGCGCTTCAACTCCGCTCGCTGACGCTCCCGGCTCGCCGTCCAATGGGTGGGGGCCGCTCGCCTACTCGATGACCATCGCGGCGTGGTGCCCGCTGAAGGCAATGAACCGGTAGGGCTTCGTCATTGTTTCGCAAAGGGCTTTGTATTCGCCGACCTGCCAGCCCGGATACGCCAGCAGCTCGTCGAAGATGACGACCGAGCCAGGACGAAGCCGATCTTGCACGAGCGAGAGGATCAACTTGCAAGGCGTGTAGGTGTCGGTGTCGACGTGCAGCAGTGCGATGGGCTCGGGGTGGTCGGCAAGGAATGGCGGCAGCGTCTTATCGATCCAGCCGGCGATCAACTGCACGCGCTCCCGCACGGGCGGGAGCTTTCCTTGAAGGTCGAACGTGCCTGCCAGGCACTCGTGGCCGGCCCAGTCTTCTTCGAGCCCCTCAAACGAATCGAAGCCATACAGCGGCCTTTTGTCTTCCAGGATCTGCAGCGCGTCGGCCAGCGCGTTGATCGAGTCGCCGCGGAAGACGCCAAACTCGAGGACCAGGCCTTCCTTCGGCGCCTTCGACAGCGCGTAGGCGTGCAACTGACTACGCGCGTCGAACAGCAGCGCGTGCGTGCCATGCTGCTCGACGAAGTCAAGGCTCGACTCCAAGGCTCGCTCCCACATTCGCTGGCGAATGGGAGGGCCGACCCGTTCGGCGGGAGAGTTTCGGAACAGCTCGCTGACCCGCTCGAATTGCCGTTGTTCGTTCATGCTTTGCGATCGGTCGGTCGGTACAAGATCTCGATCGTCGGATCGACCGCGACGATCGAACGACGGCGTCAAGGATAAGGCGAACTCGCCGATGACGGCAGGGCTGCGATACCGTAGACGGGTGGCGGGGGCGCTCCCGGCAGGGAAGCCGCCGTGAACCACGGGCTCATGTTCGATGCCGCAAGATGAATCGGCAACGCTGGCGCGCACGGGGAGCGGGTTATGCTGCTGGCTGAACGTCACGCGGTAGCTTCTCCGGCCGCTGGTGGGCGACGAGTTGGGCCCGGGCGCAGAAGGCCCCTGACGCGGCCCAGGCCCCTTCATTGCAACACGCCGTAACGTATTGGTCAAGAAAGAGTTAGGGCGGGGGCGAAGTTGAAGTGGGAAGTTGGAAGTGGGAAGTGGGAAAAAGCGCGGGTGGGAACTGTGCCGGGTGGCGTTAGCCCCCGGGGTGCAGCGCGGAAACGCTCGGGGCGACAGCGGCAAAGGCGATGTGGGCGATCAGCTCGGCGGCTTCGGCGGTCGGGTGGAGGCC
>JBGSJY010000645.1:0-1805 GCA_041741515.1 Pirellulales bacterium | reverse complement strand
CCGTCGGCGACCAGCCGCAGCAGGTGTGACTTGCCAACGCCTGACGGTCCCCACAGCAGCACGGGCGACGCGACCCGATCGCCGGCGATGATCCGTTGGCAAACGCGCGTCGCGGCGGCGTTCCCGTCGCCCACGACCCAGTCCTGCAGCGGTTCAACCGGACGCGACGCCCTCTTCGCCGTGGCCTCAGGGGCCTGACCGCGCGGGAGTTCGGTTGACTTCGCAGCGGCAGGAGAGGGCGCAGCCACCGTTGCTGTAAGAAGAGGAACCTTGCCGGACGCGCCATCGGCGGGCGGATTGGCGCCGTGGTGCGGGGCCGTCGGCGGCGCCACCGACGATACGGCCACGGCAACGGGCGAGTCGATGCGGCGCGCGGTTGCGGTCGCAGCGCTGGTCACGACTGGCTTGGCGATGACGTAAGCCACGCGGGCCGCTTCTCCGAGCGACTCCTTGGCGGCGGACTCGAACTCGGCGTGGAACTGCCGACGGATGAGCGACTGCTCGAACGCCGAAGCGCTGGACAAGCTGACGGTCGCGTCGGCGGCGTCGGGGTCGCAAGTCACAACAATGCCCGCGGCTCCCGAGTTGTCTTCGCCGGCCACAATCCCAACGGGTCCAGCCCCGACGGGGCCAAACCACATCGCGTAACGATTCGCGCCGATCCGCCGCCGCAGGGCGTCACGGAAAGCCTCTTGCGCTGTCCGCTCGCTCACACAACGACCTTCCATGCAACGCCTTCCGTGCCGAGTCCTACCAAGCCGCCAACACGCCCGACATGGGCGCACCGCCAAGCTCGTTCACCACCCACGCGGGGGCCGACGTGGCGAAGGTCTGGCGCCGGTCCCGCCTTCATAGCGGGCCGGCGATAGCGAGTCGCACGGGGACCAAAACCCCCGAGACCGCCGCCAGCGCCCAAATCACCACGGAGAGAGAAGCACCGCGGCAGGCCACTGATGTCGGCCCTGCCCTGCGGTCACCCCGACCACCCGAGGGGCCGATTATGGGCGTGCTGGCGCCGCTGTCAAACGCCCCCGCGACAATGGGGGAAAACAAAGGTCGCGACGAATCTTAACACCGCCTTAACCAGCAGAAAACAATTGCCCGACCGGCTGTCGACACGAAGTCATCGCTTTCACGGGCGATGTGCATAAGGCGTTCGTTCGCAAGCCGCCGCCCGGTATTTAGTTGGCGCCGGGCGTCGACAACGCGCCGCCGCGCGGCCGGACGTAGACGTAACGCTTTGCCCACGCCGCGAATCCGGCACGCTCGTAGACGCGTCGCGCGGGCGTGTTGCCGTCGTCAACGGCGACCATCAGCTGATCGACTCCCATCGCGGCGGCCTCGTCGAGCGCCCGCTGCACCAGGCGAGTCCCCAGGCCGCGGCCCCGCGCCTCTGGCGCCAGACCCATGTAGATCAGTTCCGCCTGATCGGTCCCGGGATGCTCTGCGACGATCACGACGCCGACGTCTTCCCCCCCTGCGCTCGCCAGCAGCCACCGCCTGGGGTCGTAGAGGCCGGTGGCCCGATAGCCGACGAGCACGTCGTCGAGGTCGCGGTGCTCTTCCAGGCCTGGGCAGTCGAGGCTCTCGATATACGTCCGCGCGAGCAGCCGCTTCAGCCGGGTATGGGCCCGGGGAGAGTAGGGCTCGAAAGTCACGACGTCGTCATCGACGGCGTGGCCCGGTCCCAGCACGCGGCGGCCCAGGTACTGCAGCGTGGCGATCTTGTAGTAGCCCGCCCCGAGCAGCGACGCGATCCGCGCATCGTCGGCCCGCTCGAAGAGCGTCTGCGTCGTCGCCACGCC
>JBGSJY010000644.1:0-17126 GCA_041741515.1 Pirellulales bacterium | reverse complement strand
GCGGACGGTCGGCCGGCCGTGTCCCGCCGCGCTTCGGGTCGTCGCCTTTCGACTTGGTGGGCGATGGCGGCTTCGGGGGCCGTGGCGGGCTAGAGTCGGGCATTCAGTGACGCGTGAGTGCTGGCGAGAGTGCTGGCGTGTTGAGCGAATCGGGGGCGACGTGCCGGCGCAGGCCGAGCGGGGGTCGGACTTTGATAACCCTAGACGCGCGGGGGGGCTTCGCCAACTGACCCAGGCGATCCGATATCGAGCTATTTCACCCCGACGGACACGAAGGGCACGACGGACTGTCCTGCGGGACGGGGTTGCCCTCGAGGCCGACCGTCGTGTCCTTCGTGTCCGTCGTGGTGAGATTGAAGGAGTGCGCTACGCGGCGAGCCGCGTGACGTTCGCCTGGGGACGGGTCATTTGAGGACGGGTCAATTAGGGCGGGTCACTTCGGGACCGGTTTGCCTTCGGCGAAGTTCTGCTCGATGATCTTTCCATCGTTCTGCCAGAGGCGTGACACGCCCTCTTTGAGGCCGTTCTTGAAGTTGACCTCGGCCCGCTTGTCGCCCACCTGAGTCCATTCGGTGGCGACCCCCTCGAGCTTGCCGTCGACGAAGTTCATTTCTTGACGCAGTTGGCCGTTCTTGAACCAAGTGCGGAAGGCGCCGTCGGGCTTGCCTTCCTTGTAGGCCTCTTCGCGGAGCTTCTGCTCGCCGTCGTCGGAGTAGCTGTCCCAGACGCCGCTGCGGGCCCCCGCGACGTACTCGCGGCGTGAGACGAGCTTGCCCTCTTCATTAAAGACCTTCACCTCGCCGTCGGGGCGTCCCGCTTTGTAGGTGACTTCTTTGGCGACTTTGCCGTTGGGATGGTGGTAGATCCACGTGCCGACCGCCTTGCCGTGGTCGAACTCTCCGTCGACGTAGAGCTCACCGCTGGAGTAGTACTCCTTGTGCGGGCCGTGGCTGACGATCGAGTCGTCGGAGTATCGCACGACGCCCCGCTCGAACCGCACGGTCTCGGTGTCGGGAAAGTTCTCCTTGACGACGCGGGACTCGACCTCCTTCGGGGCCGGCGGGGCCTCCTTTTCCGGCAGATAGATCGGCGGCCCCGTGTAGGGCTCGACCGTCACCGACTCGCGCCGGGGCGCCGGGGCGCCGGGATCGACGGCGAGTTGGTCCCCGGCGCCGCTGGATTGGGCTGCCGCTAAGCCGCTAGCGGCGAGGGTGGCTGCCAGGGCGGCGGAGCAGAGACAGAAGCGGAGGGTCGGCATGTCTTCAGCGGGGAGGGAAAGCAGCGCCAGGGGGAGTCCGCCACCGCTTCGCAGCGGGGGACGCGTTAGCCCCGCATTCTACCACCACCGGCGGGGCCGTCCACGACAGGAAAGGCGGCTGGGGGGGACAAACAAGAAGGGAGCACTAATCGACGCTAATCTACGCGAATAAAGAAGACTTATATTCGTGTGGATTAGTGAGGATTAGTGTTCCCAAACTTCGCTGACGGGCGTTTGCCGCCTTAGGAGAGCCGCCACCCAGGCGGCAGGACCGCGTTCTTCGGCACAACAATCACCCCGTCGCGGACCACGCAGCCCTCGCTGGAGTCGTAGTCCTCGCGGACATCGTCGTTGACGATCCGCGCGCCGGCGCCGATCCGGCAGTTCTTGTCGATGATCGCCCCGTCGATCACCGCGCCTGGGCCGACGCCGATCCGCGGCAGGCCCTCGGCGTCGTTCTCGGCCATGCGGGAGGTCGTTTCGTAGTAATCGGCGCCCATCATCACGGTGTTGCGGATCGTCACATCGCGACCGATTCGGCAACGGAGGCCGATGACGCTGTTCTCGATCTTCGCGCCGGGCTCGATGAAGCAGCCGTCGGCGATCAGGCTGCTCGAAATATTCGCGCCATCGACGCGCGTCGGCGGCAGGAACCGCGCACGGGTGTAGATGGGCGAAGTGGCCGACGAGAGGGCGAACGGCGGGTTGGGTTGGGCCAGCTGCAGATTCGCCTCGTAGAACGAGCGGATCGTGCCGATGTCTTCCCAGTAGCCGTCGAACAGGTGGAGCTGGACGTGCTGCTTGTGGATGACCGAGGGGAAAATCTCCTTGCCGAAGTCGGACTGCGAATCGTCGCAGAGGGCGTCCAGCAGCGCCTGGCGGTTAAACAGGTAGATGCCCATCGAGGCGAGGCAGTCGCGGCCCTCGCTCTGGATGCCGCGGGCGTCGATCCACGCGGGATCGACCGCGGCGCGGTCTTGCTCTTCCTTGGTCTTGGGCTTTTCGACAAAGCCCGTGACGCGGCCCGTTTCGTCGGCTTGCATCAGGCCCAGCGACGATGCCTCCTTGCGGGTGACTGGTTTCGCCGCGATCGTCACGTCCGCATTGGAGCGTTGGTGGTCGTCGAGCATCCGCTGGAAGTCCATCCGGTAGAGCTGGTCGCCTGACAGGATGAGGACGTAATCGAATCCCGCCTCGAGGATGTACAGCAGGTTCTTGCGGACCGCGTCGGCGGTCCCCTGGTACCAGTCCATGTTGGCGTCGTCGTCGATTGTCTGCTGCGCGGCGAGGATCTCGACAAAGCCGCCCGTGAAGGCGTCGAAGCGGTAGGTGCCGCGGATGTGCTGGTGCAGGCTCACCGAGAGGAACTGCGTCAGCACGTAGGAATGGTTGATCCCCGAGTTGATGCAGTTACTGATCGGGATGTCGATCAGCCGGTACTTGCCCGCCAGCGGGACAGCCGGCTTGGACCGATAGCCCGTGAGCGGCAACAGCCGAGTGCCCCGCCCACCACCAAGAATCACCGCGACGACGTTTTTCATAGTTGGAACCGCCAGGACGCCAGGAGCGCCAAGGATCGCCAGGAGGAGTTTTTGATTAGGTGAGCACGATGCGTTTGAAGCCGTCTTTCAGCAGACAGACATTGAAGTTGATCAGCAGACCGAGTTCTAGGTTGGTGGCACGCAGATAGTTGAGGACTTGGGCATGGTGGATTGGGTGTAGAGCCTCGACTGCCTTCAGTTCGACCACTATCAGCCCACCCACCAATAGATCGAGCCGAGCTTCACCGATCGGAACTCCCTTATAGCGAAGATCAATCAGCTTTTGCCTCTCGAAGGGAATCCCTCTTTCCAGCAACTCAACTTCCAAAGCCCTCTCGTAAGCCAATTCCAGAAAGCCGGCGCCCAGTGTCCGGTGAACCTCCAAAGCCGATTCCCAAACAGCCTTAGCCAGTCGATCGGCTTCAGCCGTTGGTTCCCGCATCTTGGCGGTTTCAACCCTTAACTACGAGGTTAACCAGCTTACCCGGGACGACAATCTCTTTGACCACCTGTTTCCCTGCAAGTTGCTCGCCAATTTTGGGGTCGGCTTTGACGGCGGCCAGGATGGTGGCCTGGTCGGCGCCGGTGGGGACGCTCACTTTGCCGCGGACCTTGCCGCTGATTTGGACGACGATGTCGACCGTGTCGGTCGCCAGATAGGCCTCGTCGAAGGCCGGCCAGGGCTCGTAGGCGAGTGTTTCGTCGTGTCCCAGCGCCGCCCACAGCTCGTCCCCCAGATGTGGGGCGAAGGGCGACACCAGCAGCACCAGCGCCTCCATGCACTCGCGCGGGCGGGTCGTCTCCTTCGTGAAGAAGTTGACCAGCTCCATCATCCGCGCGATCGCCGTGTTGAACGACAGCTTGTCGATGTCCTCGGTGACGGCCTTGATCGTGGCGTGCGTGACGCGGAGCTGCTCAGCGGTCGGCTCGGCGTCAGAAACTTCGGCCGCGAGCGACACTTCTTCCGCCCGGTCGTCGATCATCAGCCGCCAGACGCGGCCCAGGAAGTTCCGCACGCCGGCGACGCCGTCCATGTTCCACGGCTTCGAGTCGGGGAGCGGGCCCATGAACATCTCGTAGAGCCGCAGCGCATCCGCGCCGTACTCGCGGACGACCTCGTCCGGGTTGACGACGTTGCCGCGGCTCTTACTCATCTTCTCGCCGTTCTCGCCGAGGATCATCCCTTGGTTGACGAGCTTTTGGAACGGCTCGGGCGTGCTGACGACGCCGCGGTCGAAGAGCACCATGTGCCAGAATCGCGAGTAGAGCAGGTGCAGCACGGCGTGCTCGGCGCCGCCGATGTAGAGATCGACCGGCATCCACGCCTTCTCGATATCGGGGTCGATCGGCGCGTCGCTATTCTTAGGGTCGAGGAAGCGCAGGTAGTACCAGCAACTGCCGGCCCACTGCGGCATGGTGTTGGTTTCGCGCTTGCACTTCACGCCATCAATGGTCGGGTAGAGCCATTCCTTGGGCGCCTTGTCGAGCGGCGGCTCGGGCCGGCCGTGCGGCTTGAAGTCCACCAGATGCGGCAGGTCGACAGGGAGGTCCTCTTCGGCGACGGTGCGGATCTGACCGGTGGGTTTACCGTCGACATCGAGCTCGTGCGCGATCGGGAAGGGCTCGCCCCAGAAGCGCTGACGGCTGAAGAGCCAGTCGCGGAGTTTGTAGTTGACGGCTTCTTTGCCGACGCCGTTCTGCGTGAGCCAAGCGGTGATCTTGGTCTTGAACTCGGCAGTTGGGGTTCCGTCGAACTCGCCGGAGTTGATCGCGACGCCGGCTCCTGCAAAAACATACTCGCCATCGGAGATCGCTTCGCGCGGAATGGTCTGCTGAGTTTCCTCTTTCTTTGCAGGGGTGTACTCAACCGCTCCAATTCGACCGTCGTCGGGTTGATCCGTCTTGTATCCCGAGTAGACGATCTTCTTAACTTCGAGATCACCACCTGGATCGACGACCGCCTTGATTGGCAGACCAAATTTCTTTGCGAACTCGAAATCGCGCTCGTCGTGCGCGGGGACCGCCATGATCGCGCCGGTGCCGTAGCTTATGAGCACGTAGTCGGCGATCCAGATCGGGATCGGTTCGCCGTTCACGGGGTTGATCGCGTACGAGCCGGTGAAGACGCCGGTCTTGTCCTTCGCGAGCTCGGTGCGGTCGAGGTCGCTCTTGAACGAAGCGGCTTCGACGTAGGCCTTTACTGCGGCGGCTTGGTCGGACGTTGTTAAACGTTCGACGTAGGGGTGTTCCGGGGCGATGACCATGTAGGTCGCGCCGAAGAGCGTGTCGGGGCGTGTCGTATAAACGCGGAGGACGCCGTCGGCGGGCTTCTCCGGAAACGCCTTACTGCCCTCTGCCGTTTGCCCGCTGCCTGCTAACTGAAAATCAACCTCGGCGCCCGTACTCCGACCGATCCAGTTACGTTGCAGCGCCTTCACGCCCTCGGGCCAATCGAGCTTTTCGAGCCCCGCTGACAACCGGTCCGCGTACGACGTGATGCGGAGCATCCATTGGCGTAGCGGGCGGCGTTCGACGGGGTGGCCGCCGCGTTCGCTCTTGCCGTCAATCACCTCTTCGTTGGCGAGCACCGTGCCGAGCGCGGGGCACCAGTTCACCGGCGCCGAGCTTTGGAACGCGAGCCGCCGCTCATCGACCCAACGACGCGCGAAGTCCTCGCCCATCGCCTGTACGTCCTGAGGGATCTCCAGCTCGGCGATCGGCCGGCCACGCTGCTGCTCCTTGTCAAACCACGTGTCGAACAGTTGCAAAAAAATCCACTGCGTCCAGCGGACGTACTCGACGTCGGTCGTGGCGATCTCGCGATCCCAGTCGTAGCTGAAGCCGAGCATCTTCAACTGGCGGCGGAACGTCGCGATGTTCTTCTCGGTCTGCACGCGCGGGTGCTCGCCCGTCTTGATGGCGTGCTCCTCGGCCGGCAGCCCAAAAGCGTCGAACCCCATCGGGTGGACGACCGAGTACCCCTGCATCCGCCGCGCGCGGCAGACGATATCGGTGGCGGTGTAACCCTCCGGATGCCCAACGTGCAGCCCGTCGCCCGACGGGTAGGGGAACATGTCGAGCGCGTAGAGCTTCTTGTCAGGGTCTTTCGGCAACCGCGGCGCGCTGAAGGTATTGTCGGCTTCCCAGAAGGCTTGCCACTTGGGCTCGATGGTGGCGGGGTTGTAGCGGGGCATCGAGACCGAAGGTCGAAAGGGGAAGGGGTATGCCGAAAGCGTAAATCAAAGAAAGTGGCGGCGAGCCGGTGACGCGAGTCGTCGGAGTTGAAGCGGGTACCAGCCTCACTCCGACGACTCGCGTCGCGCGCCTCGCCAGAGTCCCGCGATTCTATCGCGGGGGGGCTTGAGCGCAAACCTGTGCAGAAACTGTTCAGCGGCTCACTTTTCGATTAGACTCTGTGGCAGTGCTCCTATCCCCCGGCCGCACCACCCTCTGAGTCAGCCCCCATGCTACTCGCACGTTTCCCCTCGGTGTTGGCCCTGTTGGCGCTGTCGTCGGTCGCCTCGGCCGACTTCGTCCTCTCGACCTTCAACGGCGTTGTCCGTTACTCCGATACCGGCGAGCGGCTGATCGAGTATGGCGGCGGCGATACTTCCGCGGCGAACGGCGGGTTTTGGCTGGGCGAGTCGGTGGACGGGGTGGCAGTGTCAAGTGACGGCTTTGTCTACGCCATCACCAACAATCTTGGCGCGCGTTCACTGATCCGCTTCGACCTTGATAGTGGCGCGGTCGTGCCGCGGCCCGATTTGATCCCGTCGGGCGATTTTCAATTCGACGCGCCGTTGTGGACGAGTCCCTTTGTAGGTCCAGAAGTACGGTGTTCGACGGGAGGATGCAGCCTCTCTACGGGTTCCTTCCAGGCGTCGGCGCGATCGCTTGGCGAGCTGCTCGTTCATCCCGACGGGAATGTCTATGCGACAGGCTTCGCGGATATCTGGGATGGCGTCCCAGGAACGGGAACATTCGTTGAGTCGCGGCCCGCTCTGGTTCGGTTCGATGTGAATGCCCTCGACGCTCCGTCGGTCGTTTCGGTGCTGCCGCCCGAACTCCTCGAAGGTGATCCGCAGTTTCCTTCGTTCACTGCTCAACTAACCCTGCGGAGCGATCAGACGATCCAGATCGCGACATCGATGGGCGCCTACGGCGTTGATGTTGCAAGTTTTGGTAACGTCACCGTCCCTGCTAACCTGCTCGCCAGCCCCGATCCGGCGCTGACGGCCGGCTTGGACCTGTCGCCGTTCGGCGGCTTTCTAGGAGAGGCGTTTGCCGATCTCGCCGGGAACATCTACCTCCCGGTGACCGACAGTTCCATTAGCGCCGATGGCGATGCCCGGCTGCACAAGTTCGACGCGTCCAGCGGCGACTACCTGGGCGTGGTTTTCGAAGAGTTCTTGCCGGGCAGTCTTGTCGCCCCCGAGTACGGGTTTTTCCATGGCGCCTACGTGAGTGTCCCCGAACCGAGCGCGGTCCTGCTTTCGCTGATCGCGATGGCCGGGGTTGCAGCGCGTCGGCGCGTTTAGTGGGGCCGGCGACTCCGCTTCCTGACGGGCGCGGCTCGAATCCCTCGTGCCGTGGGTGGAGGCGGCGGCGCAAACCTCGCTGTCCGTTGACCTTGGGGCGCGGCGTGCTTCTACTGTCGGGTCTGGTTTCTGCCCCTTGGCCCCCTGTAGAACCCCTGCCCCCGGCGCTGTCGTGGAAAAGACCCCGTTGGATAAGACCAAGGTCGGCCTGATCGGGCTCGGCACCGTTGGGTCAGGCGTCGCCCGGATCCTGCTGGACCATGGCGACCGGACCGCTCGGCAGGCGGGGCGGGTGCTGTGGCTGGAGAAGGCGGCCGTCCGCGACCCCAAGAAGGCCCGCGACTGCAAGTTGCCCGCCGGGGTGCTGACGGGGGAGATCGACGCCGTTATCGCCGATCCCTCGATCAACGTGGTCGCCGAATTGATGGGGGGCGTCGATCGGGCCCGTGAGGTGGTGCTCGCCCTGCTGAAGTCGGGCAAGGACGTGGTCACGGCCAACAAGGCGCTGATCGCGGCGCACGGGCCCGAGCTGTTCGATGCGGCCCGGGCGGCGGGGCGGACGATCGCTTTCGAGGCGGCGGTTGCCGGCGGCATCCCGATCATCGCCAACCTCAGCCAGTGCTTGTCGGCCAACCAGATCGAGTCGCTCACCGGCATCCTCAACGGCACCTGCAACTTCATCCTCTCGAAGATGCACCGCGAAGGGGCGCCATACGCGGACGTGCTCGCCGAGGCGCAGCGGCTCGGTTACGCCGAGGCCGACCCAGCGATGGACGTCGACGGGACCGATACGGCCCAAAAACTGGCGATCCTCGCGCACCTGGCGTTCGGCGCGCGGCCTGACTGGCGAGCGATCCCGCGCGTCGGGATCGACACGCTCGAAATCGCCGATGTGAAGATGGCCCAGGAGCTGGGTTACACGATCAAGCTGCTGGGCGTCGCCGAGCTAACCCCCAAGGGATTGCAACTCTCGGTCGGCCCGACGCTGGTGAAGAACGGCAACCCGATGGCGGACGTTTCGGGGCCGATGAATGCGGTGCGGATCACGGCCGACGCGGTGGGCGAGCTGTTGCTGCAAGGCCCCGGCGCTGGTCAGATGCCGACCGCCTCGGCGGTGGTCGCCGACCTGATCGACACGGCCGTCGGTCGTACGCGGCTGACGTTCGACACGCTGCGGCTGTGGAGCAAAGAGTCCGAGCGCACGCTGGTGGCCGACCCGGCCGAGGCCGTGGCGAAGTTCTACCTGCGCGTCGAAGCAGCCGACGAGCCGGGCGTCCTCGCGCAGATCGCCGCGGCCCTGGCGGCGGAGGGGATCTCGATCGCGAGCTTCCAGCAACAAGCGAGCGAAGCGGCGACCGTGCCGCTGGTGCTGATGACGCACGAGACAACCGAAGGGGCGGCGGCGCGGGCGTGCGAGGCGATCGGCAAGCTGAAGCCGGTGGCGGCGGGCCCGGTGCGGCTGCGCGTTGTTGGCTGACGCAAGGAATTTTACCACGACGGACACGACGAGCACGACGGCCGGGAGTAAAGGGTGACCGCCTCCATTCCACAAGACGTTGAAGAGGTTGGGGCGCGGAGCCTGGATGCGGCATTCAAGGTTCATCGGACTTTGGGGCCAGGGTTGCTGGAATCGGTTTACGAGGCGTGCCTTAGCTATGAGTTATCGCAGGCTGGCGTCCAGTTTGAGCCACAATGTTTGCTGCCAATTTGTTACGGAGATGTTGTGATCGACAGCGGGTTGCGACTCGATCTGCTCGTCGAGAACAAGGTGATCATTGAACTTAAATCCATTGAGACGCTGCTCCCGATCCACGAAGCCCAGCTGCTTACCTACATGAAGCTAGCGAACAAACGCCTCGGCTTCTTACTCAACATCAACACGGTACTCTTACGCGACGGTATGAAACGGCTCGTCCTGTAATCGACTCGTCGTGTCCTTCGTGCCCGTCGTGGTGAATAAATCCTTATGAAGTACGTCATCATCATCCCCGACGGCGCCGCCGATGAGGCGCAGAGTTCCTTAAGCGGCAAGACGCCGCTGGAGGCGGCCTCGACGCCGCATATGGACTCGCTCGCCAAGCGGGGCGTTGTCGCGCGAGCGTGCCATACGCCTAAGGCGCTGCCTGCCGGAAGCGAGATCGGGAATCTTTCGCTACTCGGCTACGACCCCTTCGCGCACTTCACCGGTCGGGCGCCGATGGAGGCGGCTGCGCAGGGCATTGAGCTGGGCGAGGGCGACTGGGCCGTTCGCTGCAACACCGTGACCGTTGAGGACCACGGCGACGGGCCGGTGATGGTCGATTTCACGGCTGACCATATCACCTCCGAGGAGTCGGCGGCGCTCCTAAAGACGCTGCAAGAGGAAGTCGCCAGCGATCCGAAGTGGCAGGGCGCCTTGGAGTTCGTGCCGGGCGTCAGTTATCGCAACTTGTTGATCTGGCGGGGGTCGAAGCTGGCGGCGCCGTTCTCCAACGACACGCGCACGCAGGCGCCGCACGACTGGACCGACTTGGTGATCCACGACGCCCACCCGAAGGGCCCCGGCGGCGGGGTGCTGGTGGAGTTGATGGAGGCGTCGGAGCGGATCTTCGCGGAGCACCCCGTCAACAAGAAACGCGTCGCCGGTGGGCGTAAGCCAGCCACCAGCGTCTGGCTGTGGGGGCAGGGCGGGGCGCCGACGCTCGAGCCGTTCGCCACGAAGTTCGGGCCGAAGGGCGCGATGATCACGGCGGTGGACCTGCTACGCGGCATCGCGGCGCTGGTGGGCTGGGACCGGATCGAGGTGCCCGGCGCGACGGGCTATCTCGACACCGACTACGCCGCGAAGGGCCGCTACGCGATCGACGCCCTCGACCGCTACGATATCGTCTGCGTCCACGTCGAAGCCCCCGACGAGGCGTCGCACGAAGGCCGGGCCGACGAGAAGGTGAAGGCGATCGCCGAGATCGACCGCCACATCGTCGGCCCGCTGGTCGCGGCGCTGGAGAAACGCGGCGAGCCGTGGCGCGTGATGATCAGCCCCGACCACCCCACGTTCCTCAGCACCAAAAAGCACACCCACGGCGACGTGCCCGTGTGCCTGGCGGGCGAGGGGATCACGGCCAACGGGGCCGAGGCGTACGACGACAAAGTGGCGGCCGCGGCGGAGCTGGCCTTCCCCAACGGGTGGGACGCGATGCAGTGGTTTATCAAAGGAAGCTGAACCGCCAAGACGCCAGGAGCGCCAGGGATCGCCAGGAATGCACGAGCCGAGCGAAGCCGCTGATCAACTGGCAAAGCAGATTTGGGAGTCTGCTCTAGAAGTTCATCGCGTTCTTGGGGCGGGGTTTTTGGAATCGGTTTACGAGAGGGCTTTGGAGGTCGAGCTATCCGCGCGAGGAATCGAATTCGCCCGTCAACATCCCGTTGCACTCGCCTACAAAATTGTGCCGGTTGGCGATGCAAGGCTCGATTTCTTCATTGCGAATCTCGTTGTGGTGGAATCGAAGTCCGTCGATCTTCTTCACCTCATCCATCATGCCCAAGTCCTCAATTACCTTCGTGCCACGAATTTAGAGCTGGGTCTGCTGATCAACTTCAACGTGCCGCTATTAAAAGACGGCTTCAAGCGAATCGTACTTACCTAAATTTCCTTGGCGTACCTTGGCGCTCTTGGCGTCTTGGCGGTTCCCTTATGTCACTTATCGTTCAGAAGTTTGGCGGCACCAGTGTTGCCGATGCCGAGAAGATCCGGGCCGCCGCTCGCCGCGCTCTGCGGGCGCAGCAGCAGGGGGCTCAGGTCGTGATGGTCGTTTCGGCCATGGGGCATCAGACGGATATCCTTGTCGACCTCGCCGCGCAAGTCTGTGAGGACGCGCCGGCTCGGGAGATGGACATGCTGCTCTCCACCGGTGAGCAGGTGTCGGTCGCGCTGATGGCGATGGCGATCCACGACCTGGGCGGGCAGGCGGTGAGCCTTACCGGCGCGCAGATGGAGATCCGCACCGACAGCGCGCACGGCAAGGCGCGGATCCGTTCGATCGGCGCCGACCGGATTCGCGCGCATCTCGACGCGGGGCGGATCGTGATCGCCGCGGGTTTCCAGGGGATCGACGAGAATCTCAACATCACCACGCTCGGCCGCGGCGGCAGCGATACGACGGCCGTGGCGCTTGCGGCGGTGCTCGGCGCCGACATGTGCGAGATCTATACCGACGTCGATGGCGTCTTCACGACCGACCCGCGGATCGAACCCGCCGCGCGGAAGATGGACTGCGTGTCGCACGACGAGATCCTCGAATTGGCGAGCCTCGGGGCGGGCGTCATGCACAGCCGCTCGATCGAGTTCGGCAAGAAGTTCAATGTGCCGATCCACGTACGCAACTCGGGCGTCTTCACCGACGTGCCGGGGACGATTATCGGCCCGCTGAGCGAGTCGGCCGACCGGGCGGTGAGCGGCGCGGCGCTGACGAAGAACGAGGCGCAGCTGACGGTGGCCGGTGTGCCCGACAAGCCTGGCGTGAGCCTGGCGCTGCTGGAGTCGTTGTCGGCGGCCAATCTGTCGGTCGACATGATCGTGCAGAGCCGCGGCGCCGACGGGCGGGCCAACATCTCGTTCACGGTGCTCGACACCGAGCTGAACGCCGCAAAGAAGGCGGCCAAAGAAGCAGCCGACGCGATCGGCGCCCGCGAGGTCCGCGTCGGCGAGCCGGTGTCGAAGGTCTCGGTCGTGGGCCTAGGGATGGCCGATCAGCCCGGCGTTGCGCGGCGAATGTTCCGCGCGCTGGCGGACGCGGGGATCAACATCCACGCGATCTCCACGAGCACCATCAAGGTCTCTTGCCTGGTGGCGCGCGAGCACGGGCAGGAGGCCCTGCGGGTGGTGCACCGCGAGTTTGAACTGGGCAAAACGCCGTCGAGCCCGGCGACGATCGAGGACTCCCTGGCAGCCGCGAAAGAGGCGAAGGCCGCCGACGCCGAGGCGGTCATCGAGCGCTTGCAGGCGATGGAAGAGCTGCGGATCGACGGCTGCGAGATCGACGAGTCGCAGGCGTTGCTCTCGCTCCGTGGCGTGCCCGACACGCCGGGCGTCGCCGCGCAGATCTTCGAGGCGATCGCCGACAAGGGCGTGATGGTGGACCTGATCGTCCAGTCGATCGGCGAGGACGGCCTCACGAGCGTCGGCATCACGGTGCCGCAGCAGGACGCCAACGCGGCCGCCGACATCGTCGCCCAGGTCGCCAAGAAGATCGGCGGCGAGGTGAGCCTCGACCCGGGGGTGGCGATCCTGTCGGTGACGGGGGTCGGGGTTCGCAGCCACACGGGCGTCGGCACGAGGATCTTCCGGGCGCTGAGCGGCGCGGGGATCAACGTTGAAATGATCGGCACCAGCGAGGTCCGCGTCAGCGTGGTGATCGGCGGCGAGTACGGAGCCAAAGCGCTAGCGGCGGCGGAGAAGGCGTTCGCCGACGTGATCCGCTGAGAGTTCGACGCATGGCGAGCCGGGAGCGTCACAGCATTATGCTATGGCTAGCAGCTTGATTTTGGCCAATACGCTTTAGAGAAGCGTAGGCGATCTATGTCCCCCTCCCACTTGTGGGGAGGCCAACTTCCTAAGTGAAGCGGGGGGGAGCGGGGACGCGCCTGGTACCCGGGTTCTACCCCCTCCCCCAACCCCTCCTCACATGGGGGAGGGGAGTTCATGACGCTCACGCGTCGATGGTTCAATCACCAAGCCAACATCCGACCGCTCGCCCTTGCATAATCCTGTGATGCTTCGGGCTCGCCTCAATTGATGCTGGACGGATCGCGGCTGGCGTGCGACAGTGGCGGTCCCGTGCCTCGCCCCTCGCTATTCGCCGGCTTCGTGGTCCGCTTGGCGGTCGCGGGGGTGCTGTGCATCGGCGCGGCGACGAAGGACGCTTTTACGCAGTCGGCGTCTTGGCTTTCGGGCTTGGCGACGGGCGAATTGCCGACTGTCGAAGGCTATTTTCACCGCCACGGCACGGGCGGGGTTGCCCACTGGCACCCTTGGGACGTGGAGCCGGCTGCGAAGTCGTCAAGCGGCGGGGCGCCCGGTTACGCCCCGGCGAAGGGCTCGGTTCACGATCACTCGACTTCGCCGTCGATGGCCGGTGGCGTCGCGACGCTGAGTAGCATCCAACGCATTGGGTTGAGCCCCGCCGTCGAATCGGCGCGGGTCGGGTCACAACTTGACGTTCGTCCGCAGTTGTGGCGCGTGATGCGGCCGCGGGGGCCGCCGGTAGTTTAGTGCCGGCGCTTCTTTCTCCGTAAGTTCCCTGCGGCTTGCCCTTGGGCAGGCTTACGAGCAGCGCCCCATGCTTTGCAGGAGGCGTCTCTGACGCCGACGACGCGCACCATGCCGATTACGGCCCGGGTACCGTCATCGGCGTCGGAGACGCCTCCTATCGAAGTGGTCGGGCAGCTCACCGGGGATCGCTTCACTCCACTCCCGGAGCGATTTCGTGCGCTCACGCTGCGCGTTTACTCTCGTTGAGCTGCTGGTGGTGATCGCCATCATCGGCGTGCTGGTGGCGCTGCTGTTGCCGGCGGTCCAGTCGGCGCGTGGCGCGGCTCGGCGTACGCAGTGCGCGAGCTCGATGCGGCAGCTCGGCATCGCGACGCACCAGTACGCCGATACGCACCGGGGCGACTTCCCGCTGCTGGCGTACACCAACCGCGCCTACACGGAGTGGGAACAAGCGCCGGGCGCGACGCCGCTCGCGGACCAAGAGCGGGTTTCTTGGATCGCCACGCTCGCGCCGTACGCGGAGGACGTGGACGCGATCCGCCTCTGCCCGGACGACCTCGTGCGGATCAATGGCGAGTCGGTGACGAGCGACGAAGTGAAGGGCGGCTCGGGGCCGACCGCCGGGATGGCCGCGGGGACGCTGCGGGCCGACACGAGCTACGCGATGAACGGCTACCTGCGTTACCCCGACCGCATCCCGTCGGGGGCGCCGCCGACCATCGCCGCAAAGCTGCGTCGTCGCCAGGAAGGGATGGTCGGCTCGCTCTACGACCTCGCCGCGACGCACCAGACGCAGCTGATGCTGGAGAGCATCGCGGCCGACGGGGCGGCGGGGGTCTTCACCCGTTCGGACCACGCGCACTCGGAGCTGTGGTTCGTTGACGCCGAGCTGCTCGACGAAGCGGCGCGGCGGGAGCAGGTGTACGGGGCGGTGACCGATGAGGTCGCCGTGGACCGGCATCCGGGACTGGTGGCGAATTACTTGTACGCCGACGCCCACGTGGAAGCGATCTCGTCGGAGACGATCGCCGCGTGGTGCGCCGAGAATTTTAACTTTGCGAAGCCGCCACAACATTAGCGGCGGACTTCAATTCACACCACCTGCTTTGTAGGAGGCGTCTCCGACGCCGATTGCGGTTTCCTGGCCGTGTTCGGCATGGAGCGCGTAATCGGCGTCGGAGACGTCTCCCACAGAGATGGACACCATGAGGATCAAACCGATGAAGAAGCTTTCGATTGCCGTGTGTCTTGTTTCCCTCGCCCTCGGCGACGCTGCGCAAGAGGCCTTCGCGCACGGCAGCGGCGGCGATATCGCCGTGTTCACGACCGCTGGCAAGGCGGACGTCGGTTACGCGAAGCTTGACGATGACGACATCGTGCAGATCGCCTTCGACCCTAACGACAGCTTGTTCCAGGCGGTGCTTGTGCCGCTCACGCCCAACCCGATCATTCCCTGGGACCTCTCGTCGAGTGAGCCCGGCTACGACGCCAACGAGGGCGCGTTGCCCGCGCTGGCGGAGATCTTCTGGAATCTGCAAGAGCTGAGCTACTGGGACGGCGTCGGCGCGCCGTCGTTTACGCCGGCGATCGGCGTATCGGGCGGCTACGCGCCGCAGCCGGTGATCACCCAGGCCAGCGGCGGGTTCCACGCCCACGAGCACTTCGGGCTGGAGGACCTCACCGCCGATGGGCAGCCGATCCCCAACGGCGTTTACCTGGCAAAGTTCACGATCAGCGTGACGGGCCTGGAGGATTCGGACCCCTACTACATGGTCTCGCTGGTCGAGAGCCTCGTGAACGAAGCGGCCGATCCGGTCGCCCTGGCCGAGGAGCTTGGGGACGCGGTGATTGCGTTCATGGAGGACCCCTCGTCGGGCGTGCCGGTTTTCGCTGGCAAAGACTTTTCGTTTTACGCCAGCGCAATTCGACACGCCGAATCGCTGGCAATCCCTGAGCCGACGGCGCTAGCGCTCGTGGCGATGTTGGCGACGTGCGTCCCTGCCAGGCGGCGTAGCTAGCGTCCCAAGTGGGAACGGGGTTGGGCCGCAGCGGCCCGCCCTCGCTCTCCTTTCTTGGTTGAAAGTCTTCCGGTGGGTCATCCGCGGCTAGCGCCGACGGCTCAATCAAAAACGCCGCCGTTTTGAGCCGTCGGCGCTGGCCGCGGGTGACGCCACGATCACTCCATCAACGCTCAGGGACGTGGCTAAGTCATGTACATTCGCTTAACTCGGTACTTCGGCGCCGCGGCGCTGTTGCTACTCGGATCGCACGCTCTGGGCCACGGCGAGGGCGTTCTCGTCCAGCGGCAGGGCGCCAGTCTCGTCATAGGTTACGACAGCGACACACCTGGCGGGCAAATGATCGGCACTCGGGTGTTCAGCGCCGTCATGCCGTCGAATCGTTTGACCACCGATCCGTCGTTCGTCTCGGTGGCGCCGGCGCCGGCCGGCTCGGAGACACTGGCGGCGGGCCAAGACATCTATTGGGATTTTTTGCCCCTCACCGTGCACGGCGTCACGTCGAATCTCCTGCATTGGGACGGCGCCGGAGGGCTCGCCTTCGCCGCCGCGGAGGAGGCATCGCTTAAGCTCTACGATCCGAATTTCAACGTTGCGGCGGTCGATGGCACGGCGACGGCCGTCGCCGGTCTGCGGATCGGAACGACGACCTCGAGCGCCCTGGCGCTGCACTCGCATCGGTACTGGGAGCTCGACGAGGCCGCCGCGCCCGGGGTCTATGTGGCGTCGCTACGTTTGCGGATGCAAGGGCTCCTGCCGACCGCGCCCCTCTACTTCGCGTTTGCGACGTTCGGGACACCGATCACGGCGCTAAGCGACACGGTGGCTTGGCTCGATGAGAACGTCGATTCTTTGCTCCTGAGGGGCGACTACAATTTCGACGGACGGGTGGACAACTCCGACTACGGCGTCTGGGCGCAGCAGTACGGCGCTGCGACGCCCCAGCCGGTGACGGTTGGCGAAGCGGACGGCAATCGCGACGGCGTCATCGATGCGGCGGATTACACCGTGTGGCGGGACGCGCAGGCGGTGAACGCGGCGGTCACCGTGCCAGAGCCGGCGGGTGGAGCTATGGCAGTGTGGGCAGGATTGGCGTTCGGTCGGGGGCGGCGGCGATTTAATCCCCATTTAGCCCCCGGTCATTGACCGGGGGATAATTGCGTGGCGGAGCATTCTTGCGGGGGGGCCAGCAACACGGGGCGTCGCGCGTTTGCGCGGACTTCCCTTGTTGTCACGCAGGAAGCGGCCGCATTGCTTGCCGGTCGGCGGGGACGCAAGTACAACGTAAGTGTCGATCGCTGCGGGGTTTGCGCGTCAAAGTGTTGTGGCCGAGGCCACTTAGTTTCACGTCGCTCGGAACTCGGTCTCGGGCGTATCGGCGGGGGCGGCTTTGAGAACCTCGGAGTTCGGACCGTTGATCCATCGTTCTGCAATTCGCTGGCAAGCCCGGTTGGCCAAGGCGCTGGGCGTCGGGCTCACGATGGCGGCGACTGCCGGCGCCGCCGGCGCCGCCCAGCCGCA
>JBGSJY010000643.1:0-2034 GCA_041741515.1 Pirellulales bacterium | reverse complement strand
TCGGGGACCATCGTCACGCCCGTTAGTCGGGCGCCGGCGCCCCCCGTGGGGACGGCCGCGCCGCTGGCGAACGTAGCGGCTTCCTTCGTCATGAAACGCGCCTGATTGCCGCTCGTGTTCGTGTCGCGGGTGATCAGGAACGTGACGATGCCGTTGGTGTCGGCGTTCAGCAGGGCGTCGAGCGCTGCGCCCGAAAACGAGTAGGTTCCGCCTTCGACCTGGGGGCCGTACGGCTGATCGAGGACTAGCGAGGCGACCTGCGCAGGGTCCAGGTCGTGGATGTCGATGTCGGTGTTGCCGGCGGTGATCTCGTTGGCGACGGTGACTCCGTCGGCGATCATTCCCGGGGCGTTGTTGTAGTTGACCGTGGTTTCGTCCCACGCGACATCGCCCGCGGCCCCGTCATTGATGGCCCACAGCGACAACTTGCGGCTGCTCGTGGCGTCGCTGCGTTGCCAGGTGAGGTCGAGCGAGACCCCCGAGGCAGGGCCGGTCATCGAAGAGAGGTCGAAGCGGAGCAGGACGACGTCGTTGGAGCCTGCGGACGCGGTCCGAGCGTTCATGAACGCGTCGTTATTGCGATTGCTGCCGGCGTTGTCCTCGCGGACCCAGGTGTCCGACGTGACGCCGATCGTTGCGGCCAGCGTCGGCCCGGCGGCGCCGAGGACGGCTGCCCCTACCAAAGCTTTGCGGCAGAGAGACTCAAGAACACTGTGCGACTTCATTAGATGCGCTCCTGCCGCGATGGCGGCGTGACTCGGAAGAAGGAGAAGAGAAGGGGCGTGCGTTGTTGACCGACCGGGCGGTGCGGGTTCCGTCGGAAGCGACTCGGCAGTGATTTCCCGCCGAGAACGCTTGAAGGAGAGAGCAGGCCCGATCAAGACAAGTTGGCCGCTTAGGGGACTAGGGTATAACCCCGGACCTTCCACGACCTCCCCTCACCGTAATCACGCCCTCCGAGGCCGGCAATTCGGTTGCTTGCAGAGCGGGGGTGATATATCGCAGCTTTCGGGGAAAAAGAACGCTAGTTTTTGCAGGTTTTCCCAGGGGCGTCCCTTCGCTGCGTTATTGCTGCTGACAATTGCAACCAGTGCGGATGACCCCCTTGCTGGGCGTGGATAGGGTAGATGAGGCGGTCCTCGCGACCGTCGGCCCTCTTGTCAACTGTCTCGCCGCGAGTTCTTGCTAGCGGCTATCGTGCGGCGCTCGGCGCAGCGTGACGGCGCCGACCTGGGGGGCCGACGCCTCCCGCGGCGACGCCCCAATCGAGTTCTCAGCCTTTCGAGTCCTAGGCGGACTAAAATCGGATATGGACAGCCTCAGTCAAAAGCATCGGCACAACGCCCCGCACGGCGCGCACGGGCCCTCAACCAATGGGGCGAATGGCGCCGTCGCCAGCGCCGGCTCGCTCGAAGCCGTTGTCCGTGACGCGCTCCGCACGACGCCCGTTTGGGACTTGCACACCCACCTCTACCCGGTCGCATTCGGGACCCCGAATGCCGGCGCCGGCTCGAAGACCGACCCCAAGGGCCTGCTGCTTTGGGGCGTCGATGAGCTGCTCACCTACCACTACCTCGTCGCCGAGGTCTATCGCGTCGTCCCCAGCCGCGTGCTGCCCTACCAAGACTTTTGGCGGATGACCAAGCAGGAGCAGGCCGACCACATCTGGCGCCACCTATTCCTCGAGCGGAGCCCGATCAGCGAGGCCTGCCGGGGCGTGCTGACGACGCTCCAGGCCCTGGGCCTCGACCCCAATGAGCGCGACCTCGATCGCTACCGTCGCTGGTTCGCCGCCCAAAAGCCCGACGATCATATCGACCGCGTCATGGAGCTCGCAGGCGTCAACCGGATCACGATGACCAACGCGGTCTTTGACGACAACGAACGACTCCGTTGGCTCGAGAACCCCGCCGTGGGCGCCGACCCGCGATTCGCCGGCGTGCTGCGGTTCGACCCGCTGGTGCGCGACTGGCCGGCGGCGGCCGAAAAGCTCACCCGCTGGGGGTACCCGGCGACCGAGACGCTCGACGACGC
>JBGSJY010000642.1:0-10130 GCA_041741515.1 Pirellulales bacterium | reverse complement strand
GCGCGAGGACCTCGATCGGCTCGTCGCCGGCGATCGGCCTGGCGAGCGTAACGAGCAGCACGCGCCCCGCGTCCCGCGACCCGGGAGGGGCGTCGTAGAAGGCGATTTGCGAGAGGTCCTGGCCGATCGCCTCAGCGTAGGAGTAAGACGTTCCGTCTGCGGCGTCGCCCGTGGTGCTCAGGAGGTTGATTGCCTCTAACTCGAGGGAGTCGGGCGCCAACGCGAACGACCCGCTGATCGATCCGCCGTCGGCCAGCGGCAGGTCGTCGAAGCCCCAGTAGCCGCCACCCAGGTTGGCGATATTCTGGCCCTCCCACTCGACGCAGTGGCCCCCGGTCGGGCTGGTCGCCGAGCAGGCGCAGGTGCGGCCGTTGTTAGCGCGGCAGTCGTCGAGATTCGTGTACGTGACGGCGCGGCACTCGGTTGCGGCGGCGAGCGCCAGGCTGCTGAGGGCGGCCGCCAGGCAGCGGGTCGGAACAAGCGCGTTGTAGCGGGTTCGTGAGGCGGACATGTCGGGTCTCCTGGTCGGTATGAGGCAGCGGCAAGGGGAAGTCCCTCACCAACCCCATCGCGTCGGCGGGCCGCGACCAGACACGGCGAATCAAAAAAATCACCGCGTGCCTCGGGACGCAGCGAAGCGAAGCCCCCGGGGAGGTGCGGTCGGGTCCTTCCCAGCCACCCCACCCCCTTCGGCAGGTAGCGGCATCGAACGGCTCCCGCCCTGGGTTCCAGATGAAACGCGATCTTGTTGAATTCGATCTCATTTGATAATTGCACCGCACGTCGGGGGGATCGGCGATTCAGGGCGCCGTGCGAGACATAGTTACCTTGGTGTGATGGCTGGCGGATCGATGCAATGCCAGATTCCTAGTACAAGCCGTGTCGACGGTGAATCGCACGAAAGAACGCACAATCGCCGCTCGTGCCGTGGCCTTACTGGCTGCTAGCATGGCGCCGTCGGTTGTCGCTGCCCAATGGGTGGGAACTCCAACGCAGTCGCTCGAGTCTCCCTACGGCACCTACGCCGCGGCGTGCCGCGACTGCGGGCAAGTGGGCTACGGCGCGGCCATGCCCTCAGCCGGTTGTGGTCCTCCTTTGCAATACTGGGACCCCTATACCTGCCAACCCGCTGCGTGCGCACCGGTCGTCATTGCGCAAGCTGCTCCACCAGCGTACGAAAATCGCTTCCACCTTTTCGGCGAGTTCCTCTTTCTGCGACCGAGCGACGCAGCGACGGTCACGTATGCACTTCCCGTGAACGGGGTCGTCGCGCCTCCCGCGGTCGCGCCACCCGCAGGGCCCGCGGTCGCTCTGGATGCTGATTATGACGTTGGGTTCCGCTTTGGGGGCGGGGTCACTTGGAACTCCGGGCGTACGGAACTACTAGGAGCGTTCACTCGGTTCGATAGCGATGCGGCATCGGGGTTCTCGGCCTCGCCCCCTAGCCCGGTCGTTCTCTCTCCGCTGGTGTTCCATCCGGCCACGCTTTCCGCCGGCTCGACGTACACGAGCGTCGCGGCGAATGGCTCCGTCGCGTTCGACCTCGCCGACATCGGATTGCGGAACGACTTCTCGGAGAACGGTTGCCTGCGATCGAGCTACTATCTAGGCGCCCGTTACGCGAGCATGGAGCAGAACTTCAACGCGCGCTTCGATGGCGGAGTTGCGCCCGGCCCCGCCGCCCAGGACCTCACCACCCGCATCGACTTCGACGGGGCGGGTATTCGCCTCGGTCTAGCGGGGGATCTCGCGTCCAAGCAAACGGGTCTATTTGCCTACTCGAACGGGTATGTCAGTCTGATCGCTGGAGAGTTCAATAGCTCCTACCGTCAGACGGACGCCACGGCCTCGCCAATCGTCTCGGCCGAGACTTCGCAGTCGGATCAACGGGTGGTCCCTATCGTCGATCTAGAGTTGGGGGTTGGCTGGCAGACTGACGGGGGCGGATTGAGGCTATCAGCTGGCTATTTGGTCAGCACCTGGTTCAATATCGTTGGCGCCGAAGAGTACATTCGGTCGGTGCAATCCGGTGTGTCTTCTGCACCGTCGGACATGATGACCTTCGACGGCCTTACCGCGAGGGCGGACCTACGATTCTGATCGGTTTCGGTCCTGGCTCGCGAGTTGATTGCTTCGGGTGTGCTCCGTAGCTAACCTATCTGCCGCAGGGCGATCTCTCCCCTGCGCCTCGTGGGACCGGAATACCGAGGTTCCCCTCGTGAATGGGCGGAGCCCCGGCGATCCAGGTCTGCTTCATGGCTTCCTCCTACGGCGCGGCGGGCCTTCGTCGACTTGCTCCGCGCACAACATCGCTCCGACTTGAGCCGCTTGAAGACAGGCGTCTGCTTGCCGCCAGCCGGATCGCCATGGTGGTCAGCGGACTCGGCGGTGAAGACACTCCACCCGCCGTGATCGCCGAGTTGACACGCCTTGGCTTCAAGAGCATTCGAGGCGACGACGATTTCGAGTCCGAGTGGAATGAGCTGAATCCCACCAATACGACCAACCCGGGAAGCACGAGCGGCCAAAGTCTGACTGTCGCCAAATACGATCTGACGATTGGCGACGTCGATATTACTTTGCCAGGAGGAATCGATCTTCCTACCGTTCCCGGCTATTCGGTCGAGAACATTCCGATCGGGTTCGAACTGTCGTTGGTCGATCCCGGCGATCCAGACAACAGCGACGCTATGGTCGCTGAAGCGGTTGCTCGGCTTAACCAGTACAGCGACGAAGACGTGATTGTCCTCATAGGGCATAGCCTAGGCGGTGACACGGTTCTCCGTATTGCCGAGAATGTCGACGTCGAAATCGACGTGCTCGCGTTGCTCGACCCCGTCGGATTCGTGGCCGTTCCCGACCTCGAGCCGGGCGCGTTACTAGACACGACCCTAGGGCCTCCTATCAATATCGGAATCGACGTCGGAGACGCCGGCGCATTCGGATACTCGATCCCAGTAATCCCGGGTATTCCGTTCGCGATAAAGATACCAGTCAACTCGAGGCAAGAGGTGCCAGGGTTCTTCAAGCCAAGCCTCGGGCTGCCAGGAACTGACAGTACGCTTACCGACGACCCCGTTCCAGACAATGTTCGCGTGCTTGTCAATCGCTGGCAAAGCAATGCGCTCTTCCCGCTTGACTTTGTCAACAACAATCGATCACTCGAATTCAACAGTGCGGCAACCGATGGAAGTCGGCAAAGCGCCGAAAATGAGAAGCCGTCGGACGAGAGCTATTTCCCGGGGCGAGATGGTAGTGGGGACGACGCCACGGCTAGTAGCCTTGCCATTCTTGCGCCGCAACGGCTCGAGAGGAATCCATTCGACACAACCAGCTTCACAATTCCTAATCCTGACATCCTCAATCCGACAATAAGCGTCGATATACCAACATCTATCAACGAAGACTTTCTGAAGTCGCGTGCACAGCTCCATCACGACTTCCCTCAGAATCAAGCGGTTCAGAATCAGCTAATCGACGTCATCCAGAACGCCCTGACCGACGTCGAACCCGACTACCTAGAAGACAACAACACGATCGATACAGCGACCTTCCTTGGGTCTTTGTCGGCGGTGACTTGGGGCGATCTGACGATTCACGAGGATGTCGACGTCGATTTCTTCGCAATCACTGCACACGAAACCGGCAAATTGCTCGTGACGGCGCCGGTGACCGGGTTTAACGGGTCGCTTCGGATAGAGGTGCTCAAAGCGTCCGGGACGACTCTGATGAATGCGACTGAGATCGAGGCGCCGGGGTTGAGCGGCGCCGTCGCTCAGCTCGCAATTCCTGTTGTATCGCAGGAGCGGTACCTGTTACGCATTTCCGGCGTACCGAGTGGCGATGCCGAAGTGCAACTCTGCTACGATCTCGAAATCGAGACCTTCCCCGCTCCCGTGCCAGACGCCGTCATTCTTAATCCAAGAGACGACAGCGGGCTGAGTAATCTGGACGCGTTGACGTTCGTCCCGAACCCCGAGGTGTTTATTCAGGCCGACCTGTTTCATTTCGCCGACATCGACAACAGCAACACAATCGCAGGCGCCTACGAACAACAGCTGCTCGAGTCGGCAAGTGTTCAAGTCTTCGTCAATGGATTGCCGAGCGGATTTGCAACGGCAGTGGCCAACACAAACAATACGCTGTTCCGGTATTCCATCCCGACGACGGCTCTCAACGCCGGGATACCGTACCAGGGGGGGCTGCTGAACTTCGTCACCGCCGCGGTCCGAATCTCGGAAGCCAGGAGCAATCCGACCTCGGGGAGAACTCAATTGTCGCCGCCACTCCGCTTGATCCACGGCGACGTCCAGGGCCCGCGGATCACGGGCGTAACTATCAATGATGACGACACCTACGGAGTGTTCGATCCCAAACCCAGCTTCGGACCGACGCCGTCGGCATTCTACTTGACGATCCGTGTCTCAGACGGACCGCCAAGGCTGCTTAACTTCTTGCATAATGCGCTCGACGCGTCCGTCGCAAGCAATCCGGCACACTATCAGCTTGTAGGCGACTCCAGCGGTGTCGTGTCGATTGCGGCCGTCAGCGTCGTCAATGACCCGACGTTTGCCGGACTCCCTGCAAACGCGACAATCCGTCTCTTCTTCAATCGGCCGTTGCGCGACGATCGTTACACGCTGACGGTGTCAGACGCGATAACAGACCCGGCAGGAAACGGCCTCGACGGTGAGAGCGATGCGACTGCGCCGGGCGCGCCGTCGTTTACCTTCAGCGGTTCAGGCGATGGCTCGGCGGGCGGAAGTTTCGTCGCTCGATTTAACGTTGATAGCGAAGCCGAGATCGGAGCCTGGAGTTCCGGGAGCATCTACCTCGACACCAATGGCAATGGCGTTTTCGATCCTCAGAACACCGACGCCGCAAATCGGGATATTGTCCATACACTTGGCTTCGCCACCGACGCTATCTTCGCGGGCGACTTCGCCCTACCCGACGACGGAGGGGGCTTGGTCGTGAACGGCTTCGATAAGCTCGCTGCCTACGGACTTGTTAGTAGCCGCTACCGCTGGCTGATTGACCTGACCGACGACGGAGTCCCCGATCGCGTTTTTTACGAGGCGCCGGGCTTCGCGGGAGCAGGAACGCCGATCGCCGGTGACTTCGATGGAGATGCCTCGAACGGTGAGGAGATCGGTTGGTTCAACGGAAGCCAGTGGCGATTCGACGTCAACCGCACGTTCACCATCTCGGACCAAGCGGCAAAAGAGTCGACAATCTTCGGCCTACCGTTCGTGGGCGATTTTGACGGCAATGGCGCCGATGACATCGGCGCCTACAACCAATCGACGAACCTCTTTTCCGTCTTACTCAATCCCAGTTTCGCGCCCGGGGTTCCGCTCGGTGGTACGCTACGCACGTTCCAATTTGCGGACGGATACCCGTTCGTTGGAGTCCGCGACCGTCCGGTCGCGGCAGATTTCGACGCAGACGGTTATGATGACATCGGCGTTTGGGTTCCGGACCGAACCGGCGTCCCTCCCTCCGAGGGCGCCGAATGGTATCTTCTCGTCTCTTCGTCTACCCCGATTGTCGCGCCAGTCGAAGGAAACGACAGGATTGTCAGGGACCTGACAACCGATGCCCCGGTGGTGCAATTTACGCCTAGCCCGTTCGGCTACGACCGCTTCTTCCAGTTTGGCGACGAATTCGCGGTCCCCCTCGTCGGGAACTTTGACCCCCCGATCGGCGGCGAACCGTCGGTCAATCCTCAGCCCCAAACCATTGGTGACTTTGGCAATGACGGCGTTGTGGGGCTCGAAGACCGTGATGTTTGGGTCGGCTCCTATGGCGCAGCGGTCTTCCCCGGGACTGGCGCCGACGGAAATGGCGACGGGATTGTGGACGCCGCCGACTACACGATTTACCGGGATGCCCTCGACTCGGCGAACTCCGTTAGCTCAGCCGCTACTACAACAGGAGAGGCGGCCGCATCGCTCAGTGAGAGCATCTCTCCGGAACAAAGCGTCGCTGCTATGACACCTACCAAAGACGCAGCATTCGCTGACTGGCAGCAGCCGACTGTCGCCGCCGACGGAAGCTTCTTGCGTAGTGAGCGACACGAATACCGGGCCCAACCCCGTATCTCTCAGCAGAGAAGTTCGATGTCGCCGACTCCGCTCCTAAGGACTCTTCTTCTTACTTCAAGCGAGTCGAGTCAATGCGAACCGGGGTGGGTTGACCAAAGCGTAGGGGGTGTCGAGAGCATTCAACGAAGGATACGCGACCAAGATTCCGATATGGATCTGGCATTGCTCGAATTCTTAGGGCGCGTTGCACCACGGCGGTATTCGTTGGGGAGCCGCTCTTGAGCTTGCTTGCGTACCGTTGCCTTGCTCAAGATCGTTGTTCTAGGAGGGTGGCGCCCGAAGCGACACTTGCCATGGGTAGATCGCTGATAGCCACCGCTGGGATCGGCGTCTCAGCAGCGACTCGCCGCGCTTGCAGAATCGATGCCCCCCCGAGGCAAAAACCCCTTCTGCTGGGGCTTTTTGCGTACGGCGGTCGTATCGGTCTGGGCCGGCGGGTCGCCAGAATCTGATAACCCCCCACCCAAAACCGCAGCGAAGATGTGCGGGGTAGCTGCTTCGGTAGGGACCGCGACCCTGCCAGAATTCGACGCCCCCCCCGCTCCTCCCGTCGTCACAAACGGCTGGCGTTCCTCACGGACCTTTCTTACGCCACCATAAATGGCTGGTGATCAGCATGGCTCTCACCTAGCTCCAACCGCCATCAAATACGACGTCCGGCGCTTTGGCTGCACCAAGATTGAGCAAGAACCCTTTTCGGCTGCCGATCGCAAGGAATCAAGACGCAGGCGCTCGGGCAACTTCCCGCCATGACGAGCCCCCCGTATGACTCTACTACCCACTCTGATCCGACGCTCCGCGCTCGTCTGCCTGGCGTCGGTGGGCCGCGTCACGCATCGCCTTCCGAGCAGAACTTCCGCTCATATCCAGGGTCATCAGCGCGTCCCAGTCGATGTCGCCCGACTCAGTTAGCGGCGGGTACTCGCGGCGCTGTTCTTCGGGATTCTCATCGCTGGAGGATTGATCAGTCACTTTCCACGTGCTCGGTTGAGGGACGGATCCTCAGTATTGGAGACGGCGATTCTCCGCCCCCTTACGAAGGACAGTTCTCACGCGTCCTCTGTTCGGGGGGACGGGCAGGCTTACTCGCCCACCCACTCGTCGCAGAGCCGCGCCGCCTGCTCAAGCACCAGCTCCGTCGCGTCCTCGCGAAAATCCGGCGGGTAGCCCCACTCCTTGAGGATCTTCTTCACCTCGATGCGGATCTTCGCCCGGGCCGACTCGCGGCGGTGCCAGTCGACCGAGACGCTGCTACGGATGCGGCTGGTGAGCTCCTCGGCGATCTTCTTGAGGTCGAGGTTCTCCATCGCCTCCCGCGCCGACTGGTTCTCTGTGAGAGCGTCGTAGAAGGCGAGCTCGTCGTCGGAGAGACCCAGCTCTTCCCCTCGCGATTGCCGCTCCCGGAAGTCGCGGGCCTGATCCAGCAGCTCCTGCAAGACCTGGTGCGTGCTGAGGGCCCGGTTGTGGTAAGCGTTCATCGTCTGCCGCAGCTTCTCGAGCAGCGACTGGCTTTGGACGATGTTTCGCCGCGCCGTCGTCCTCGCCTCTTTGGCGAGCAGGGTGCGGAGCAGCTCGATCGCCAGATTCACTTCGGGCATCTTCTCGATCGAGCCGAGGAACTCGTCCGACAAGATCGAGATGTCGGGCCGGTCGAGACCCGCCGCGGTGAAGACGTCGATCACGGCGCCGCTGGGGACGATCGCCCGGGACACCAGCTGCTTGACGGCGTGGTCGAGCTCGGCCTCCGACCGCCCCGACGAGCCGGTCGTCTTCGCCAGGGCGATCGCCACCAGGTCGAAGAACTCGACGTCGCTCCGCAGTTCGTCGGCCGTCTCACTCGTCGCCGACAACGCAAACGCCTTCTTGAGCTTGGAGACCGCGTCGCGGAACCGGGCTGCGCCGTTTTCTTGCTGCAGCACGTGCTGTTGCGCCAGCTTCGAGAGCTTGAAGCAATCCTCGCCCGTCGGGCATGGCCAGCTCGACCAGTCGAAGCCGTGCATCAGCCCGCAGACGATCTCATACGCCTCTTGGAGCAGCTCCTCGGCCTCCGCGGCGTTTTGGCTCGGCGCCCCTTGTCCGCCCGCCTGCGTATAGGTGTGCAGCGCCTCCTTAAGCTGTTCGGCCAGGCCGAGGTAATCGACCACCAGCCCGCCCGGCTTGTCGCGGAACACCCGATTCACCCGCGCGATGGCCTGCATCAGCCCGTGGCCCTGCATCGGCTTATCGACGTACATCGAGTGCAGGCACGGGGCGTCGAAGCCGGTGAGCCACATATCGCGGACGATGACGATCCGGAACGGGTCCTTCGGGTCCTTGAACCGCCCGGCGAGCGTTTTGCGGGCCTGCTTGGTGCGGATATGCGGCTGCCAGTCGGGGCCGTCGGTCGCGGCGCCGGTCATCACGACTTTGACCACCGTCTCCTTGCCGGCCTCCGCCTCGGCGTCGTCCTTGGGGGCGCTGGCCCACTCCGGCCGCAGCCGCACCAGCGCGTCGTGCAGCTCGACACAGATGCGGCGGCTCATACAGACGACCATCGCCTTGCCGTCCATCGCTTCCAGCCGCTTCTCGAAGTGCGCGACCAGGTCCTTGGCGATCACCTCGATACGGTCGGCGTCGCCCACCACCGCCTCCAGGGCGGCCCACTTGCTTAGCAGCTTGCCCTTCCGCTCGTCCGCTTCATCGACCACGAGCGCCTGGAAGTCGGCGTCGATCGTCTCGGCCGTCGGCTCGTCGAGGCCGAGCAGCACGACACGCGACTCGTAGTAGATTGGCACGGTCGCCTTGTCGGCCACCGCCTGGCGGACGTCGTAGATGCTGACGTAGTCGCCGAACACGGCCCGCGTGCTGGCGTCGGTCGTCTCGATCGGCGTGCCGGTGAAGCCCAGGAACGACGCCCCCGGCATTGCGTCGCGCAGGTTCCGGGCGAGCCCGTCGATCAGGTCGTACTGGCTGCGGTGGGCTTCGTCGGCGATCACGACGATATTGCGCCGATCCGACAGCATCGGCATCGGCTCGTAAGACTTCTTGCCGGTGACCTCGTCGCGGTCCTTGACGAATTTTTGGATCGTGGTGAACACGACCCCGCCGGAGGCCACCCGCAGCTTCTCGCGTAGGTCCTCGACGCTCTCGGCTTGCACGGGCGTCTGCCGGAGCAGCGGCGCGCAGCGTTGGAACTGGCCGAAGAGCTGGTCGTTGCGGTCGGTGAGGACCACCAGCGTCGGGTTCGCCATCGCCGGGTGGTCGATGATCCGGCCGCCGAAGAAGAGCATCGACAGGCTCTTGCCCGAGCCCTGCGTGTGCCAGACGACCCCGCCGCGCCGGTCGCCGTCGGGCCGGCTCGCCTCGACGACCGCCTCGACGGCGGTCTCGACCGCGTAGAACTGGTGGTACTGGGCGAGGATCTTGAAGACCGCGCCCGAGTCGGGGTCGTCCTCGTAGGCGACGTAGTCCCGCACGATCCGCAGCAGCCGCGCCTTGTCGAAGACCCCCTCGATGAGCACTTGCAGCTGGCCGAGCTTGCCGATGATTTGACTGGCGTCGGCTGGGCTCTCGGCGTTCTTCCAGACCTTGAACCACTCCCACGGCGCCGTCAGCGAGCCGACGCGGGCCTCGGTGCCGTCGGTGATGACCTGCAGCTCGTTCCAGCGGAAGAGCGACGGGATCTCTGCCCTGTAGGTGCCGAGCTGATTGAACGCCGTCTCGAGCGTCGCGTTCTCGTCGGCCGGGTTCTTGACCTCGATCACCGCCAGCGGCAGGCCGTTGACGAACACCACCACGTCGGGCCGGCGGGTCGCCTCCTCGATCACCGTCAGCTGCCGCACCGCGAGGTAGTCGTTGTTGTCGGGGTGGTCGAAGTCGATCAGCCGGACCTGCTCGATCGCCTCGGTGCCGTCGTCGCGTCGCCGCTCGACCCGGACCCCATCCACCAGCAGCGCGTGGGCTTCGCGGTTCTGGCCGATGAGCGAGGGCTGGTCGGTCCGCAGGGCCCGCCGCACCGCCTCGTCGCGGATGGCAGGGGGCAGC
>JBGSJY010000641.1:0-6797 GCA_041741515.1 Pirellulales bacterium | reverse complement strand
CCGGCGCCGGCGCCGGCAGCTCCTGCGAGGCTGGGATCGTCGCCGCCGAGCCCGAGTAGTCCAGCGATGGCCGGGATGTAGGCCGCTAGTTGTGCGCCGCCCGCTCCTCCCACGGCGCCGAGCACTGTCGCCAGAATCTTGTCGACCGGAAGGTTCTTCATCAGGGCGCCGATTACGTTGCCCCCCGCAGCGCCGCTAATCAGCTGGATGATCAGAGAAATAATCGCCGGACTCATAATGGTCGTCTCGCCCGAGAGAGAAAGGGGGGCAGCGTCGAGACCGCGCGACGCGCATCTCCGCCGCTAGCTGCGGAGCTTAGCCCACCCGTCGGCGGGGGGAAAGTTAAACTTGGGGGAGAGCCGAAGATTTGTCGCGTTTGCCGGTAGGCTCTGGGTCCCCGACGCCGGCATTCCACGGGTAGGGCCCATCTGCTATCAGGCGGTCGTCCCTGTGCGCCTGCGGCGAGATCGTCCGTGCCTGTCCTCGTGCTTTTGTTGATCGTCCTCCTTGCCAGCGCGGCTGCGCGCGCAGGGGACGGCAACACAGACGGCGTCGCTTGGGCCGGTTGGCTTGACGGCGCCGAGGTCTGGCAATCGGCCGACACTCTCGCTGCTCACGAGCCGGCCAGGCTGCCGCCACCCGAGCCGCAGTCAACGCTCCGGGAACTCGAGCCGGCGGCAGGCCCTCTTTTTGAGAGAACTGCGCGCGACTCGGCGAACTCGGGCCGCGTCGTCCGATACGAGACGCCGCTCGGCGATCGCGCCACGCACAACCTCCTCGCCGCCCACGGCATCCGCGGCGAGCTGATCAGCGTGCCAATCAAAGCCGGAGCGACGGCCGACACGAAGATCGACAAGTACTCGGCGCGGGTCGCGGCGTTCTTTGTCGGCGACGAAGCGACGCCCGGCCCCGACGAGGTGCTGCTCGTCCGCTACGACGTTCCTGTCGAAGCGATCGCGCTGCACACGCAGCTCGCGCCGCTCGGGGGCGAGATCGTCGAGCCCGGCGCGCTCCGCCTGCCAGAGGTGCGGTTCTTCCAGCCGAAGGCCCGTATCTATTCGGACCTCAAGCGGAGCAACGACAGCGAGTTCGACATGTTCGACGACGGCGCGCTCTTGGCGTCGCTCGACGTGGTCGAGTTCTACTTCCCGATGCCGCTGATCACCGAGCGCTTCGCCCGCGCGATGGGGCGGCCGAGCCACCTCAGCGGCCTCGGCTGGCGCTTGGGCGGCACCGTAGGCCTGGGCATTACGACGGCCGTATCGAGCAGCGACAATGCGTCGAACGCCCCGATCTCAACGCTCTCGGCCGGCATCCGCTACGACTTCCCTTTAGGCCGCCCGTCGGCAGAAGTGCTGGCGACCCGCGATTGCCGCCTTGACGAGCGGACCCGCGTTGGCATTGAAGGGGGGATCCAGGGCGGGCTCTCGACCGACGAGGCGCTGAGCGACTCGACGGACTTGGGCGTCTATCTGGGGATCCTGGTTAACACGCCTTGGTGACGGTCGCTTCGTCAGCGGTTCGCTTCTTCAGGACTCGCCGAAAGTTCTTGGCTAGCGTACTTTGCAAGTTCTTCAGCAAACCTGAGGCGCTGTTCGGCCAAAGTCTCCACGGGAAGCCTAGCGATTGCTCTTCGTTGCCAATTAACCGCTTCTTCCGGCTGTCCCTTGGCGTGATAGGCCGCCGCGAGCGCGGATAGAGCGTCCGACGAAAGGAATCGAGAGCGACGGCAAGCTTCCATCGCATACGTGATCGCTTGATCCGCTCCTCCGCCCCTGAGAGATAGCTGTGAGAGTCGCAGCCAAGCTTGCCAAAGCACCGGATGGCTCTGAGTTAGTGACTCATACAGCTTCGTTGCCTCCGAGTTCTTGCCGGCAGTTTCGAGAGATGCAGCAAGAAGATACAGATCCCCCGGATTACCGTCCGAGCCTTCGGAAAGGTTCTGCAACGTCTTTATAGCCCCCTCAAAGTTGTTCCGGTCGAGCTCGATCCAAGCCTTCTCGCGATTAAGCGCCGCAGCATCGGCCGGGTATTGCTCAATCGCTGCATCTAGCAACTCAATGGCTTCTTCGGTTTCTCCAATCACGCGATAGGCGCCCACCAAGCCGTACTCAGAACGCCGCTTGTCTCGGGAGGTTGCGAGCGATTTCTTTTGGTCTTCGATTGCCTTATTAAACTCACCGGTCTGCAGGTAGATTTGGGACCGATTCTCAAGAGAGGTCGCGAGGTCTTTGTCGAGCTCCAGCGCTCGGTTGTAGGCACGGAGAGCCGAATTCAAATCTCCTTTTTCGGCGTGGATATCGCCGCGTTGACGATAGGAAATCGCCGATTTCGGGTCGATTTTCAACGCGGCTCGATTATCGATGAGCGCCTCATCGAACAATCGGAGGGAGATCAAGCACTGGACCCGTCCACGAAAGAAAGCTTCGTTCTTTGGATCGAGCTGAATGGCGACCGAGTAATCCTGTGCCGCGAGCTGGTGCTGGCCAAGATCGGCGTAAGCCGCGGCTCGAAGTGCGAACGCATCCTAGGATTCGGGGTTAAGCTGCAAAGCCGCATTGGCGTCAGAGATCGCCTCTTGGAAACGCCCCGACTGGTAATGAACGTCGCCTCGGGCAAGGTAGACCGAAGGCGATCGAGGATCGGCATTGACGGCAGCGTTGAAGGATTGGGCCGACTCTTCTGGCGAACCTTCTCGGAGCAGCAGCCTCGCCAGCATGGCCTTAGCCGTGGCGTTAGTCGCATCGAGCTCGACGGCCTGACGAACGCGCTTCATCCCTAGTTCCTTCTCACCCAACTCGTACTCAACCGTCCCGAGGAGCGCGTGGGCAGCGGCGCTCGTGGGTTCTAGGCGGACGGCCCGTCGGAGATCAAATTTCGCCTCTTTGTGTTTTTTGCGGTCGAGTAGAGTTTGACCGCGGTTGGTCAGGCTCGCGAGGTTGTCGGGATCTTTCTCCAGGACATGACTCCAGTCTTCGATAGCTCCATCTTGCTCACTGATTTGAGATCGGCAGACGCCGCGATAGACGTAGTGTTCGAGATTGCTAGGATCGAGCCGGATGCAACGAGAGTAAGCAGAGGCCGCCTGCCGGTAATCTCCACTGTTGTAGAAGAGCGTCGCTTGCAGCGCATGGGCGTCGGTGTTGCGGGAGTCCAGCTCGACGGCTTTCGCTATCAGCGTGTGTGCGACATCGATGTCGCCCTGCAGAGCTCGCACTTCTGCGGCGTTCATGTAGCCTTTGGAGAATCTTGGATTTCTCCTCGTTGCGTTGATGAAGTCGGCCAGAGCGTCTTCGAGTCGTTCTAGTCGCAGATAGGCGGCGCCGCGATTGTTGTGAACCAAGTAAAGGGAGTCGTCGTCAATCAGTGCATCGCCGTAGTGGCGGATCGCTGTCTCGTAGTCGCCCCCCTCGAACTCCAAATCGCCCAATCCCTTGTGAGCGTGCGCGTAGGTTGGATCGAGTTTGATCGCCCGTTCGAAGTCCTGCCTGGCGGCGGCGAGTTGCTTTAAACGCAATCGCACCATCCCTCTGGCGCAGTAGACCTTTGCCTCGGTCGGAGCTCTTCCAACTGCAGCGTCAAACTTCAGAGCCGTCGCATCGTTGGCAGGCTGGAATTGGCTAGCCCGCGCCCAACCAACGACGCCGTCTCCGACCCGGACCCATTCACCACGCTTCAATCGAGCCCACACGATTGTGCCCGCATGTAATTGATCAATCTGCTCAGCGGCATTGATCGCCGAGTAGATGTTGGTGTTGTTCATCGCAACGAGGATCGAGCTCGGCGAGCGTTCCGCGGCCAGTGCATCAGTAACTGGGAACAACGCGACGAAGGCAAAAAGTCGCAGCGCGAACCGTGGAAGCATAGATCACGTGGAGCAATGGGGGGCGGCAACTAAATCGAACGCTATTAGCTT
The DNA here is from genome assembly GCA_041741515.1 of Pirellulales bacterium. GTDB lineage: Bacteria > Planctomycetota > Planctomycetia > Pirellulales > Lacipirellulaceae > Botrimarina. The sequence continues at coordinate 2,881 of JBGSJY010000641.1, read as the reverse complement.
GCGTGAGCAGGCCCCGAGCGAGTTGCTTGAGTCCTAATGCACTCTTCACTCCTCGTCCTGCCGGAGACTCGCCAGCACGCTGTAGTCCTCCAGCGTGCTCGTGTCGCCCACCGCTTCTTTGCCGGCGGCGATGTCGCGCAGGAGGCGGCGCATGATCTTGCCGCTGCGTGTCTTGGGGAGCGTGTTCGTGAAGCGGATGTCGTCGGGTTGGGCTAGCGCGCCGATCTCTTTGCGGACGTGTTTCTTCAGCTCCTCGCGCAGCTCGTCGCTCGGCGGGGCGTTCTTGAGCGTCACGAAGACGGCGACCGCTTCGCCCTTCAGCTCGTGCGGCCGGCCCACCGCGGCGGCTTCGGCCACGGCGGGGTGCGACACTAGCGCCGATTCGATCTCGATCGTCGAGAGCCGGTGGCCCGAGACGTTCAGCACGTCATCGATGCGGCCCATAATCCAGTAGTAGCCGTCCTTGTCACGACGCGCATTGTCGCCGGCGAGGTACTTGCCGGGGACCTTCGACCAATAGACTTCCTGGTATCGCTCCGGGTCGTTCCAGATGCCACGGAGCATGCCGGGCCACGGGTGGGCGATCGTGAGCATGCCCCCCTGGTCGGGGCCGCACTCCTCGCCGTCTTCGCCGATGATCTTCGGGATCACGCCCGGCAGCGGCTTGGTGCAGCTTCCCGGCTTGGTGGCGATGGCGCCGGGCAGCGGCGACATCATGATGCCGCCGGTCTCTGTCTGCCACCATGTATCGACGATCGGGCAGCGCTCGGCGCCGATCAGGCGGTGGTACCACATCCACGCCTCGGGATTAATCCCTTCGCCGACCGAACCGAGCACACGCAGCGAGCTGAGGTCGTGCTTCTCGACGTAGTCGTCGCCCCACTTGATGAACGCGCGGATCGCCGTGGGCGCCGTGTAGAATAGCGTGACACGGTACCGCTCGATGATTTCCCAGAAGCGGTCCTTGTCGGGATAGTCGGGCGCGCCTTCGTAGAGCACGCACGTGGCGCCGGCGGCGAGCGGGCCGTAGGTGACGTAGCTGTGGCCGGTGATCCAGCCGCAGTCGGCGGTGCACCAATAGATATCACCTTCGCGGTGGTCGAAGACCCACTCGAACGTCTTCTTGGACCAGAGGGTGTAGCCGGCCGTGGTGTGGAGGATCCCCTTCGGTTTGCCGGTCGAACCGGACGTGTAGAGGACGAACAGGGGCGCCTCGCTGTCCATCGGCTCGGCGGGGCAGTCGTCCGACGCGTTACGCGTCAGCTCGCGCCACCAGTAGTCGCGTCCGGGGACCCAGTGGACGGCCTCGTTGACGCGGTCGAGGACGATGCAGTGCTTGACGGTCGGGCTCTTCTCGAGCGCCTCGTCAACGGTCTGCTTGAGCGGCAGGACCTTGCCGCGGCGCCAGGCGGCGTCGGCCGTGATGATGGCCACGGCGCCGGCGTCGTTGTTGCGGTCGGCGATCGCCTCGGCGCTGAAGCCGCCGAAGATCACCGAGTGGACCGCTCCGATCCGCGCGCAGGCGAGCATCGCGATCACCAGCTCGGGCACCATCGGCATATAGATCGAAACACGGTCGCCCTTCTGGACCCCTAGCCCTTTCAGTCCGTTGGCAAACTTGCAGACGTGCTTATGGAGCTGCGCGTAGCTAATGCGGCGGGTGTCGCCGGGCTCGCCCTCCCAGAGCAGCGCGAGGCGGTCGCCGTTGCCTTCGGCGAGGTGCTTGTCGAGGCAGTTGTACGAGGCGTTCGTTTTGCCGCCGACGAACCACTCCGCCACGTAAGGTTGAGCCCCGGGCTCGTTCCAGCGCAGCGTTTGGGTGAACGGCTCGAACCAGTGCAGCTCTTCGCGGCCCACCTTCTCCCAGAAGGCGACGGGGTTGGCGGCGACTTCGTTCCAGAGGGCCTCGTAATCGGCGAGTGACGGAATCCGCGCTTTGGCTGAGAACTCCGCCGGGGGCGGAAACAGCCGGTCCTCGTGCATCACCGTGTCGATCGCGCCCAAACGTGCCGCGTCAGCCATCGCCGCTTCTCCGAAAGATAAGGGGGAAAGGAGCGAGAGCGAGTCTATCCGCCGGGGAGGGGTTATTCCAACCGCGGGCGCAATTGGGAGAAGGAGATGCGGGGGATGTGGGGATGGCGGCGTGGTGGGCGGAGTGCGATGGTTGTTCGGGCCGGCGGCGCGAGGCGGGCCGCCTTGCGAGGAGATGGTGGGGATGGAGCCTTCGAGGGGCCTGCCGTGACGGCTAGATGCGAGGTTGCTCGTAATAAGAAAAAAAGCCGGTGGAGGCGTTTGCCTCCACCGGCCGCTCATTCTTTATCTTTCTGCGACAAGGTGATTCTGCGGAGGGGCATCGCGGTACGCTCCCGCCATCCCCAATATCTCCCCGTATCCCCCTATCTCCCTTCCTGCAATCGACTCGCCAAGAGGTTTAGAGCAGGTAGCCCTCTTCTTCGTGGTCGGCCAGGTCGAGGCCCTTGCGCTCGCCTTCGGCGTCGATGCGGAGGCCGACTGTCGCTTTGACAATTTGCAGGATCACGAACGTGCCGACGATGCTGAACAGCCAGGTCACGGACGTGGCGCAGAGCTGACCCCCGAGGACCGAGTCGCTGTACGAGCCGGCCTCGAGCAGGCCCAGCGGCTTGCCTTCGCCGATGTCCCACGCGGCACGGGTGGCGAAGACGCCCGTCAGGATGGCGCCGAGGGTGCCGCCGACGCCGTGCACGCCGAAGGCGTCCAGCGCGTCGTCGTAGCCGAACTTGTTCTTGAGCGTCACCGCGTAGGCGCAAACCACGCCGCCCGCGGCGCCCATGATGAGGCCGGACATCGGATCGACGAAGCCCGCCGCCGGCGTCACGCACACCAGGCCCGCGACCGCGCC
>JBGSJY010000640.1:0-1766 GCA_041741515.1 Pirellulales bacterium | reverse complement strand
CCCCCCCCCCCCCCCCCCCCCCCCCCCCCCCCCCCCCCCCCCCCCCCGAAGCGGGTACCAGGGTCCACCCCCTCCCCTAACCCCTCCCCCGAAAGCGGAGGAGGGGGACCATCACCTGTCCTCTCCTCACTGCAACCCGAGGTCGACCGCCTGCTCGCCGACATGTTCGACCTCGCGATGAAGCTGCGCAAGCGCCGTTTCGACCGCGGCGCGCTGGAGCTGAGCATGCCCGAGGTCGAAATCGATCTCGATAAGGACGGCCGCGTTAGCGGCGCGCACGTCGAGAAGAACACCGAGAGCCACCAGGTCATCGAAGAGTTCATGCTCGCGGCGAACGTCGCGGTGGCCACCAAACTCGCCGACGCCGGCCTCCTCTTCCTGCGGCGGATCCACGGCTCGCCCGACCCGCGGAAGTCGCGGGCGCTGACGGAGTTCGTCCGATCGCTCGGCCTGCCGGCCGAGAACCTGCAAGATCGGTTTGAGTTGCAGCAGCTGCTCGACCGCGTCAAAGGCGACCCGCGTCAGCACGCGGTCAACTTTGCGACGCTGCGTTCGATGCAGAAGGCGATCTACAGCCCCGAGGACGAGGGCCATTACGCGCTGGCGGCGGATTGCTACTGCCATTTCACTTCGCCGATCCGTCGTTACCCCGACCTGACGATCCACCGCCTGATCGACGCGCTGAATCACCATCAAGCCGGGACCGGTCCCAAGCCCGTCAACGAGATGGGCCAGCTGCTGCTCGAAGGCGACCATTGCAGCGAGCGGGAGCAACGCGCCGCGGGCGCCGAGCGTGAGCTCAAGAAGATGAAGCTGCTCAACTACCTGAGCGACAAGGTCGGCACGGAGATGGACGGCGTCATCACGGGCGTCGAGAAGTTCGGCGTCTTCATCATGGGCCGCGACCTGCCCGCCGAAGGCTTCATCCATATCACGGCCCTGGGCGACGACTTCTACCAATTCGACCGCGCGAGCCACTCGATTGCCGGGAGGCGCGAGGGGAACACGTTCCGCCTTGGAGACGCGGTTCGAGTCGCCGTGGCGAACGTCGATGTCGACGCCCGCGAGCTCGACTTCCGCTACCTGGGCCGGGCGAAGGGCCCCGGCGCCGCCAAGTCGTCGGATCAATCCGGCGGAGGTCGAAAAGGCCGGCCCCTCCCCGCGGACAAGAAGCGGCGCCCCTCGCAGGGCAAGAACCGTCAGGCGCGGGAGCGGTCCGGCGGATCGAGTGGGTCCGGCGGTCAAGGGCCCGCCCCCGGCAGTAAGCCGCCCCACGGCAAAAAGCCAGGGAAGAAGCGGCGGTAGCGGCGACAGCGAACCATTTCGAGCGATCTCAGCCGTAGGCGGCAGCCAACGGCCTGAAGCGGGCGCCAGGCTTCTGCCTTGGGCTTCCGCCTACGGCTGAGAACCTCCGGAATGGGCCGATTGCTATGGTGGCGCCCCTTCAACCGCCGACGCTGTCCGATAAGCTGACGGTCCCAGGCCAGCCTGCCCCTCCCCTCCACGCGCGACGTAACGGATGTCGTCCTCCGCTGAACTCTTGCGAACGCCGCTCTACGGCTGGCACGCGGCCAACGGCGGCCGGCTGGTCGACTTCGCCGGCTGGTCGATGCCGGTACAGTACGGGTCGATCGTTGAGGAGCATAACGCGACGCGCCAGCGCGTCGGCCTGTTCGACGTGTCGCACATGGGGCGGCTCACGGTTCAGGGCGACAGCTGTGAGGTGTGGCTCGACGGCCTCACCACCCGCCGCGCCGCCGGCACGC
>JBGSJY010000639.1:0-3440 GCA_041741515.1 Pirellulales bacterium | reverse complement strand
GCGGGGGCGAGTCGTGGTGCGTCCGCGGCGACGACCCCCGGGCGACGAACGACGTCGCGAACAAGCGCGTCGCGGTCGAGTCCGGCAAGCTTGACAAGTCGGCCGATGGCGCCGCCGAGTGGGAGGCGCCGGCCTATAGCTTCACGGTGCTCCGCTTTGCGATCCGCTAGTCGGTAGCGACGCCGACGGAAAGCACAGGTTGTGGGGTGGTTGGCATTCAATGTGCTCCTACGATGGCGATTGGGCGCCCTCGTTGACAATCGTGATCGACGACGGCGCCGAATCCTGGACGCGTCCGCCGTACGACGAGGCCCCCCGCTATGCCCCCCACTCTCACGCCCGCTGCGGCGTCGTCGAGCCGTTTTCTCCACGACGTCCGCGTCGGCCTCCGTCAGTCGCAGAAGCGCCTGCCATGCAAGTACCTCTACGACCAGCGCGGGTCGGAGCTGTTTGATCAGATCTGCGAGCTCGACGAGTACTATCCCACCCGCACCGAGCTGGCGATCACCCGGCGGTTCGCAGGTGATATCGCGGCCCAAATCGGACCCGGGGCCGCCCTCGTCGAGTACGGCAGCGGGAGCAGCCTGAAGACGCGGCTGCTGCTCGACGAGCTAACCACTGCGCGGGCGTATGTGCCGATCGATATCTCGCGCGAGCACCTGGCCGCGGCCGCGGCGCGGATTCGGCAGCGCTACCCGGCGCTCGCCGTGCTGCCAGTCTGCGCGGATTTCACCCACCCGATCGAACTACCGGAGTTCCCCGAGCGTCCAACGCACGCGGCGGTCTATTTCCCGGGCTCGACGATCGGCAACTTTCAGCCACCCGACGCCCAGAACCTGCTGAAATCGATCCGTTCGACGGTCGGCGCGGGGGGCGGGGTGGTGCTGGGGATTGACCTCCAGAAGCCTGTCGAAGTCATCGAGGCGGCCTACAACGACGGTGACGGCGTCACCGCCGCGTTCAATCTCAATCTGCTCGAGCGGATCAATCGGGAGCTCGGCGCCGACTTCTGTACTGAGGACTTCGAGCACCGCGCGGACTACAACGCCGAGCACGGCCGCATCGATATGCTGCTGGTGGCGCAGCGCGATCAAGTCGTCGAAGTCGCGGGCGAGCGGATCGAGTTTGAGGCCGGTGAGACGATCCACACCGAGCACTCACATAAGTACACGCTAGACGGCTTCGCCGAACTGGCGGCCGAGGCCGGCCTTACGTTGCACAAGGCGTGGACCGATCCCCAGCAGTGGTTCGCGGTGGTGCATCTCGTCGCCGAATAATTCTCCCGAAGGTCTTGGTTTGATGACTCTCCTCGCGGACGTCACGGTCCCCAGTCACGCCGGGCTACTCGACGCCTACCGGCGTGTGCGGCGCTTCAGCGAGCGCCTCACGGAGACGCTCTCGGCCGAAGACGCCATGCTGCAGTCGATGACCAGCGCGAGCCCCACCAAGTGGCACCTGGCGCACACCACTTGGTTCTTCGAGACCTTCGTGCTGCTCGAGGCGGGCGCGTACCGGCCCTTCGACCCGATCTTTCAGACGCTGTTCAATTCCTACTACAACACCGTCGGGGTCCCCTACCCGCGCGACCAGCGCGGCTTGCTGTCGCGGCCCTCTCTAGAGATGACGCTCGACTACCGAAAGAGCATCGACGAGCACGTCGAGCGGCTGCTCGCCGGGAACGCGCCGAGTGATGAGCAGCGGCGGGTGATCGAGCTGGGTCTGCACCACGAGCAGCAGCACCAAGAGCTGATCGTCACCGACATCAAACACGCCCTCTCGCACAACCCGCTCGACCCGATCCTCCGCGAGGGCGCCTTCCGAATGGGCGCCGCGCCGCAGCTCGATTGGCTCGAGCGTGACGGCGGCGTCCGGCCGATCGGCCACGACGGCGACGGCTTCGCCTTCGATTGCGAAGGGCCGCGACACGACGTGCTCGTGCGCCCGCATCGACTCGCGAACCGCCCCGTGAGCTGCGGCGAGTATCTCGAATTCATGAACGACGGCGGCTACCAGACGCCACAGCTGTGGCTCTCCGAGGGTTGGAACGCGGTGAAGGAGGAAGGTTGGAAGGCGCCGCTCTACTGGCGTGACGAAGGCGACGGCCAATGGACGGCGTTCACCACCGCCGGCCGACAGTCGATCGACCCCGCCGCGCCGGTGTGCCATGTGAGCTACTTCGAGGCCGACGCCTACGCCCGCTGGGCCGGCGCGCGGCTGCCGCTCGAAGAAGAACTCGAGACAGCGACCGAGTCGCTGCCCATGGAAGGCGATTTCGCCGACACCCTGATCGATGCCGGCTGGGCGCTGTACCCGCAGCCGCTCGCCGCCGCCGAGCAAGGCCTCGCGCAAGCCTTCGGCACGGTATGGGAATGGACCGCCAGCCCCTTCACGGCTTATCCCGGTTACCGCCCGCCCGACGGCGCGCTGGGCGAGTACAACGGCAAGTTCATGTGCAACCAGTTCGTCTTGCGCGGCGGCTCGGTGGCGACGCCGAGCGGGCACTTGCGGCCGACGTACCGGAACTTCTTTCCGCCCGCGGCGCGGTGGCAGTTTAGTGGGATACGATTGGCGCGCGACGCAGGGTGAGCGGGCGGCGTGTCTCACTTCTGTTGATCACTGCTAGCGACCGCGCAAATCTGGCGCATCGCAGTAGGCCCGATCCGGGTCTCTCTTTACGATTCTCTCGCGGCGCGTTGTTGCAATGACGCTGCTGGCGGATAGTATACAGGCGTACCCAGCGAGGCCGTCATGGCTCAGTCATCCCGAATCGAATGGACCGAAGCGACTTGGAACCCCGTAACGGGTTGCACCAAGGTGAGCCCGGGGTGCAAGTTCTGCTACGCCGAGCGGATGGCGAAGCGGCTGCAAGCGATGGGGCAGGAGCGTTACCGCGACGGGTTCCGGGTGACGCTGCAAGAGGATGTGGTCGATCTGCCGCTCAGTTGGAAGAAGCCGCGGGTAATCTTCGTCAACTCGATGAGTGACCTGTTCCATAAGGACGTGCCGACCGAGTTCATCCAGCGTTGCTTTGCGACAATGGCCGAGGCGTCGCAGCACACCTTCCAGGTGCTGACCAAGCGGCCCGAGCGTGTTGCGGAGATCGCCGGCGACTTGCCGTGGCCGCCGAACGTGTGGATGGGGACGAGTGTCGAGAACGCCAACTACACCGGGCGTGTGCGCGAACTCGTGCGGGTGCCGGCGAAGGTTCGCTTTTTGTCGGTCGAGCCGCTGCTGGGCCCGATCCGCCGGCTGCCGCTGCGCGGCGTGCACTGGGTGATCGTCGGCGGCGAGTCGGGGCCGGGGGCGAGGCCCATCGAACCCGAGTGGGTGGAGAGCATCCGTGACCAATGCATCGAACGCGGCGTGGCGTTTTTCTTCAAGCAGTGGGGAGGAGTGAGGAAGTGCGAGACGGGTCGGGAGTTGGAGGGGAGGACGTGGGA
>JBGSJY010000638.1:0-2406 GCA_041741515.1 Pirellulales bacterium | reverse complement strand
GGCGTCTTCCGCGAGGCGGACCTCGCCGCCGGGCGCCCAGAAGCGGACGCTGCCGGCGATGAACTCGGCCTCGGCCATGCCGCCGGCGGGCGTGACACCGACGTCGATCCGCTGGACAGCTCCGACCATTGGCGTAGCCGTCGAGACGAACGTCGCAACGCCATCGACCATCAGCTTGTTGTCGGCGCCACCGTCGGCGAGCTGGATCGACTCGGCAGCGACGAACGTGGCGTTGGCGTCGGGGCGGTAGGCTCGTTGGCCGCCGTTGCCGCGGCCCGAGGCGAAGATGACGGCGTCTTCCGCGTCGGTGATACTGCCAGCGCTATGAATCTCGATTGTCTGAGCTTCGCTCGCCATCGGCGACGTGGCGTTGAACGGCACGAGTATCATGGGCGACGGCGGAACGGCCATCCAGTCCGCCAGGTGGGTGCTGTCGTCCTCGGCAATCCGGACCGTCGCATTCGGCGCATAGAAGCGGAGGCTGCCGGCTTGGAAAACAGCTTCAGACGGGCTACGTGACGTCGTGACGCCGATAGCAACGACCGTGTTGGGGCCGATCGTGGCGAAAGTTGCTACGCCGCCAACGGTCAATGAGTTGGATGGGCCGTCATCCGCTAGAGTGATATTGCTGCCTGAGAAGGTCGCGTTGCCAGACACCGTAACGGCCGCGTTGGCTACATCGTTTATTTCGCTGCCAGATAGTTCCAGATTTCCAGCGACGCTCGCGGTCGGCGTTGGCAGAGGAATCGACGAGGCGATTGTTTCGGGCGCCCAGCCGGCAAGGCGCATGTTGTCAGCTTCGGCAATTCTTACATCTCCGCCATCCGAGATGAAACGGATCGATCCCGCTTGAAAGCCGACTCTGTTTCGAAGGGCGTCGGCGTTCACACCAATTTGAATCGTATCGCCATCGGTCGAAACAAATGTCGCCGCATTGCCTATGTTGATTCCGTTGAAACGAATATCAGAATCGGCGAGAATGATTTCGTCTTTGGCGACGAACGTCGCGTTACCTGCTGGAAATGAAGACGGGAAACCAAGAGTAATCGCGAAGTCGGGCCCATCGGTAATCGAACCAGCGGACGCGATTTCAAGAATGCCGGCCGTAGATCGCCCGACCAGCATGGTGTCGCTGTCCTCCGCCACACGAACCAGTTGTCGTGATCCTGCATTGACACGGAGCGAGCCAGCGTTGAAAGTCGATTCCGCTGCACTGCCGGTTGAAGTGACTCCCACATCAAAGGCTGGGCCAATATCGGCAGGCGTTAGGTACGTAAGAAATGCTAACCCATCGATCCAAATTTCATTCGCCGCTCCGCCGTCAGCAAGTACAAGATTCAGACCGGCGTAAAACGTGGCGCTAGCGATTGGATCGTAGACGAGCGTTCCATCGGCGGCGACACCTGTAACTCGCACAACGGCGTCGGCGTCGTCAGTAATCGTGACGCTTCGCAGTACCAAAGTGTGGGCAACGCTCGAGGTGGGTCCGCTACCAGCGTCCCAACCCGCCAGCACCATGTCGGTCCACTCGTGGATGCGCACCGTGCCGCCAGGGGCGTAGAACCGAAGCGAGCCCGCATCGAAGCGTGCTCTTCCGGATTGGCTAATAGGAACGAAGCCAACATCAATCCCCTTCGGCCCGCCAAAGCCGGCGACTGCCGTCGTCGGCCATTCGACGATGAATGTCGCGACGCCGTCGATCTCGAGCGTATTTGCTGCTCCTCCATCGGCAAGCACGATCGCCTGCACGAGGTCACCGTCGGCGATCATTGCCGCGTCCGAGACGACGAACACCGCGTCGCCGCGGACTCGGACCTCGGACCCGAACGCGTCGGTGATCGGCCCTGCTGAATTGATGAAGAGCTGCTGAGCGGTGAATCCGTTGATTAGCGTCCCCGCTTGCGAGCCGTCGCGCTGCGGCTTGAACGTGCCGCCGTCCTCATAAATCGTCACCGCCGCGCCGGTCGCGCTGAGGCTGCCGAAGTGGGCGGTAGCGGCGTCGGTGACCTCGATGTCGCCGGGCGCGACGAAGTCCACGCCCGTGCCGCGCGCCGCGAGCGTCACCAGGCCGCCGGCCTCGAAGCGTCCGTCGATCAGGATGCCGCTGCGGAGATCACCCGCGCCGCCGGCGTCGGCGTAGAGCGAAGTGATAGTCGCGGACCCTTCGACGAGGATCACCGAGCCGGCGCCCGCCTCGATCTTGCCCGCCGACTCGATCTGGAGCGTATAGGCCTCGATGTTGCCCAGGACGGTCGTCGGGCCGCTGTCGCCGAGGGTCGTGTCCTCGTGAATGATCACGTTGGCGCCGTAGGCGTTGAGCGTGCCGAACTCGGCGTGGCCGCCGACGCCGACGAAGATGTCGTGCGTCCCTTGCGGCTCGGCCGCGTCGAAGGTCGCGACGCCGCC
>JBGSJY010000637.1:0-1713 GCA_041741515.1 Pirellulales bacterium | reverse complement strand
CGATCTCCCGCCATGCCGCCGGGGCGGCCGAAGCCCGTCTCGCCGGCATCTTCGGGGAGCTGCTCCTCGGCGCCGTTCTCGGTCGCGGCTTTAGCGGCTTCCTTGGCGTCGGTCTCGGCCTGCAGCGGCGCGTCGCTGTGGACGACTTCCGGGCCCCAGTTTTGCTGCACAAGCGGCGGCAGGGGCATCGTCATCACCGGGTGCACGTAGCGACCATCGACGAGCTGCTCCGGCCAGGGGATCCAGTCGGCGATCATTTTCGAGAGCGAGTAGTCGTTCAACGCCGGATACGCCTTGGTATCGGCGAGGCTGCCGAAGCGGATCGGTTCCCACTTGAGGTCGGCCTCTTCCTCACCGGTGACCTCGGCCCGCTCAACGTAGACGCCCGCGTACCGCGGGATGTCGTAGCTCGGGTTGTAACCCTTCGAGTCCTGGAGGGTTTCTTCGTAGATCTTCGCCTGGGCCAGGACGGGCGCCTTGGCAAGGACGATGGCGACCGACGAGGCCTTGAAGCGCTCGTAGCCGGTGGTGGCGACGCCCTCTTGCACGCTGCCGCCGGGGATCGGGCGGATCTTGCGGCCCTGGTCATCGACGGTCGGTTCGCCTGCCGCGTCGAAGCCGCCGGCGCCACGGCCGCCGCGGGTCGAGCCGCCGAGGAGCTCGCCCTCGCCCTTCTTCATGGCTTCTTCTTGCTGCCGCTTCTCGCGTTCGAGCCGCTTGCGCTCTTCTAGCTCGCGCTTTTTGCGTTCTTCTTCGCTCTCAAAAGCGAAGATCGCCGTCACGGCGCTCCCCTCGAGGTCCGTGGCGGGGATGAGCTTTGGGTCGGTGCGATCGACCACCGGCGGCACCACGCCGTCGTCGAGACCCGGCGTCTCGACGAAAGGCTCCTTGGGGAGCCCCTTCAGGAGATTGGGCGACGCAATGTCGTACGCTTTTTTGAACTCTCCCTCGGGGACGTCCGCGAGCTGCGCGTTCGCCCACGCGGTTTTGGCCGTGTCGGCTTGGGACACCAGGTCGCTGGGCGCCTTGCTCAGGCCCTGCGCGCTGAGCGACGAGTACGCCAAGTACCCCGCCGCGGCCACCAGGACCACCGCGACCGCCTTCTCGACGTGCTGGAGGGCGAGCTGCTTGATGCCGCCCCCTTTGTTGCTTCCGGCCATGGCCCCGTTCCGTGTTGGTTGCCGTGTTGGTGGTTGTAGGATTCGCTTGAACTTCGAGATTCAACCGCACATGTCAACTGCAGAGTTCCATCGCGATAGAGGTCCGCGTTATTCAGCGGCCGCGTTACTCAATGGCTAGGGCCGCGTCGGTCTGGGTGATCGAAGGGTCGGGCGGGTTGAATATGTATACGATGCCGTGCAGGACCACGGTCCCCTTGGTGGGACGCCGGTCGAAGGAGAGGACTTCGCCGGGATTGGCGAAGCCGCCGCCGGACTGCCCGGCCTCTCCCTGGGGGTTGAAGCGGACCTGCTCGATCGCCACTTGCAGCGGGGCGTTCGCCAGCTCCCACATCAGCGCCCCCAGCCATTTGGTGTCCATCTCGAGGACCATCCGCACGGGGAGCCGCTTGAATTCACGTCCGAAGCTGAGGTCGGCGGGGACCTCGGTGATGGGCTTGCCATCTTCGCCCAGGTAGCGGCCCGCCAGCAACGCGGCGTTGGGGTCGGCGCCTTCACCGCCCATCTCGCCACCGAACTCGCCGCCGCCGCGGCC
>JBGSJY010000636.1:0-9203 GCA_041741515.1 Pirellulales bacterium | reverse complement strand
CGGCACGACGTGACGCGGGCCGTGGTCCGCGGCGCCGGCTCGATGGCCCACACGCTGCGGGCCAAGCTGGTGGTCGCCGCCAGCTTCTCCGGCCGGACGGCCATGGCCCTCTCCCAGCACCGCAGCTTCACCCCCACGATCGGCGTCAGCAGCAACGAGCAAACCCTGCGGAAGATGTGCCTCTACTGGGGCGTCACCCCGCTCCGCGGCGCGCCGGCGTTCGACACCCAGGCCCTGATCCGCTTCATGGACGCCTGGGCGATCGAAAACGGCTTCGCCGCCAAGGGAGACCGCATCGTCATCGTCGGCGGCTCCCACCTCGCCGCGGGCCCCGAAGGCTCAAAAGACATGACCAGCGGCGTGCACGACATCGTGATCGTGCACGAAGTGGAGGGGACTTAATCCGTCGGCCAAGCTGAATTCACGGTTAGTCGCGACTGGCATGCGATCGGATTAGCATGCACGTATTCAAGCGGACTTCCCTTGAAATCTGGAGGCTCCAATGCGAGTTCCAACTTTTCTCTTGCTCGGAATGGCGACAGCATTTCTTGGTGCTGCGCAATCACACGCCGCCGTGACGATCGAGACCGCCTTGCTGACAGGTTCAGCGACTGCCGGCATCGACAGCGACGACTTTACACTGTCGAGTTTCGGTGACCATTTTGAGAACGCGATTGCGACCGACGAGAACGGATTGGCCGGCGACGCGTTGGCGTCTGCAGTTCTCATCACTTCACTGGTTTCTCAAGCGGGCGGCGAAGACACGACGCTCACACTGCAGACCGACATCCTCGTCGCCGCGATCGGACCTGACGCGAATGGCGATCCGTTTTCTGCAACCGCCTCGCTCTCCGCCATCGTCACTTTCACGCTCGACGCCGACCATTGGCTGACGGTGGACAGCGATCGCTACCTCAACTCATTACGCCGTCTCTCCGACAACCAAACAGTCGATCTAGCAACTGCAACCCAGTTGGAGTCAGGATCGTACGAGCTAACGACCACCGAAACCTTGTCGCAAACCGATTCAAGCGCCCAATTATCGGGCATCATCGATTTGAGACTGTTCACCGTCCCCGAACCCACCTCGGCGGCGCTGATTGGTGCGACGCTAATCTCACTCGTATTCTCGCGCCGATCTCCGCTCACCAGCAGTGGCCGTGGTGGTGGTGCGGATGCCCGCCGAAGCTGAAGTACAGCCGCGGCGGTGGCGGCTCGTAGTAGTACATCGGCCGACGGTCGATCACCACCGTCGGCTGCGGAGCGATCACCGGGGCGGCAGACGCCGCGTAAATCGATGAAGGGCCCGCCGAGGCGCGCTGGGCGGCGATCAGGATGTTGTCGCTGACTCCGGCCTGCTTGAGCTGGATGAGGCCCTGGGGGCTCAAATCGAGCCGCGCCCCGCGTTGCTGGATCGCGCCGATGATGACGGCCTCGCTGAGGCCCGACTGCGTCATCTGCGCCAGGTCGTAATTGGTCACCGCCTGGGCGGCCGCCTGGATATTCGCGCCGTGAGCGGCCGCGTAGCCGTTCTGGGCGATACGTTCGTCGGTGGCGTCCTTTGAGCGGCCCAGCAGGTTGCCAGTGATCGCCCCGATTCCGGCGCCGATCAGCGCGCCCTCGCCACCCTTACCCTTGCCGCCGCCGATCAGGGCGCCGGTGATCGCCCCCAGGCCGCCGCCGACGACCGTCCCTTGGGCCGTGTCGTTGCGGTAGTAATCTTGCGACGGGGCGTAGGTATACTGAGCGGCGGCGTCGCTCGCAGCGAACGACACGGCGGTCGCTAGCAAGACGACGCGGGTACCAAAGACTCGCATGGTGGGCTCGGAGCGCGGGACGCTCAGGCGGGGTCGCGGTTGGGTCAGCGCTCGCTCGTTGCGGACGCTATTGTCGTATATCGGCTAGAGGCCCAAGGGCGGTAGACCGATTCCAAACGGGGGGTGCAAGTCTCGCGCAAAGACGCGGAGTCGCAGAGGCACGGTAGGAAAGACTCGCGCGATGCCGCAATGGCGGAAAGACAAAGCTTTTTTCAGAGGACAGCCATGGCCGTTGATCGCGCAACCGCGAGTCCTTTGCGTCTTCGCGCCTTTGCGTGATTCTCAGAACTTAGTGCGTCTGCGTCTCCGCGTCTCTGCGCGCGACATCACGGCTTGCTAGCAACCGAAGTGGGGCCGTCCTGGAGTTTCTCTTCAAGGCGGGTCAGCAGGTGCATGCTGCTCGAATCGCCGGCGAATCCGATCACCGTCCGGTCGACGTCGAGCCGCTGCGAGAGCACGCGGCCGTTGTCGATGTCGAAGCGGATTTCGCCCTTCACCATCCGGTGGGCCATCTGGCCATCGATCTCCGGCGTCGTGGGCGAGATCGCTTGGAACTCGGTCTCGATCGTCGCCACGCCAGCGCTGACGCTCTTGAGCGTGTGCTTGCGGCGGGCGGCGATGGTCTTTTGGCCCCCGTCGCCCACTTTCACGAGCACATCGACGGGCTGATTCCAGGAGTCGCCAATCGCGATCGGCCCTTCGGGAAGCAGCAGCGTAACCTGCTCGTGCGGGTCGGCGGCGGGCTGGTGATGCTTGACGTCGCGGCTCTTCACCTCGCCGCGGGGCGACATGCGGATCGAACTGAGCGGCACGCCAACCGCACGGGCCGCGTCCTCGAACCCCGGCGGCGGCTCTTCGCCCGAAGTGCTGTCGAACACCATCGCGGCGCGGTCGGGGAGTTTGTTCTCCATCCGCACCCGCTCGACCATGTTGAGAAACTCGATCTCACCGGCGGGGGTGACGTCGATCACCTTCCAGACCTTCAGCGAAACCGTCTTGGTCTGCGCCTGCTGGGTCGTGCCCTGCATCGTGTTGGAGACGCTCGAGCGCTGATCGACTTCCCAGCGGAGCGTGTCGCCCGTCTTGAACTTGTACTGGAGCAAGTGCTTGCCGCCCTCTTCCGCTAGCACGCAGGCGGGAAGGGCGAGGGCGAGTACGAACGATGCTAGCTGGCGGGTCATGTCGTGCCATCCTTGGCTTGCACATGGAGTCGGTGGGAGAGCGACTACGATGACCGATTGGCGACGGTTTATGAAAGGCCAATCTCGAGTGGTAGGCGGGGCGGCAACTGACAGTCGGGAATGACCAATGTCCAAGCCCCAATGACCAATGAAGAAAGGGGCTTGGGGCTAAAAGGGGCAGCATTGAGGAAGCGTCCGTGCGGCAGCACGTCATTGGTCATTGGGGCTTGGTCATTGGTCATTACCCAACAAGCCTCCTCCGATGCAGTTGCCGCTTAACCCGTTACTTCCCTTCGCGCGGACGCCGGCCCCAGCCGAGCTTTTCACGCAGCGTGTGGTAGTACGCCTGCCCGGGGACTTCGACGAGCTGGAACACGGCCGGCGAGCGCTCGACCCGTACGGTGTCGCCCGCCTCGATCTTGGCGATGAGCTGACCATCCACCAGCAGCGACGTGCCGGGGTTGGGGCTAGGGACCGTCAGCTCGTACGTGCGGTCGGGCGAATCCACGACCGGCCGCACCGTCAGCGTGTGCGGGTTGATCGCCGAGATGACAATCGCGTCGATGTCCTTGCGGAGGATCGGGCCGCCGATCGCCAGGTTGTGGGCGGTCGATCCGACGGGCGTCGAGATCAGCATGCCGTCGCTGCCGTAGGTGGCGGCCAGCGCGCCGTCGATCCGCAAATCGACCTCGATCATGCCGAAGGGTTCGCCGGCAAGGATCACCGCCTCGTTGAGCCCCAGCCGCGTCTCGACAATCTCGCCGCCGCGGACCAGCGAGCAGTCGATCATCAGGTGATCCACCAGTCGGAACCGCCTAGCCGCGACTTCGACGAGCGTCTTTTCGAGCTCGTCGGGATTCGTGCCCGCCAAGAAGCCGAGCTTCCCCAGGTTGACGCCCAGCACGGGGATCTGCTCACGCCCCATCCGCCGGGCCGTGCGGAGCATCGTGCCGTCGCCCCCCATCGCGATAGCGATCTCGGCGCCTTGGGCGTCGAATGGCGCTTCCAGGTCGTTCTCAACCGCCACGACGGGCAGCAGCGGCTCGATTACCCGGCGCAGCGCGTCGGCTCGCGCAGCGAGTTCTCGCCGGGAGCCATCGTACATCAAGATGGCGGGTGGAACGTCGCTCATACCTACAGCCTAATCCGAGTTCCGCTTTTACGATAAAGGTACAAGGAGCTTACAGACACGACAGAATTGCTCGCCGAGAGACAATGGCGACCGTTCATCCGTGCCTGAACCCGTAAGCAATGAACAGGAATGCCGAAACGGCTAGCCAATAGGCGATCGAAACGGCGATTCCAGCCCAACCTATCCACGGCCGAGTTTTCACGACGTGAAGAGACGCGGCAAAGGCAAACCCTCCCGCAGCCAGCGCGAGCACACCCGACGGCACCATAAGTCTAAGCCACATCCGTTCATAAGCTTGATTGTAGCGCCTATTGGAATAATCAAATTGTTGCCACTCGGTTTCGTCCTTGGGATCAACCGTAAGTGCCGTTGGTGGATGTTGTGGCGCTGCCGGATACCCGGGCAACGGGGGCGTCGCGGCGAGATACCAATACCACCAGGCGGGTGACGCAACGAGACATATTACCGTCGCGATCAATAGCTGTTTAGCGTCTGGGGCTTGCATTGGCATGTGATCGCGGCTCTACAAGAAACTAGCTCGGTCAGCGTTCACCCCGCCAAGTTCGCCGCCCGACTGCCGGCGAGTTCTTGGCACGCCTGGGTTATGCCCGCCACGTCGAGCCCCAGGTCGGCGAGCAACTCTTCGCGGTCGCCGTGCTCGACGTAGACGTCCGGGATGCCGAGGCGCCGCAGGTGAGCCGTCGAGACGCCCGCGTCGCAACACGCCTCGAGCACCGCGCTGCCGAAGCCGCCGGCGAGCTGCGCCTCTTCGACCGTGACGACGAACGGGCTGCGTTTGACGATCGGCAGGATTGTCTTGGTGTCGAGCGGCTTGATGAAGCGGGCGTTGACGACCGTCAGCTCGATCCCTTCCTCGCTACGCAGCTTATCGGCGGCGGCGAGGCAATCGACCAATAGCGCTCCGCCGCAAAGGATCGCCCCGTCGGGGCCTTCACGGAGCGCTTCGGCCTTGCCGAGCTCGATCGGCGCGCGGTCGCCGGCAATCTCGATCGCCGCCGCCTTCGGGTAGCGGATCGCACAGGGGCTGTCGTGCCGGACGGCGAAGTCGAGCATCGGCGGCAGGTCGGCCGCGTCGCCGGGCGCCATCACGACCATGTTCGGGAAGACCCGCAGATAGGCTAGGTCAAACACGCCGTGGTGCGTCGGCCCGTCCGGACCCGAGAGGCCGCCGCGGTCGAGCATGAACGCCACCGGCAGGTTCTGCAACGCGACCTCTTGGAAGACGTGGTCGAACGACCGCTGTAAGAACGTGCTGTAGATATCGACGACCGGCCGCATGCCGACCTTTGCCTGCCCGGCGGCGAAGGCGACCGTGTGCGCCTCGCAGATGCCCGTGTCAAAGAAGCGGTCCGGGTAGTCGTCGCGGAGCCGCTCGAGCTTGTTCCCCTGGCACATGGCCGCCGTCAGCACCGTGACGCGATCATTCCTGGACATCGCGGCGTGGATCGCGTCGCTGGCGACGTGCGTAAAGCTGCGGCCGTCCGATTTCTTGATCGAGACAACACGGTCGCGATCGGAATTATCACGCTGGAACACGGGCGGCGCGTGGAACGTGACTGGGTCCTCGGCCGCGGGGCGGAAGCCGTGGCCCTTCTCGGTGACGACGTGCAGCAGCACGGGGCCGTCGCCCGCCTTCACCATGCGCAGGTACTTGCGCAGCAGCTTGATGTTGTGGCCGTCGATCGGACCGATATAGCGGACGCCCAATTCCTCGAAGAACATCCCCCCGTGCAGGCCGGCCTTCGCGGCTTCCTTGATCTGCGCGAGCATCCGCTCGGTCGGATCACCGAGCAGCGGCACCTTCGACAGCACGCGGGCGACCTCCTCCTTGAGGCCCGTGTACATCGGGTTCATCCGCAAGCGGTCGAAGTAGTCGGCGACGCCCCCCACGCGCGGGCAGATCGACATCTTGTTGTCGTTCAGCACAACGAGCAGCCGCTTGCCGTCGCGATTCAGATTGTTCAGCGCCTCGTAGACAACGCCCGAGGGGAAGGCCCCGTCGCCGATGACCGCCACGCTCCAGCGGTTCTCGTGCGGCCGCAGCGCCAGATCGCCGCTCGCCAGACCGTGGGCGGTCGAGACGCTCGAGCCGGCGTGGCCGGTGACGAAAAGGTCGTAGTCGCTCTCTTCGGGGTTGGGGTAGCCCATCAGGCCCCCCTTGGTGCGGATCGACGGGAACTCGTCGTAACGGCCCGTGATCAGCTTGTGGGGATAGATCTGGTGCCCCGTGTCCCAGATCAGCCGGTCGTGCAAGAAGTCGAACGTCGTGTGCAGCGCGAGGCACAGTTCGACGACGCCTAGGTTCGAGGCGAAGTGCGCGCTGCGCGCCTCGACGAGGTTACAGAGCGTGTCACGGATTTCCAGCGCCACCTGCTCGAGCTGCGCGGTCGACATCCCGTCGAGGTCGCGCGGCGAGGCAATCTTCGGCAGGAGCGGCTGCATCGGGTGCTGAATTTAGGAAAGGAGATAGGGGGACGAATGGAGATACGGGAGATCGCAAGCGAACGGCATTGCCGGGTTCAGCGGCGATATCAAACGGCGGAGGAAGAGCTTGGTTAGTTTAATTGGAGACAGTAATCAGCCGCTTCGCGGCTCCTAATTCACCTTGTTTAATTCGCACGATCGGGTCACGTTGTTTAGTCGGCTCAAAGTGAAAGGCACACGACCCACCCGCTTGCGATCCCCCCATCTCCCAATCATCTCCCTATCTCCTTTCAAAACCTCAGCGATCTCTTTCGAGTATCTGTCGCGTTAGGGCGTGGAGTGGTTCCGCCGCGAGGCCGAGCGGCTTGAGGGCGGCGGCGGCTCGTTGGGCGAGTTTCGCGGCATACGCGCGGCTCTCTTGGACGCCCAGCAGGCCGGGGTACGTCAGTTTGCCGGCGTCCTGGTCCTTGCCGACGCGTTTGCCGACGGCCGTTGCGTCGCCAGCGGCGTCGAGCAGGTCGTCGGTCACCTGGAACAAGAGGCCGATTGCATCGCCAAACTCGGTCAGGGCGGCGAGCTGCGGCGGCTTTGCCCCCGCACAAAGCGCCCCCAGGCGGAGCGACACCGTAATCATCGCCCCCGTCTTGCGGCGGTGGATGGCTTCCAGCCGCTCCAGAGTCGGTTCACGGCCCTCCTGAGCAGCGCTGACGCCCGCCAGGTCGTCGACTTGGCCGCCGACGAGCATTCCAGGCCCCGCGGCGTGGGCGAGCTCTCGGCACGCCGGAGCAGCCGCCTGGACGGGCGTGGGGGGCCAAATCACCGTCTCGAAAGCCAGCGCCAGCAAAGCGTCACCGGCGAGGATCGCGGTCGCCTCGTCAAATTGCCGGTGGACGGTCGGGCGGCCGCGACGCAGGTCGTCATCGTCCATCGCCGGCAGGTCATCGTGCACCAGCGAGTAAGCGTGGATCATCTCCACGGCAGAAGCGCAGTTGATCGCGTCGGCCGGGTCGCCGCCGCAGGCCCGCGCGGCCATCAGCACCAGCCGTGGACGGAGCCGCTTGCCCGGTCCGAGGACGGCGTACCGCATCGCCTCCATGAGTCGGGGGGGCCGACCCGGAGCGTCACGAAGTGCAGCGGCGAGGGCGGCGTCGATGGCCGCCATGTCCGATGCGGGATCACCCGCCACATCGGATGTGCTCTTGGTGGCGGCTTCGGTAAGCATCGGGCGCGGTAGGCCGAGGGACACGACGGACCCCTCTCGGGTGGCCCTCGTAGCGGGGCGACTGCATCCGTAACCGCAATCGCGGCTGCAATCGTAACGCGTTAGGCCACAACAACATGGGGCAAGCTGACAACGACCCCAGTTTAGAAGAGCCGCGACCCCTCGTCCACGCCCGCCCTGCCCTGCCCCGGGCCCGCGGGGCGCGCCGTTCTGGGGGGGGTTGCCGAGCGCTTTTTCGACCGGTCTTCCGTCGTCGCGGTGTCGTCGAACGGCGTCGTCGCCGAGTTGCCGTCCGCATCGACGCCGCTCAATAGCTCAATCCGCCGCTCGGCCGCCTGGAGCTGGGCGTGGCACTGCTTGAGCCGCCGCACGCCTTCCTCGTACCGCGCTAAGGCGTCGGAAAGGACTAATTCGCCTCCCTCCAGCTCGGCGACGATGAATTCAAGCTCGGCGAGCGATGCCTCGAAGGGCTCGGCGTCGCCGGGCGTCGTCTTCTTGGCGGAAGCGGCTTTCTTTGCCATGACTGCGGTTCTCTAGCACGGTCGGCGGGGGATCAGCGGGCGTCAGTCTCGCCGGCTTCACCGACTCCCGCCAGGAGGCTGCCGGTGATCGCGTCGAAGACGGCGCCGGCTACCTCCATCTCACGGTCTTCGGCCTGGCAGAGGATCAGGTAGGTCGATGCCCCGCGGTGCAGCGCGCGGACCTGGGCGGTGCTCGTCAGTTCGAGGCAAAAGAACGACGCGTCCTTCCCACGGAGGGTCTGTCCCGCAATCTTCTCGTCGGCGTCGGCCACCTCGAGGTCGGGGTACTCCGCCCGCAACGCCGCTAGCGTCTGGTCGAGCAGGTGGCCCAGGTCCAGGATCTCGGCGTAGACGATCAACGTCCAGAACGCCGTGTTGGGGCTCGAGATCGTCAGATTCAGACGGGCTTCTTCGTCGGTGTCCGCGTCGAGCTTCCAATTTTTCGGGTACGCGAGCGAGACGCCGGCTCGGTCGTAAATAGAGAACACGGCAGGCTCCTCGGCTCTGCTAGCGGACAGTTGGGCTAGCAGCCGCATGGGCGGACTGATGGGTCAAAACGCCCCATCTTATCGCGGCGTCGGGTCGCTGGGGACCGCTGTTCTGTGGGAGGGGCGGCGGGGGAGCGGCTGCTGGCGTTGTTACGGAAGGCGTCGCTCGATACTCTCCCGCGGCGAAAAAGTCTCACGCCAAGGGCCGCCCCTTCGGCGCCGATAGGCAAGGAGTGGCCGCCAACCCAAGCCGTTCGCCGTTGTCCGACAACCGCCTCCGCCGCCTGTGCCTGTTGCTGCTCTGTGTGGCGGCCTTGTCGGGATGCGCGGCGATCGCGCGGCGGCGGGCCCCCGACGTTGTCGGCCAGGCGAAGCAGATGTGGCGCCGCGGCGTGGC
>JBGSJY010000635.1:0-1594 GCA_041741515.1 Pirellulales bacterium | reverse complement strand
AGCCGCAGCAGCGAGTCGGCCGCGGACGCGGCGTCGACGTCGCCGAGGTCCACCAGGACCCGCACCAGCTCGTACTCGCCCCGCTGGTCGAGCTGCGCGAGTGGCACGTCGGTGACGACGTTCGGCGGGATGATGTCCTGCTCGAGGTCGATCACCAGCAGCATACGGTCCTTGCGGACGAGCGTGTAACCCTTGGTGAGCAAGACGCCGTTGAGCACGTCAAGCGCCTCGGCGGGCGTGTAACGGCGGTCGTCGCGGTAGGTGAGCGTGCCGGGGGGCGCCTGATCGACGATCAGCGACAGGCCTGCCTGATCGGCAAACCAACGGATCACGTCGGCCCAGAGCTGCTGCTTGAAGTTGAACGAGAGTTTGCCGTCGTTGGGGAAGGAAGCTGGGTCTGGAGTTTCACCGCTAAGCGGGCGAGCTGCGGGCTTCTCCTCGGCAACCTCTTCCGTTGACGCGGACGACGGCGGCGCAATCACCGTCTCCATCTCCGCGTCCACCGCGACCTCCGCGGTGGATTCTTTCTCGACGGGTTTGAGGGCCGCGTCTTCCCGACCGCCGGCAACTTCACGCAGTTTTGCCACTTGCTCGGCCGTCATCACGTCGAACGCCATCCGCTCGCTCTCCGCCCGGAAGCCGGCGAGCTGGGCGACCTGCTCTTCGCGGGGCAGGTTGGCGACCTTCATCGCCTGACTCATCCCCTTCATCTCGCGCTCGTCGGCGAGCGTCTGAAGACTCGCGAGCTGGTCGTCCGAGAGGCCCAGGTCCTTCGCGACGGCGGGCTCGATCGCCACGGCCAGAAGGCCGACCAGCTCGGATTCGGCCCCCAAAGCAGGCACACCGAGAGCCGCGGCCACGAGGGCCGTGAAGAGGCTGGTCAGCAGGTATCGGCGGAGCGGCATGTCGTCGGGCGTCAGATATCCAAGCGGGGGACGATCCTTCATCCTAATCGCCCTTCATCCTAATCGTGGGGCGGGACGGCGGCGCGTCCGCGCAGACCGCCCCCCAGGGGTAAAACCCCGCCGCGGGGGGTCGGCGCCGCGGATTCCGGGGATTTCTGGGGATGGATTGGGGGGAGTGGGTCGGTTGTAGCGAGCAGTCTGGCGGGGCACTCCGGGAGCTAACGCTCTCGCGGCTCGCAGGCGGACCAAACGGCAAGGCAATCCGAAACGCACTGCATGCGAGCCGGGAAGCGTCAGCTCCCGGAGGAATCACCGGACGATTTTCCAACCGCCGCCGCTCACACTCCCAGCGACCCCGCTGCCGTTTCCGCTTACGATGGGTTTACTGGTGTAACTAGTCGGGGAGGACGCCATGCTTCGCAAGCGGAACGCTTTCACACTTCTAGAACTCATTGTAGTGCTGCTTATTATTGGCACGCTGGCAGCATTTGCGATGCAAGGAACGAGTTGCGGTGTACGCGGAGAGGGTGCTCGTCGAGCTATCTGCCTTGACCTGCCCCAAAAACCTGAGCCATTCGTTATGAGAGTACGGTTTGGGTAAATCCGCTGCCCCCGCGTAGCGGAGCAGCCGCTCGAGGCGTAGCCGAAAGCGGCTGCGGAGCGGAGTGGGGGCAGCGGGCCGCGAACTC
>JBGSJY010000634.1:0-5223 GCA_041741515.1 Pirellulales bacterium | reverse complement strand
ATTGACATCGACCGCCTCAACCTCGGTCCGATTCCTACGCCACAGGTCGATTGGCTCCAGCCGCATGAGGGGAACTTAATTGAGTTCCTGTACCGCAGCCGTGCACTTCAAATCGCTTAAGAAATTGGCCGCAGATGAACGCAGATGGACGCGGATGTCGATTGACTGGGCGACGCGACATCGGAGTGGTTGGATGACTTAGGTAATGCTCTTAGCAGAGTGATGTTGCAGCGAAGGTTGCATCCGCGTCCATCTGCGTCCATCTGCGGCTAAAAAAATGCGTGAGTTCGATTTCCACTGCCGCACGCGCATCGTCTACGGCCCCGGCCGGGTGGCGGAGCTTGGCGTGCTGACGGCCGAGCTTGGCGTTAAGCGGGCGATGGTGGTGTCGGACCCCGGCATCATCCAGGCGGGGCACACGGGGCGGTGTGTTGAGTTGCTGAACGCCGCGGGCGTGGCGACGCTTGTCTTCGATGGCGTGCAAGAGAACCCCACGACCGACAACGTCGATCGTGGCGCCGATGTCGCGCGCGATTATCGGCCCGACGCGATCATCGCCGTCGGCGGCGGCAGCAGCATGGACTGCTGTAAGGGGATCAACTTCGTCTACTCGTGCGGCGGACGGATGCAGGACTACTGGGGCGTTGGTAAGGCGACCGGGCCGATGCTGCCGATGGTCGCCGTGCCGACGACCGCGGGCACCGGCAGCGAGGCCCAGTCGTTCGCGCTGATCAGCGACGCGGCGACCCATGCCAAAATGGCCTGCGGCGACAAGCGCGCCGCGTTCCGCCTCGCGGTGCTGGACCCCGAGCTGACGCTAACGCAGCCGCCCCGCGTCACGGCGCTCACTGGGATCGACGCCCTGTCGCACACCGTCGAGACCCTCGTCACCAAAAAGCGGAATCAAGTGTCGATGGCGTTCAGCCGCGAGGCGTGGCGGCTCTTGTCGCAGGGTTTGCCCCGTGTGATCGACGACCCACGCGACATGACAGCCCGCGGTTGGGTGCAGCAGGGGGCGTGTCTGGCGGGGCTGGCGATCGAGAACTCGATGCTCGGCGCCGCCCATGCGCTCGCCAATCCGCTGACGGCGGCCTACGGGATCATCCATGGCGAGGCGATTGGGCTGATGCTCCCGCACGTCGTGCGACACAACGCGGCGTGCGACGAGGGGTGTCAGCTCGCGTACGGTGAACTAGCTGACAACCTGCCGGAGGTGTTGGCTTCGATCGCCCAGGGCGCCGGGCTAGCGGGTAGACTGGGGGAACTCGGCGTCGCCCGCGAAGAGCTCCCCAAGCTCGCGGCCGACGCTGCCCGCCAATGGACGGGCACGTTCAACCCGGTCGAGATGGGCGAAGATGACTACCTGCGAATCTACGAAGCCGCCTTCTGACGATCGTCTCGCGCAGAGACGCAGAGACGCAGAGAGATTGATCGCCAGGATTCTCTCTGCGTCTCTGCGTCTCTGCGCGATAGTTGCGATCTGTAGCAGTGTAAGGGCGGATTGGCCGTTCGCGCGTGGTGGGGCGGAATCGACGGGCGCGACGGACGTGACGCTCCCTGACGAGCCACAGGTCGTCTGGACCTATGAGGCGGGGGAGACTTCGCTCGAGGCGACGCCGGTCGTTGCGAAGGGCGTGGCGTACTTCGGCGACTTTGACGGGACGATGCATGCGGTGCGCGTCGCCGATGGGTCGCTGGTGTGGAAGAAGGCGTTTGAGGAATCGGGGTTCACCTCGCCAGCCGCGGTGGCGGACGACTGGCTTTACGCGCCCGACATGAATGGGCTTGTGCGTTGCCTCGTGACGGACGACGGCGCCGAGCGCTGGAGCTTCGACACCGAGTCGGAGATGTACGGCGGGCCGCTCGTTCACAAGCTCGCTAGCGGCGACTCGCTCGTGCTGCTGCCGACCGAGGGAGGGACGCTTTTCGCCCTCGACGCGTCCACCGGCAAGGAGAAGTGGCGCTTCGCTATTGATGCGCCATTACGCTGTACGCCGACGGTGGTGGGCGGTCACGCGCTGCTCGCCGGGTGCGACGGCAAACTCCATACGCTCGACGTGGCGACCGGCAAAGAGTCCGGCTCGTGCGCCATTGGCGACCCGACCGGCAACACGGCCGCGGTCGTTGGGGGCGTCGCCTACTTCGGCACCGAGGCCGGCGCCTTTTTGGCGGTCGACGCCGTGGACCCAGCGAATCCCGTTGTGAGGTGGACCTACCGCGACCAACGTGCGGGGCAAGGGATCCGCACCGCCGCCGCGGCGACAAAGGACGCCGTGGTCTACGCAAATCAAGGGAAGGTCGTGTTCGCCCTCCACCCGAAGAGCGGCGACTTGCTCTGGCGGCAGCGTACCCGCAGTGCTGTGGAAGCGTCGCCGCTGCTGCTGGCGGACGGTAAGTCGCTCGTCGCCACGACACGCGGCCAAGTCCTGCTGCTGGCCCCCGTGAAGGGCGACCACGTCTGGGACGAGGACTTCGGCGGCTCGTTCATCGCCGCCCCCGCGGCCTCGGACGGCCTGGTGCTACTCCCCAACACCGACGGCCGGCTCTACGCCCTCGGCAAGAAAGGAGTAGCCGCAGATGGACGCAGATAGACGCAGATGCACCTCTGAGGAGTTGACGGAGATCGTTATTGGTTGCGCTTTTCAAGTGGCAAATGAGTTGGGTGTTGGGTTTCTTGAGCGAGTCTACGAGAATTCGCTTGCTCACGAACTTAGAAAAGCCGGGATCGATGTTCGGCAGCAGATTCCGATCCAAGTCCGATACGATGGGGTGGTTGTCGGAGACTACGTCGTCGATTTATTAGTAGAAGATGAGTTGATTGTCGAACTCAAACACTCGAAGGCGCTTTCGGATGCTGACTTAGCACAAGCGCTTAACTATCTCAAAGCAACCGGCAGAGAACTCGCATTGCTAATCAACTTTGGAGCATCACGAATCCAAGTGAAACGAGCCATCCGAAGCAGCGCACCCAATCGGTAAACATCTGCGTCCATCCGCGTTCATCTGCGGCTAAAAAACTTAATCAGCGGCGAGAAAATGTCCCAAGCGACCAAAACCGAAGTCGGCTCTTACTTCATCAGCAACTACCCCCCCTTCTCGCAGTGGTCGAAAGAGGCGGTGGGGGACGCGGTGACGGCCCTCGGCTCGCCGCCGCTCGCCCCGCTCGATCAGGAACCGGCGCCGCTAGGTCTGTATCTGCATCTGCCGTTCTGTCGCAAGCGGTGCAAGTTTTGCTACTTCAAGGTCTTCACCGACAAAAACGCCGCGGAGGTTGAGCGGTACCTCGCCGCGCTCTCCAAAGAGATCGAGCTGGTCAGCGAGCAGCCCGTCATGGGCGGCCGCCCGTTCCGGTTCGTTTATTTCGGCGGCGGGACCCCCTCGTTCCTCTCCAGCCGGCAGCTCACGCGCCTCGTGGACCGGCTGCGCGAGAACATCGACTGGTCGCTGGCAGAGGAAGTGACCTTCGAGTGTGAGCCCGGCACGCTCAGCGAAGCGAAGGTCGGCACGCTCAAGGAGATCGGCGTGACACGACTGTCCCTCGGCGTCGAGCACTTCGACGACGCCATCCTCCGCGACAACGGTCGCGCGCATGAGTCGATGGAGATCGACCGCGCCTGGCCGTGGATCAAGGCCGCCGGCTTCGACAGCGTCAACGTCGATCTCATCAGCGGCATGGCGGGAGACACCACCGACAAGTGGCAGGCCGCCGTCCGCCGGACGATCGACATGGACCCGGGGAGCGTCACCATCTACCAGATGGAGCTGCCGTTCAATACGGTGATCTCGCAGGGGGTGTTGGCCGGCGAGGAGTCGCCGATTGCCACATGGGAGCAGAAGCGCGACTGGCTCGACTGGGCGTTCGACCAATTGCTCGACGCCGGCTACGAGCAGTCGAGCGCCTACACGATGGTTAAACCGGGCACCAAGTTCAGCTACCGCGACAATCTCTGGCACGGCAGCGACCTGTTGGCGACCGGCATCGCCAGCTTCGGTCACGCGTCGGGCGTCCACTACCAGAACCTCCCCGAGTGGGAGCAATACCTCGGCACGCTGGAAGCAGGCGAGCTGCCCCTCGGTCGCGCGCTACGTATCACTCCGCACCAGGCGCTGGTGCGCGAGATAGTGCTGCAACTCAAGAAGGGCCACATCGCCCCGTCTTACTTCCAGAAAAAGTTCGGCGTCGATATCCGCCAGGAGTGGAATGACGTCTGGCGTCGCTACGAAGGCGATGGCCTCGTCGCTTTCGACGATGACGCCATCGAATTGACTCGGCCGGGCCTGCTCCGCGTCGATTCGCTGCTGCCGGCCTTCTTCGAGCCCGAGCACCAGGGCGTCCGCTATACGTAGGCCCAACCGTGGCCGGTTGAGAAAATAAATGTGAACCACGAAGGGCACAAAGTCTAATCTGTCAATCGAGTAGAGCTCGGCGATGAGGCCTTCGTGTTCTTTGCGCCCTTTGTGGCCCTACTTTTTTTATTCAGAAACGTCAGAGGCCCGCGAGCGCGGTCGAGGCGAGCCGCTTGATGCGTGGCGTGGGGCCCGACTCGGCGATCGAGCGGAGCGTCGCCTCGGCTGGCTTCGCGTCGGGGCCGAGCTTGCCGATCGCCCAGACGGCCCGCTCGCGGACTTCAATCGCGGCCGCTTCGTTCCGTGCGGCTAGTTCGAGCTGCGCCAGATACGGAGCCGCGGCGTCGCCGGCCCTACCGAGCAGGGTAGCCGACCAGTAGGCCACGTTCTCGTCCGCAGCGGTCACCAAGTTGGCGATCTCGGGCAACTGATCGGCCGGCGCCGGCCCGAGCTCCTCCAGCGCGCCGATACAGAGGTCCACCAGCGCCGGGTTGCCGCAGGCAGTTACCAGCGCCAGGGCGGCGGGCGACGCTTCGGGGCCGAGCGTCGCCAGCTGCTCGGCGGCGGCTACGCGGCGCGAGGGTTTGTCGGTGAGCAGAGCCGCTGCGAGTTGATCGACGTCCATTTTTGCAGAAGCTGTCGCGGATCGGGTGGCTGCGTGAAGTTCGTTAAGTCGGCCCCACAAGCTTCCCCTCGGAGAGCCGCGCTGTGCGGCCCATCCGGGCGGCAAACTCGGTGCTATGGGTGACGGCAATTAGCATGCCGTGTCGCTCGCTCTGAATCGAGAGCAAAACGTCGGCGACCGCGTCGGCATTGCGGCCGTCGAGGGCCCCGGTTGGTTCGTCGGCGAGCAGCAGTAACGGGTCCCGCACGAGC
>JBGSJY010000633.1:0-2407 GCA_041741515.1 Pirellulales bacterium | reverse complement strand
GTCGAGGCGGACCCGGCCGAACGCCTCGTGGTCGAGCTGCAGCACGACGCCCTTCACGCCCTCGTCACGCACTAGGACGTTCGAGCCCCCACCCAGCACGCGGACCGGTGTCGAGGCGTCGCGGCAGCGGCCCACGACGGTCGTCAATTCCTCGACGCCGGTGGGCCGCACCAGCCATTCCGCGGGCCCCCCCACCCGCAGCCACGTGCGGTCCGCTAGCGGTGCCGCAGGGGTGAAGATGGATTCGAGACCGGCGTTGAGGGCGGCCATGGGATTGTGTCGGTTTGAGTAGGAAGTTGCTGCGGCCGGGGGGGCGGCGCCGCGTGTATTCAAGGCGAATTGACGCCCGAGCGGAAGGCGGGCGTTGTTACGCTGCTACTCCCGGCGCTGGCGCTTAGGGCTCCCGACCCCTCGTTCAGCTCACCACCTCGTGGGCTGGGAGCCCTAAGCGCAGCGCCGGGAGTGAGCGTCAGCGAGTTGCGCTCATGTCAGCGACCCCATCTGGCGGCACGCCTCGAAACCCGCCAGCGCGACGCTCACCGAAAGATTGAGGCTCCGCACGTTCGCGCTCGTGGGGATCTGCAGGCGCCTTCCTGCGGCGTTCTCTAGCAAGCTCGGCGGCAGGCCGGCCGATTCACTGCCGAACACGAGGGCGTCGCCCCGTTCGAACTGCGCATCGTAGAAGCCGCTGTCGCCGCGTTTGGTGAAGAACCACAATCGCTCGGTCGGCAGCTTGCCCACGAGGTCTTCCCAGTCATCGACGACCTCCCAATCAAGGTGTTGCCAGTAGTCGAGTCCCGCGCGGCGGAGCTGGCGGTCATCGACCTGAAACCCCAGCGGCCGCACGAGCCACAGCTTCGCGCCGAGCGCCACGCAAGTCCGGCCCACGCTCCCCGTGTTGTAGGGAATCTCGGGCTGGAACAGGACGATGTGGAGCGGCGGCATAACTGCAAAAGACCAATGACCAAACACCAATAACCAATGAATTGATCTAGCGACCGCTGCGGTGCGGCGGCACCTCATTGGTCATTGGGACCTAGTCATTGGGGCTTTAATAAAAAAATGGCGGGCCGTTGACCGGCCCGCCATTTCGCCTAATGGCTTGTCAAGAGTTCGTTGACCGAACTCAGGCGACCATGTCCTTGAGCTTCTTCAGCGGACGGACCTTAACGACGGTGCGGGCCGGCTTGGCCTTGATCGTCGTGGGCTCGCCGGTGAAGGGGTTGATGCCCTCACGCTCCTTGGTGGCCGGCTTGTGCTGCAGAGTGATCTTGCAGAGGCCGGGGAGCGAGAACATCTTCGGGGCGCCGCGGCCTGCGAGGGCCTTCTGGATCTGGGCGTCGAGCGCGTCGAACACCTCGCCGACTTGCTTCTTCGTCAGGCCGGTGGCCTCGGCGATGCCAGCGTAAATCTCGGTCTTGGTGGGCGCTTTGGGAGCGGCTTTCGCCATGGGGGGTTATCCTCCGGTCGTAACGATTGGCCCGCTTGGCGAAAGCCTAGCGGGACATTGATGGGTGATAGCTAGGTCGGGCCGGCGACTCGACGGGCGTGATTAAAACGATCCAACTCGGCTGCCTACAAGCCGGAAAAACGCGTTATGTCCGGGAAATACGGCTCGTTCGCGTTGATCGCCCCTTACCGACCCCTCACAAGCCGTTCCCCGAGGCGAGAAACAGGGCGGTCGATTAGGGCGACGCTTGCTATGCTGTAAGTGCTGAAAGGAAAAGACCTTAAAGCCGGTTCACCGCGTCTATGACGGCCTCCCAAACGCCTCTCCCGCCCCCTTTTTCCCGTTGGCAAAGGGCTTTTTGCGCCGTCGCCGCGTTCGGTGCGGTTTTTTTCGGGAATTTTGCCGCGGAGGGGGCCGAAGACCCTGCGCCGACCGATCCTGCCGCCTTTAGTCGGCTCTACTTCGGCCTCCAGCCGCCGATCGAACGCGAGGTCGAGCGTCGCGTCGAACTCGCCGAAGAGTTACTCCAGCAGGGGCGTTTTGGCGAGGCCGCGCCACTGGTTGCCGAGCGGCTCGCGGCGGACATCGACCACGTCGGCGCCGACGGCGAGAGCCTCAAGCGTCGGCTCCTGGTCGGCGTGCTCCGCGCCAAACCCAGCGACATCGGCGTGCTCCGCTCGGTCCTCAAGGGCCAGTACCGCCGCGCAGTGGAAGAAGCTTTTACCGTTCGCCAGTGGCGGCGTGTTGTTGCGAACTATCCGCCCGAGCTCTTCGGCGTCGAAGCACTCGAGGCGCTAGCTCGTTCAGAGACCGACGTCGGCGCCTACGCCAGCTCCGCGCAGACGCTGCGTCGGGCGGCGATCCTCGCGCGAAGCGCCGGCGACCGAGAAAAGGCGCAACAGCTCGCGGCCGCCGAAACGGTGAGCCGCCTGCGATTGGGCGACCGGGAATCCTTCG
>JBGSJY010000632.1:0-4952 GCA_041741515.1 Pirellulales bacterium | reverse complement strand
GACGCCGATTACGCTCACTTGGCCGTAATCGGAATGGTGCGCGTAATCGGCGTCGGAGACGCCTCCCACAAATTCATCTCAGCTAATCGGTACCGGACGCTTTTCTGACGAGTCCCCCGGCGGCGGCGCCCCTTTTGATTGCAAATACGCCACAAACAACTCCTCAAGCGACGGCGTCCGCGTGTCGATGGCAACAATCGCTTCGCTGTCGGCGAGCGACGACAACGCGTCTTGATCGGCGACGCCCCGCAGCATCACTTGCCACTGCTTGCCGCGGCGGCGGCTGAGGAGCACCTCGCCGGGCAGCTCGGGCAGCACGCCGCCGCTCCCCGCCATGGTGAGCGTCAGTTCGACCGAGGTGCGTTTCAACTCGTCGAGCTTGTCGCACGCCAGCAAGTGGCCGTCGCGGAGG
Organism: Pirellulales bacterium; assembly: GCA_041741515.1. GTDB lineage: Bacteria > Planctomycetota > Planctomycetia > Pirellulales > Lacipirellulaceae > Botrimarina. Next base: position 4,540 of record JBGSJY010000632.1, on the reverse strand, counting down.
ATCACGACCCGGTCGGCGACACGCTCGACCTCGCCGATCAAGTGGCTACATAGCAGCACCGTGCGCCCTTCGGCGGCGATCTCGACCATGCTCTCGAGGAACTCCCGCCGCACCAGCGTGTCGAGTCCCGAGGTGGGTTCGTCGAGCACCAGCAGCTCGGGCTGGTGACCCATTGCCAGGGCCAGCGCGACCTTCGCGCGCATCCCCTTGGACATGTGCTTGATCTTCCGCTTGAGCGGCACCCGGTAGAACTCGAGGAGATTGCGGTAGTGCTGTTCGAAGCCGTCGGGGTAGAAGCCGGCGGTGAACCAGCCGATCTCGGCGGCCGTCATCCACTCGTAGAGCGTGGGCCGCTCGGGGACATAGCCGATCCGTTGGCGGATGGCGTCGCCGTCGGTCTTGCTCGACAGGCCAAGCACCGACAGCCGCCCCGTGTCGGGCGTCTCGAGCCCCAGCAGCATCCGCACGAGCGTCGTCTTACCGGCGCCGTTCTCACCCAGCAGGGCGAAGACGCTGCTGCGCGGCACGGTGATCGACACGTCATCGACGGCCGTGTGGCGGCCGAAGCGTTTGGTGACCCCTTCGATCTGGATCGCGGCGTTCACTGAGAGTCTCCGACAGGTTCAACTGTTGGCATTGCTGTTCAAGTAGCTATTGAGGGGGCGCAAGCTTGTCGAGTTCGCCGAGCACAAGATCACGGGCTTCCGCGGGCGGCAGGCCCGCTTCGAGGGTTTCACGCAGGGCGTTTCGAACCCGTTCGCGCAGCAACGCACGGCGCTGCGTTTGACAGGCCCGCCGCGCGCCGGCGCAGACCACCAGCACAATCCCCGGCGAGGGCTCGACGACGCCCTGCGATTGCAGCTCGCGGTACGCACGGGCGACGGTGTTCGGGTTGACGGCGATCTCTTTGGCGAGCTCGCGGACGCTCGGGACGAGGTCCCCCGTCGCCAGCACGCCGTCGGCGACCGCGAACGCCACCTGCCGGGCGATCTGGTCGTAGACGGGGACGCCGTTGGAGGCGTTGACCTGGACGAACACGGTAAGAGCCGCCGGCGGATGAGGTGGCTGTGAACTAGTGTGCTACCACGGTAGTACACCAAGGGCGGCCGGCGTGTCAAGCACTTTGTAGGGTCCGCTGTGCGGACCGTCGTTAGCGGCCAAGAATGCCGTTGGTATTCGAAGCAAGATCGGCGCCCGGAGCGCGAAGTCGCTGCAAACGCCCGCCCACGGTCCGCACAGCGGACCCTACGAGGAGGACGCTGACCAGAAACACCGCTCCCGGCTCGGGCACACTCACCGGGGTTGTCGATGCGTTGTCACGCCACAACGTGTAGTCCGCCGCATCGACCACGCCGTCTCCATTGCCGTCGGCGTTGGTTTGGACCACCGCCGGCGCGCCGCCGTAGTTCGTAGCCCAAGCGTCATAGTCGGCCGCATCGACAACGCCATCAAGTGTGTAGTCGCCCGGGTTCGCCGCGAGCCACATCGCTTCGGAAGCGGGCGCTAGGTCTTCATACGGGGCGCCGGCGTTGAAAATGACCAAGAACTGCTCGCTCGGCGCGTACTCGTTGGAGGTGAAGCGAGCGAAGAAGCCGTAGAGGCCAGCGAGGATCGTACCGCTGTAAGGCATCGCAAAATCGACAAGTGAGTGATTGTGGTACCCGGTTTCACCAGCGACGGTTTCGGCAAGCGTAATCGGTGCTGCGGCGACTTCATTGCTCAGCGTGACGTCCCGGTCGGCCAGCTGAAGGATTAGGGCGCTTCCTTGCGGGGCGGGCGCCACGCGTCGAGAGAAGAGGTCCCAGTACCACAGCGTCTGCGGCACGCCTTCAAATGGAACGGCTATCGGTTCGAGCACCAAGCTGGCGGAGTCCGCCATGCCTGTGATGTCGATGCCGGGCAGACCCCACAAGATTGCCGGGCCAATTCCCGGCAGCGAGATCGGTCCGATCGGGTCGCTCTCATCTTCGACCTGCCCGAAGATGTAGGCGCCGTAGTCGTTCTCAAAGTGACTCACTGTGAGCGAATCGTTCGACACGGAAAGATCGATCGGCACGCCATGCGCGCTCGCCACGGATGCGCGGGCGACGAAGCAAATGATCAGGAAGTACTTCATTGCGTTCATGCTTGGTGGGCCGCTGCTTAGCGGGGTTCGGCGAAGTTGAAGTTCTCGGCGATCCATCCGTCGATGGTCGCTGCTGGAAGGACATCGACGTGACCGTCGACGTAGAGGTAGTTCGACGCGCCTAAATGTCGGTCCGGTTGCACGTCCTCTCGCAGGTAGAGGCCGACAGTCCCTTTTCTCAGGTTTTTCTCGGAGAACCACTGTGAACTGTGGGTGTGGTCGTACTCGTCATTGACGCCCAGCGCGGCGGCGATCTCGTAGGCGATGATCGACTTGCTCGTCGCGACCAGTTGCCGGCGGTTGCGGACGGCGTTGGGGACATTGGGCGCCACGAAGTAATCGCTCAGCACGTAGCTCGTCAGACCGGCGTCTAATCTATCCGCACCTTTGGGGTCATCGGCGCAAATGCGGACCGCGTCCGAATTCTCAAGATGGTTAGAAACGGTCTTGACCCACGAACGTCCCACGCCGGCGTGCCCCCATTCGGGGAACTCGCCGTCGTGCAAATCACAGTACTGACAGATCGCTAAGCCGAGCTGCCGCAGCTGGTTCTTGCAGGCCGCAGAGCGCGCGGAAGCCCGCGCGCTCTGCACTGCCGGCAAGAGCAACGACACGAGGACGCCGATGATGGCGATCACCACCAGCAGCTCGACGAGCGTGAAGCCGCGTCTTGCGTGTCGCACATTAGCTCCTCGTGCGCCGCGAGGCAGCGACCATGCCAAGAGCGGCCAGCACGAGTGCCGACGGCTCGGGGATCGCTAGGTACTGCACCGCCGACGGGGCGAAGCCGAGCGAACCGATGGCCGACATCAGCTGCGTGGCCGGTCCCTTGTTGAGGACGTAGAAAAACGGGTCCGACGGCGAGACGAGCGGGTCACTCGACGACAGTTGGAGCTGCGCGAGGTAGACTCCGTCGGCGACAGGCGCCGAAGTGGTGATGCCGTCGCCAAGCAGCACGTAGGTCATCTGCGAGTGCGCCGACGAGTTGTATCCAGCGGCGATTGCGAACTCTACCGACGTGTCCGCGCTGCCAGAAACGCCCTTGCTTCCGGTCGTCAGAGCATTTGCATTTGGGTTGCTGGTGCGAAGCGTCGTAAGTTCAGTCGTCCCGGCCGATACAAACGCCGATCCATCCCAGACACGCAGTTCATCGACAAGCGAAAGCGTGATCGTCGATGGAGCGAACGTCGAGCCGAGGCCGTAAGCGATGCCCGGCCCGAACGGATTGGCCGGGTTGGCTTCTGGAGTCGCCCGCCACGACGGGCCGAAGTCGATGTCGGCAACCCAGTTGACCGGCGCGACATAGACCGAGATCGGAGTCGTTAAGGGCTCGTAGGTATCGATCAACACCTGACGGGTGATGATCTTCCCACTATCAACGGTCGTTTGAATCGCCGGGCCATGAGCGAAAACTTGCGAGCCAATCGCGACGCAGACCGCCGCCAAAACAAATTTAGTACGCATGGAGCAATAACCTTAGATTTATTGAGGTGAACAAAGGAGCAATCTGCGCGACATCGAACGCGGCACGAGCGAATACTCGACGCCACCAGGTCGCGCAAGGAATCACCAGCCGAATGGCGGCTTAGCGATGAACGAACTTCATCACACCAGCCATCGAGGCGGTGGGGAGTCCGGCTCCGGAGTCCAAGAGCGCCAGAGGGGCGCGGGAGCGTCGGCGACGTACTTGGTCGCCTCGCAGGTCACGAGTTGCGGGCCGCCCAGAATTGGGGCCTCGCCAAACAGCAGCATCGCATCGGCAATGCCCTTGCAAGCCATCGCTTTGAGGATTGCCACACCCGGCGCGGACCGCTCACGCTTCGGCGCCGCTTGCGGCTTGGCGGCGCAACAGGTCGTGGTGGCCTTACGCTTCGCCGCGCGACAGCAAGGCGGAAGGTGAGCGTCGTCGGCTGAATCTCCGGCCGGCAATTTCACGGCATAGCGCACGCCGCCACGCCACTGGCAAATATCAAGCCCCGTTCGCTGGGCTTCGTCCAGCGCTGACTCGGGCGGACGCACCCCCTCGCGGCGGGCCCACTCGAGCCGCTCCCGCATCGTGTGGCAGCAGCAGGCGCTCCAGCAGTGCTCGGCCGTCCCGCAGCCGCAGGGGCACGATTCACAGGGAAAACGCTCGTCCTCAGCAACCGGTGGCCGCGTAACCATCGACACCCACGCCAGCGGCAACGGCGCACCGCTAGCGACGACTACCGTGTAGAGGGCGAGCAGGGCGGCGATGGAGCGGCGGCTGCGCATGGCCCGCAAGCATACCTGCCCTGCGTCGCGTCACCAAACGCGACGCTTCGTCACACGGTAAGCGGCGAGCCGGCGACACAAGTCGTCGGAGTGCGCTACCAAGAGCTGGCCGGGCGCCGGGGGCGCGCCGCGCAGCGGAAGCCCTCGTGCGCGCCGGCTCGC
>JBGSJY010000631.1:0-6562 GCA_041741515.1 Pirellulales bacterium | reverse complement strand
GCGGCGAGCGCTTCGAGCAGCTCGGCGGCGCTCTGGCAACGATCGGCGGGCTTCTTGGCGATCAGCCGGTCGATGACTTCGGCGAGCGCCGGCGGCGTATCCGGGCGGCGGTTGGCGACCGGCTCGGGCGGGGTGTTGAGGTGCTGCACCGCCACCGCTAGCGGGCTCTCTCCCTTGAACGGAGGGTCCCCCGTCAGCAGTTGATAAGCGGTCACGCCGAGCGAGTAGAGGTCGCTACGCGGATCGACCTCGCGGCCCTCGATCTGCTCGGGGCTCATGTAGAGGGGCGTCCCCATCGCGACGCCGACCTGCGTCATCCGCGGCCCGTCGGTCTCCATCAGCCGCGCCAGTCCGAAGTCAGCGACCTTCACGGCGCCCGAGCGATCGAGCATCAGGTTGTCGGGCTTGATGTCGCGGTGAACGAGTCCGCGCTCCGATGCGGCCGCCAGCGCCGAGCCGACCTGCCAGAGGACCTCCAGCAGCCGCCCCGGCGTGAGCACGCCGCTCCGCTGCAGTTGCCGCCCGAGGGTTCCGCCTGGGACGTACTCCTGGGCGATGTAATGGCGGCGGAGGCCTTCGACGTCGGCGGCGCCCACCTCATAGACCTGGACGATCCCCGGGTGCGACAGCGACGCGGCCGAGCGGGCCTCATGCTGGAAGCGATCGACGTAGGCCTGATCGCGGCACAGCTCGCCCGCCAGCACCTTCACCGCGACGCGACGCGCGAGCGACTGCTGCTCCGCCAAATAAACCGCCGCCATGGCGCCACGCCCCAACTGCCGTAGCAGTTGGTAGTCGTTGAGGCGATGGCCGGTGAGGTCGTCCACGGGGGGCGTGAGGCTTGAGGGATCAGGCTACAGGGTTGCGCTACTCGCCGCGATCGCCACACAGAACGGGTTGGCGTCCAACCCTCAGACCTCATCCCTCAAGTCTCACGTGCTTCAGCACGCGGCTCGCCGCTTCTGACTTGTTCAGCACATAGTAGTGAATTCCCGGGACACCGTTATCCACCAGACCTTGCGTTTGGACCGTGGCCTGTTCGACGCCGACCTCGAATTGGGCGGCGCCGTCTTCGCCGCACGCTTCGAGTTGGGACAGGAAATCTTTTGGCAGCTTGGCGCCGCAAAGCGACGCGATCCGCTTGATCTGTGACGAATTGGTGACCGGCAGCAAACCCGGGATTAGCGGCACGCGGATGCCGGCTGCTTCGCACTTATCGCGGAAGCGGTAGAAGTCCACGTTGTCGTAGAACAGCTGGGTGATGATCGCGTGCGCGCCGGCGTCGACTTTACGCTTGAGGCTCTCGAGGTCGGCCTCGGGGGACGGCGCCTCTTGGTGCACCTCGGGGTAGCCGCCCACCGCGACGCCCATCGACGGGAAGTCCGTGTGGATCATCGCCACCAGTTCGTTGGCGTACCGGTAGCCCCCCGCCGTGGCGGTAAAGACGGTTTCGCCGGCGGGCGGGTCGCCCCGCAACGCAACGACGTTCGTTACGTCCGCCTCGACCGCGCGACGCAGGTAATCGCGGATCTGGTCCGCCGTGCGGCCGACACAGGTCAAGTGCGTCGCCACGGGCAGGCCGAACTCCTTTCGCACCCGGGCAGCGATCTCAAGCGTCTTATCCTGGGTCGAGCCGCCCGCTCCATAAGTGCAGGTAATGTAGGCCGGGTTGAAGCCCACTAGCGTTTGAGCATGGCCGAACAGCGCCTCGATGCCCGCCTCGGTCTTAGGGGGGAATAGCTCGAAAGAGAGGGCGAACTTGTTCGCGGCGTAGATGTCGGGGAGGCGCATGAAGTGGGTTGGCTGTCAGCTATCGGCTGTCGGCTTCTTTTTAGTTGACCGCGATTGGTGGTGATAACGGTGGGAGGCGTCTCCGACGCCGAATACGGTATCCCTACCGAAACGCCATGGCGCGCGTAATCGGCGTCGGAGACGCCTCCCACAAGTAGCGGTTGGGAGCCGGCGAAAGCCTCCCAGCGAAAACAGTATAAGCCGACAGCCGACAGCCGACAGCCGACAGCCCCCGCTCACCACAACCGAGCCGCCGCGTTCTCCGCCACATACTCAACGACGTAAACCTTGTAGGCCTGGGCGATCTGGCGGGTCGTCGGGCCGCCGCCGGCCGGCAGCTCGCGCCACGTGCCTTCGCGATCCGGGCCGTTGGGGAGCCGAATAGCGGAAACCGGCATCACCTCGCGGGTGGCGCTGGTGACGAAGGCCTCTTCGACGCGGGCCAGATCGGCGACCGAGACGTGCTCCTCATGAATTGGCCAGCCCGCCGCCGCGCCGATCTTCCGCAGGGCCGCCCCGGTGATGCCGCGGAGGTTGCCGTCCGAATCGGCCGGCGTCACGACGCGGCCGTCGATCACGAAGAACGTGTTGCTGTTGCTGGCCTCGGTGGCGTAGCCGGCCGCGTTGAGCATCAGGCAGTCGTCGGCGCCGAGCTCCACCGCCTCGGCGAGGCCAAGGATGTTGTTGAGGTAGTTGCCGCTCTTGATGTTGGGGCTGAGGGCGTTGTCGGCGTTGCGGCGGACGCTCGTCACCGCCAGCCGCATGCCGACCTCGCGGTGCTCTTTTTTCCAGACGGGGACCGGCTTCACCAGGATCATGAAGCTCGTCTTGAGGTTCGGGTCCGGATACAAGTCGACCGGCCCGACGCCGCGCGACACGTGCCAGCGCACGTAGACCTCGCCAGAGCCGTCCTCGGTGCTAGCGCCGCCCGGCACTGTCTTACGTGATTGGGGCTCCCGCGATTGGGCGACGGCGCGGCGGATCTCGGACATCAGCTCGTCGCGGCTCTGCGCGATCGGCATGTGGATCAGCCGAGCCGAGTTCTCCATCCGGTCGAAGTGCTCGCGCCAAAACAGCGGCACGCCGTCGTAGGTGCGGAAGACTTCGTAGACCGAGTCGCCGTAAAGGAAGCCGCGGTCCAGCACGGGGATGCGGGCCTCTTCCAAGGGTGCAATCGCGCCGTCGATGTTGGCGGTTGGGCGGACGGTCACCGGAGTGGCGACGGGCATGCGGAAATCCTCTTTCTTGACCCCGAGACGGGCGGCGGGACGCGGGGGTGGGGCGGCGTAATGGCAAGCTCGGCAATCTGCGGCGACGCTTCGGAGGAAAGCGTCAAAAACGGTTGCGAATGCGACCCGCCGCATGCCGATCCCGCATTCTACCGCCGCCCCCCTGTTGCGGTAGGCGACGGGCGCCGAGGGCGACGGGCACGAAACCTCATCGAGTCGAACGATTCTTCTTCTAATGCAGTTTTTTGGCATCGGAGGGCTGGAAACAGGCCTAGCGATTTCCGCTATACTCCGGTCCCCGCCCCGGACGGCGATTGCTTGCGATGGCGCCGACGTTCGTGTCGCCGACCGGTGCGAGCCCCGCCCCGCCGTCCGACAGCTGAACACCCCCTACGAAGGCAGCTGAAAACTATGAGCCAAGTCGATGTCGCTCCCCTCGCCGCCGCACGCGAGAACTGGACCGAGGTCACGCCTCAGGCCCTCTACGCCAAGCTGCAGACCATCGCTCGCAACCTGTGGTGGAGCTGGAAGCCGGAGGTCGGTCAGCTCTTTCGCGATCTCGACCCGGTGCGTTGGCGCCAGCTCGACCACAACCCGATCGCCCTGCTCGCGGAGATGACTCCCGAGCAGGTCGCCGAACGGGCCAGCGAGATGGCCATGATCACCCGCATCAATCAGGCCCACCGCCGGCTGCACGACTATCTCACCAAGACCGACCACACCTGGGGCGCCCGCGAGGCGGGGGTCCTTGGGGCCAAGCCGGTGGCCTACTTCTCGGCGGAGTTCGGCATGCACGAGTCCGTGCCGATCTACTCCGGCGGCCTGGGCATCCTCTCCGGCGACCACATCAAGTCGGCAAGCGGCCTGGGCATCCCGCTGATCGCGTTGGGCCTGTTCTACGACCAGGGCTACTTCAAGCAGCACCTCGATAGCGAGGGCTATCAGCAAGAAGAGTATGTCGACACCAAGGTCGCGACCCAGCCGATGGAGCCGGCTGTCGGCAAGGACGGCAAGCCGATCATGGTCTCGATCGACACCCGCAACGGCGCGCTGAAGGCTAAGGTGTGGCTCGTTCGCGTCGGCCGGGTGAAGCTCTACCTGCTCGACTGCGACGTCGAAGGGAACAGCCCCCAGGACCGCGAACTCACCAGCCGCCTCTACGGCGGCGACACCCGCACCCGCATCCGCCAAGAGTTGGTGCTCGGGATTGGTGGCGTCAAGGCGCTCCGCGCGCTGGGGATCACCCCCGGCGCCTACCACCTCAACGAGGGCCACAGCGCGTTCGCGCCGCTAGAAGTGATCCACCAGCGGATGCAGGACGACGGCCTTTCGTTCGACGACGCCCTGCGCGAAGTCGCTCAGCAAACGGTCTTCACGACGCACACGCCCGTCCCCGCCGGCCACGACCGCTTCGACGCCGGGCTGATCGAGGAGCACCTCGGTCCCACCCGCGACAAGCTCGGCATCTCGCACGACCAGCTGATGGGTCTGGGGCGCGTCGAGCCGCAGAACGGCGAAGAGACGTTCACGATGACCGTCATTGGTCTGAAGCTGTCACGCCGCGCGAACGCCGTGAGCTCGCTGCACGGCGTCGTCTCGCGACGCATGTGGGCAAACCTCTGGCCGTGGCGTGTCGAGGAAGAGGTGCCGATCGGGCACATCACCAACGGCGTCCACGTGCCGACATGGCTCGCCCTGCCGATGCGCCAGATGTACGACCGCTACCTGGGCGTCGATTGGCAGCGAAAGATGTACGACCCGGAGACGTGGCAAGGCATCTACCAGGTCGATCCGGGCGAGCTGTGGGAGACCCACCACGCGCTGAAGAGCCGGTGCCTCGACTTTGTCCGCCGTCGGCTCAGCCGGCAGTGCCGGCGCCGCAGCGAGGACGAGGCCCACGTCGACGCCGCCCGATTGGCGCTCGACCCGGCGGCGCTGACGATCGGCTTCGCCCGTCGCTTCGCGACTTACAAACGGGCCGACCTGTTCCTCAAGCGGCTCGATGACATCGCCGAGCTGATCAACGACGCCAACCGCCCGGTGCAGTTCATCTTCTCAGGCAAGGCGCACCCGGCCGACGAGCCGGGCAAGGGCTTTATCAAGAAGATCGCCAACCTGCGGAACGACCCGCGTTTTGCGGGCCGCGTGGTGTTCATCGAAGACTACGACATGAACGTCGCCCGGCACATGATCCAGGGCGTCGACGTGTGGCTCAACAACCCGCGCCGTCCGCTCGAGGCCTCTGGCACGAGCGGCATGAAGGTGGTGCTCAACGGCGGCCTCAACTGCTCTATCTTGGACGGCTGGTGGGGCGAGGCCTACAACGGCAAGAACGGCTTTGCGATCGGTAACGGCACGCAGCACGTCGACACGGCGACAACCGACGCGCGTGACGCGGACCACCTCTACGAGGTCCTCCGCGATGAGGTCGTGCCGCTGTTCTACGACCGCGACGCCGACGGCCTGCCGCACCACTGGATCGAGCGGATGGTCAACTCGATCGCAACGCTCGCCGCGCGATTCAGCGCCCATCGGATGGTGCAGGACTACGTCAAGCTCTGCTACCTGCCGGCGGCCGGCGGCATGTCGAGCGAGATGGGGATGCGGTAGAGCAGCGATGAAAGCTGAGTGATGAGTGATGAATAGCGAGGAAGTGGTTTCGGTGAAGCGGGCGCTTCATCGCCAGTGAATCGTATTGCGCCGCGACGCCATGCGCTCTGGCCCTCGCGTGGTTCGTGATTACCATTCATCAATCATCATTCAGCACTCATCGTTTGCACCATGCCCCGTATCACATCCCCCGACAACGCTGCGCTCGCCGAGCTTTGCGACGCGCTGCGATCAGAAGCCGCCGCGATCGACGCCTCCGGCGCGTGGCCGGCCGAGTCGTTGCGGCTCTGCGGCGAAGCGGGCGTGTTCGAGTGGTTTCTTGAGAGCCACTTCGGCGGCCAGAAGTGGAGCGACATCGACGTCACGCGCGGCTACCTGGCCCTCAGTGAGGCGTGCCTGACGACTACGTTCATCATCACGCAGCGGACCGGCGCGTGTCGGCGGATCGCGGGGGGATCGAACGACTCGCTCAAGGAGCGGCTGCTGCCCGATCTGATAAGGGGTGACTCGTTCGCCACCGTCGGCATCTCGCACCTGACCACCAGTGGCCGACACTTGAAGAAGCCATTGCTCGCGGCGACGCGCATCGACGGCGGGTGGCGCCTGGAGGGCATGGCGCCTTGGCTCACCGGCGCCGAGGCGGCCGAGCACGTGATCGTTGGCGCGACGGTGCTCGACGGAGCGGGCCAGCCGACCGCGGACGAAGTGCTGCTAGCAGCGCCGACCAATCTCGAAGGCGTCAGCACGCCGCCGGCGTTTGCGATGGTCGCCCTCACCGCTAGCCGCACCGGGCCGGTGCGTTTCGAAAACGCAGTCGTGCCCGATGAGTACGTCATCGCCGGGCCGATGCCCGAAGTGCTGAAGCACGGCGTCGGCGCCTCGACCGGCGGGCCCCAGACCTCGACGCTAGCAATCGGCACGGCGGCAGCGAG
>JBGSJY010000630.1:0-6560 GCA_041741515.1 Pirellulales bacterium | reverse complement strand
CCGTCGAGCGCCCTGGCGAGTTCCTGCAAAGTTTCGATGATGCTGTTGAATACATAGCGGGCGTCTTTGGGGACGGCGTCGCCGTCGGGAAGGGCGACGCACTGGAGGTCGCAAGGCTCGGCCCCGCGCCGACGACGGTTCGCGGTCCTGCGGATTGCGGCAGACGGGTCGGCGATTCGTCGCTGGCGAAGATCGCGTCGTTGGTGGGCTCTTCTTCGATCGCCGAGGGCTTCGCGGTCGCGAAGTGGTTCTCGAGGGTCTTTACCTCCGGCGATGTCTGCGACAGGCCGGCGACAGTTGACTGCGATGGAACGCTTCCGTCCGACCCAACGAGAGGTCGTTCCGGCGAGACCTGCGTGATCGGCGAACGCTTCGCCCCGAGCTCCGGTTCGTCGCTCACCATCACCACGCCGTTGGACTGCAGCGACGGCTTTGACGTTGCTGCGTTCGCCAATCGGTTGGTGCGAACATCGTTAGCGAGGTAGCCCGGCGTCGGGAGCGGACCCGAGGCGGCGCCGTTCGAGCGGCTGCTGGACGCCACTCTGGGGGCCGCCGGCGTTGTTGGTTGCCGGCCCATGGCGGGCGCCTTTGCGAAGGCGGCCTGCGGCTTGGGCGCCAGCTTCTCTTCCTTGGAGCCCCACAGCCCCGAGAGGAACCCCCGCTTCGGACCGGCGCCATCGCGGAGCACGAGCCCGTCGGGGCGATTGCTGCCGGCCGGAGTCGGACGCAGAGTTGGCTGCGAGGCCGCCGCTTGCGTCACGGACCGGCTCGATGGGGCCAACTGCGCCTGCTTCGTTGGCGACTTGGACGGCTGTGGGTGAGCAGGCTGCGAATTGGCAGGGATGAAAGCGGGGATCCGTTGGATTCCTTCGTTGCGGTCGCGGTAGTCCGTCGCCGCGCCGACGGTCTGGATGCGGGCGTCGTGGGCAGCGGCGGCAAACGGATCGACCGCCGCCGGCGCTTGCTTTTCGCCGCCAAAGAGCCAAGTGGGCTTCAGTTTGTTGAACAGACCCGGCTTGGTTTGCTGAGTCGGGTTCGGCTGTGGCTGGTCGATCGCGCTGGGGCGAACGCCGCCATTGAACCCGGCGGGAGTGACGCGGCTGGGAGCCCCCTGGAGCGGCGCCGCTGCGGCGGCCTGGACGACTCCCCCCTGCGGGGCGGTCCGCGGCGTCAGCACTGCGCCCGACGCCATCGTAGGGAGCGGCAGTTCGGACGCGTCGAGCATCGCTCGATCGATCGATTGCAGGTCACCCGCGAAGGCGACCCCCGCGGAGGGCTGAGAGGCCCAGGCCCCCGCTCCCATCGAACCGAGAAGGCAGCCGGCAATCAGCAGTGGTTGACGCCTTGTCATGGCGAGACGTTCCTCACGTCGGAGTAGCAGCAGCAAGAAGGGCCCAGCCCTTGCGCAGGGCCTGGCGATGCCGTTGACATCGGCCGGCCGGCGCCGCGGACCTCACTGAAAGAGGCCGGAGAATCAGATTTTCCGGAAAAGACCCCCCAGATTGCCAACATCAGAGGCTTTGGCGAGGGATTCCACCTCAAGGAGGCGCTGCATGCGAGCCGGGAGACGTCAGTCCCCGGAGTGAAGCGGGTACCCAGCGCGCCGGGGTCGAGAACGACCCGGCTCACAAACGATTGAACTTCGAGATTCGACAAACTTCGAGATTCACCCCCGGCGTCGGCGCCAAATTGGCAGTTCCGAAGGAACTCGCCGCGGTCCACCTGTCAAATCACCGGCTATTTCAGAAGTTTCCCTTCGTCCTGCGACGCTGGCACGACGGTTGCTTGAAGGGGCAGCGGAGACGCTGCGCCTGCCATTTCGGGCGTGGACGGCCCGAGACGACCGAAGACATCGTCCCGCCCTGTGCGGGGCGCCGCCTATTACTGACGCATACGCTTCAGAAGAGCCACTTTCCTGTCGGAGGATCCCCGCCGTGGCAAAGCAGATGGTTTTTGATGAAGACGCCCGCCGCCCCCTGGCCGCCGGCGTCGCGAAACTCGCCCGCGCCGTGAAGAGCACGCTCGGACCCCGCGGCCGGAACGCGGTTCTGGACAAGGGCTGGGGGTCGCCGAAGGTCACTAAGGACGGCGTCACCGTCGCCGAGGACATCGACCTTGATTGTCCCTACGAGAATTTGGGCGCCCAGCTCGTCAAGGAAGCGGCCAGCAAGACCAACGACGTCGCCGGCGACGGCACGACGACCGCCACGGTCCTCGCCGAGGGGATCTTCCGCGAAGGCCTGAAGATGCTCTCCGCGGGCGCCGACCCGATGGCCCTGTCGCGCGGCATCGCCAAGGCCGTCGAGGCGGTTAACGCCGCGATCCTCAAGGCGGCCGACCCGATCGAGGTCAAGGACAAGAAGCAGCTCCAGCACATCGCCACGATCGCCGGTAACAACGACCCGTCGATCGGTTCGGTTCTGGCCGACGCGTTCAGCAAGGTCGGCAAGGACGGCGTCATTACCGTCGAGGAAGGCCGCGGCTCGGAGACGACCGTCGAGGTCGTCGAGGGCATGCAGTTCGACCGCGGCTACCTGTCGCCCCACTTCGTCACCGACGAAGACGACATGGAAGCGGTCCTCGAGGGATGCCAGGTGCTGGTCTTCGAAGAGAAGATCTCCAGCGCCAAGCTGCTGGTGCCGATCCTCGAAGCGGTCAGCAAGAGCGGCAAGCCGCTGCTGATCATCGCCGAGGACGTCGAGGGCGAAGCGCTCGCCACCCTGGTGGTGAACAAGCTCCGCGGCATCGTCAGCGTCTGTGCCGTGAAGGCGCCGGGCTACGGCGATCGTCGCAAGGCGATGCTCGGCGACATCGCCACGCTCACGGGCGGCTCGGCGATTTTCAAGGACCTGGGCATCAAGCTCGACGGCGTCCAACTGTCGGACCTCGGCCGCGCGAAGAAGGTGATCGTTTCGTCGAACAACACAACGATCATCGGCGGCGCCGGTGGTAAGGACGCCATCAAGGGCCGCGCCGATCAGATCCGCACTGAGATCGAGAACACCGACTCCGACTACGACCGTGAGAAGCTCCAAGAGCGGCTCGCAAAGATCGCCGGCGGCGTCGCCCAGATTAAGGTGGGCGCCTCGACCGAGTCGGAGATGAAGGAGCGCAAGGATCTCTTTGACGACGCCCGCGCCGCAACGCACGCGGCCTTGGAAGAGGGCTACGTCCCCGGCGGCGGCGTCGCCCTGCTCCGCGCCGAGAAGGCCGTCGATAAGCTCGACCTCACCGGCGACGAAAAGCTCGGCGCCACGATCATCAAGAACGTGCTGTCGTACCCGCTCTCTTGCATCGCCGAGAACGCGGGCGTCGATGGCGCGGTGGTGGTGAATCGCGTCCGTCAGCTCAAGGGTAAGACCGAGGGCTACAACGCCGACAAGGACGAGTACGTCGATCTTGTCGCCGCTGGCGTAATCGATCCCGCCAAGGTGGTCCGCACCGCCCTGCAGAACGCCGCGAGCGTCGCGGCCCTGCTGCTGACGACCGAGTCGCTCATCACCGACGCCCCCAAGTACGAGGACGACGCCGCCGGCGGCCACGACCACGACCACGGTATGGGTGGCATGGGCGGAATGGGCGGCGGAATGGGCGGAATGGGCGGCATGGGCATGCCCGGAATGATGTGATGAAGAGCGATCAGCGGTCAGCACTCAGCGATCCGCTTTGCTGGTCGCCAACAATAAGCTGATCGCTGAATGCTGACCGCAGAAAGCCAGAACACAACCAACTCGCTTCCCCGAAGCGACAAATAAACCGCTAAAAAAGGAGTCCCACTCATGGCCAAGGGCATCAAGCTCCGTCCGCTGGACGACCGTGTTGTTGTTTCGCCGCTAGAGGCGGAAGAGGTCACCGCCGGCGGCATCGTGCTGCCCGACTCCGCCCGTGAAAAGCCGCAACGCGGCAAGGTCGTCGCCGTGGGCGTCGGCAAGCTGCTCGATAGCGGCGCGCGTGGCGAGCTGTCGGTGAAGGTCGGCGACGAAGTGATCTACGGCAAGTACGGCGGCTCGGAAGTCGAGGTTGACGGTGACGAGTACAAGATCCTCCGCGAGTCGGACATCCTGGCGAAGGTTACCGCCTGACGGCGGAGAGGCTAGAGGTCAGAGGCTAGAGGCTAGGGCCTCTCAGCAATCTCTAGCCTCTAGCATCTAGCCTCTGAACCACCCGAACGCTCACCAGTCGTCTCCGGCTGAAATCACTTAGGAGCCAAAATGGCCAAACAACTCATGTTCGACGACGCCGCGCGGGCGAAGATGATCGCCGGCGTCGATAAGCTCGCGAATGCGGTGGCGGTCACGATGGGCCCCACCGGCCGCAACGTGATCATCAATAAGTCCTTCGGCGGCCCGACCGTCACCAAGGACGGCGTCACGGTCTCCAAGGAGATCGAACTGGAAGACCCCTTCGAGAACATGGGCGCGAAGCTCGTCCATGAAGTGGCCGACAAGACCAGCAAGTTCGCTGGCGACGGCACCACGACCGCGACGGTCCTCGCCCGCGCTATCCTCAAGGAAGGCGCCCGCAACATCGTCGCCGGCAGCAACCCGACGGCCGTGCGTCGCGGCATCGAGAAGGCGGCCCAGGCCGTCTGCGAGCAGCTGGACAAGGTCGCGAAGGCTGTCAGTAGCAAGGAAGAGATCGCTCAGGTCGGCGCCATCAGCGCGAACAACGACCGGGTGATCGGCGACCTGCTGGCCGACGCGATGGAGAAGGTCGGCAAGGACGGCGTTATCACCGTCGAAGAAGGCAAGACCACCGAGACGACGCTCGAGTTCGTCGAGGGCATGCAGTTCGACAAGGGCTACCAGTCGCCCTACTTCATCACCGATCAAGGCGCGATGGAGGCCGTCCTCGAGGACGCCTACCTTCTGATCCACGAAAAGAAGATCAGCTCGCTGCGTGACCTGCTGCCGGTCCTCGAGGCCGTCAGCCAGAAGGGCAAGCCGCTGATGATCATCTCCGAAGACGTCGAGGGCGAAGCCCTGGCCGCCTTGGTGGTGAACAAGCTCCGCGGCGTGCTCAACGTCTGTGCCGTGAAGGCGCCGGGATTCGGCGACCGTCGCAAGGCGATGCTTGGCGACATCGCCACGCTGACTGGCGGCACGCTGATCAGCGAGGACCTCGGGATCAAGCTCGAGAGCGTCACGCTCGAGCACCTCGGCCGGGCGAAGAAGGTTAGCGCCAACAAGGAAGCGACCACCATCGTCCAGGGCGCCGGCAAGAGCGACGACGTCAAGAAGCGGATCGACCAGATCCGCAAGACGATCGAGACCTCGACCAGCGAGTACGATAAGGAGAAGCTCCAAGAGCGCCTTGCGAAGCTCACCGGCGGCGTGGCGATCATCTCGGTCGGCGCCAGTAGCGAAGCCGACATGAAGCAGAAGAAGGCCCGCGTCGAAGACGCGCTGCACGCCACGCGGGCGGCGGTTGAAGAGGGCATCCTCCCCGGCGGCGGCGTCGCGCTGCTCCGCTGCAAGGAGGCCGTCGAGGCCGCCCGTTCGTCTGCGAAGGGCGACGAGAAGATCGGCGTCGATATCGTGCTGGGTGTCCTCGACGCCCCGCTGAAGCAGATCGCCGCCAACGGCGGCCTGCACGGCAGCGTGATCGCCGACGAGGTCGCCCAGAAGGGCAAGAACATCGGCTACGACGCCAACGCCGGCGAGTACGTCGACATGTTCAAGGCGGGCATCATCGATCCGGCCAAGGTGGTCAAGACAGCCATCACAAACGCCGCGTCAATCGCCGGCCTGTTGCTAACGACCGAAGCCCTAGTGACGAACTACGACTCGAAGGACGACGCCAAACGCGGCGTGATCGGCAGCATCCGCTGATCACGACGACGCTGGTAACGATAATAACGCCGGGCCACCGCCGCAAAGGGCGCGTGGCCCGGTTCGCTAGACAGGAAGCAGGTGAACCACAGATGAACGCAGATCAACACTGATTTGTAGGAGGCGTCTCCGACGCCGATTACGCGCACCACGCCGCGTTCGGCCTCGATACCGTAATCGGCGTCGGAGACGCCTCCTACAGAAATTCCTTGCATCTGCGTTCATCACTGTTTATCAGCGGTTCCTTTCCTTAGTAGTTGAATGGCCACGCAGCGCGATTACTACGAAGTGCTCGGCGTCGATCGCAGTGCGAGCGCCGCCGAGATCGCCACCGCTTATCGTAAGCTGGCGATCCTCCATCACCCGGACAAGAATCCGGGGGACGAGGGTGCCATTGCGATGTTCAAGCAGGCCGCCGAAGCGTTCGAGGTCCTCAACGACCCCGAAAAACGCTCGCGCTACGACCGCTTCGGCCACGCCGGTGTCAACGGCCAGGGCCACGCGGGGAGGGGGTTTGGTGACGTTGAGGACATCTTCTCAGCGTTCGGCGACATGTTCGGCGACATGTTCGGCGGCGCGCGCGGCCGGGGTCGCGCGAGACAGGGACGCGACGTCCGCTGCGACGTGACCCTCACGCTGCATGAGGCGGCCGAGGGCGTCACCAAGACCGTTGAGTTTCAACGCCACGAGCCCTGCGAAGACTGCGGCGGCTCCGGCGCCGCGCCCGGC
>JBGSJY010000629.1:0-1616 GCA_041741515.1 Pirellulales bacterium | reverse complement strand
CACTCCTCGGGCTGTTGGGCGCCGCCACCCGCGGCGCTGGGCGTTCATGACCCCTCAAGTCAGGAGAGCCACCGCCATGCGGTATCGAGTCGCCCGTTGCGTTATCGCAGGAAAGCGAGGGTTCACCCTCGTCGAGTTGTTGGTGGTGATCGCCATCATCGGCGTCCTGGTGGCGCTGTTGTTGCCGGCCGTCCAGTCGGCGCGCGAAGCCGCCCGCCGAACGCAGTGCGTGAACCAAATACGACAAATGGCGCTAGCGGTGCTGAATTTTGAGTCGGCCGAGCGCTCGTTCCCACCGTCAGTAAACACGGGCTCGTACAGCTACCTAGCGGTCACGCTGCCCTACTACGAAGGCGGCGCGATCTTCGACAAAATCAACTTCAACGCCCGTCCAAACGACGCCGACCTGCCATTCGAAGTGCAGTTCTTGCGTTGCCCGTCGCAGGAAGGTTTTGAGTCGACCGTGCTCTTCAACGGGGTGGAAGAGACCTTGATCGACACGGCCAAGCGGGCGCACTACTATGCCGTTAACGGGGCCAAGGTGGCGGACGTTTGCCCGGGTGAGGAGCCCTACCGACTGACTTCTTGTGGAGGCAACGCCAAGTTGAACCGTTGCGCCTTCCCCGACGCGCGGGGCGGCCATGCCGTCAATGGCGTGATGTACCCGCTCAGCGCCGTCCGTCAGGGCCAAATCACCGACGGCACGAGCAAAACGTTCCTGATCGGCGAGGCGTCGTGGGACTTCGGCCGCAGCGTGGGTCCCTGGTACTTGAGCGCCGGCGAGTGGGGCGGCACGTTCGACACCCCCGCCGCGTTGGAGTGGGCCATGTCGCGCGTCGGTGGCGGAATGTGGATCTACAACGCCGCTCAGATCCGTTGGCCGCTCGAGGATCGCTCGAACGAACAGGGCTACACGGCTGAAAAGGCGTGTCACAACGATCTGAGCTTTGGCAGCCGTCATCCGGGCGGCGCCCACTTCGCCTTGGCGGACGGCTCGGCCCGATTCGTTCGGGTTGAAGCGGACCTCGAAGCATTGCAACGCTACGCCAGCCGCGGCGATGGATACAACGCCTCGCTCGACTGATTCGTCTAAACCTGCCCCGGATGCCCGATGGCGTCGCTGCGTAACTTCTTACCCCTTGCCTTAATAGCTGCGACGCTTCCGGGGACGATCTGCGCGGAGGAAGGCGGCGAGGCGGCTATGGCAAGTCGGCGGCTCGACTTCGCCGTGGGCGCGGACCTCTCTTTTCTCCAATATGCAGAGCAGGGCGGGTTCGTCCTCAAGGACAACGGCGTCGCCAAGCCGGGCCTCGAGCTCTTCCGTGAGAAAGGCTACGTGTGGGTCCGTCTGCGGTTGTTCCACTCGCCAGATCGCCTGCCGAACGACTTGGCTTACACAATCGACACGGCACGAAGGGCGAAGGCGTTGGGATACAAGTTCCTGCTCGACCTGCACTACTCCGACACGTGGGCCGACCCCCAGGGCAACCGCACGTTAAGTCGTTATCCTGGCGAGCTTTGCGAGCTCGTTTTGGTTCCAGGCGGCCCGTTTTCGCTTTCGCTTGATGCTGCCGGGCGAGGTGTCCCGTTTGAGGAGGGTCACCGCGAAGCGACGC
>JBGSJY010000628.1:0-3195 GCA_041741515.1 Pirellulales bacterium | reverse complement strand
GGCGCCGAGCGCGTCATCGAGCTGCGCGGCGTGCTCCGTCAGGCGGGCGCCAACACGATCGGGCTCCGCGCCGCGGCGACCGACCAGACGCTCTCCGAGCCCGTCAGCGCCGTCACCGAGGTGATCGCCCTAGCGGACCTGAAGCTCGACGTGCTCGACCCAAAGGGCCCGGTAGCGACCAACCAGGAAATCGCCTACGAGATCCGGATCACGAACCGGGGCTCGAGCGACGCTCACGACGTGCGGGTGGTGGGACTGTTCTCCGAAGGAATCGAGCCGCACCACGTCGAAGGGGAGACGACTGACGTCAGCGACGGACGCGTCGCGTTCAAGACCATCGAACGGCTGCCGGCAGGCGAGAAGCGGGTGTTCAAGATCTACGCCCGGGCCCACGAAGAGGGGACCCACCTGTTCCGCGCCGAGGTGCTGTGCCGTGACCTGGAGATCAAGCTCGCCGCCGAAGAGACCACGCGATTCTTCAAGGACGACGCCATCAATGTCGCCGCCGACGCCTACCCGGCGAGCGCCGGCGCCCCGGTTTTTCCGCGGTAAGTGCGAGCGGTGAGGGCGAATGGACTACGGAGTTGGGCGCGTCGGCGGGGGCGGATGCCTGCCGCTTCTCGAAACCTTAATCGAAAAATAATTGTGGGGTTTCGTCCGACGAGAGGTGTTCCCGCCGCCGCGATGCGCATTTAGCATCAGGGGATTGTCGCCCCGAGTCCCGCGTCTCGGGGGCGGTCTTCGACAACAGCTTGTCCGGAACACTTCTTGATGTCGAACCGATTCGTTGTTCGCCGCCTCGCCGTGGCGACGGTGCTGTCCGGCTGCCTTGCGGCCGGCTCTTTGGCGTTGCCCGCCGCCGCTGGGGTTGGCGTTCCCGCCTTGCCCTCGACGAGCGCCGATTACGTCGGCTACGCGGTCACGAACCTGCCCAACTACTTCAAGTCGGGCCAGCTTGCCGCGCTCAACAATACGCCGGTCGATAACCCGATTTCCAATGCCGGCGCCACGCTCGGCCGGGTCTTGTTCTACGACAACCGGGTGTCGCACAACAACAGCACGGCCTGCGCGTCTTGCCATCAGCAGGCGACGGGATTCGACGACCCGGATCAGAAGAGCAGCGGCTTCGAGGGGGGCCTCACCCGCCGCCACTCGACGCCGCTCGCGAACGCGGCGTACTACGGCAGCGGCCGGGCGTTCTGGGACGAGCGGGCCGCGTCGCTGGAAGAGCAGGCGCTGATGCCGATCCAGGACCCGGTTGAGATGGGGACCAGCCTGGACCAGTTGCGCGAAGAGTTGGCCGCCACGGACTTCTATCCTAAACTTTTCCAGGACGCCTTCGGCAGCCCCCAGATCACCAACGACAAAATCTCGAAGTCGCTCGCCCAGTTCGTGCGGTCGATGGCGTCGTACCAGTCGAAGTACGACGTCGCGCTCGCCGCCGGCCCCCCGGGCTCGCCGGGCTTCAACTCCGTGCTCACTCCGCAAGAGCAGCGTGGGCACCAGGTCTTCACCGGCGTCGGTCGTTGCAGTCAGTGCCACGCGTCGGCCGCGCAGATCGGGCTCCAGCCGCACAACGTGGGGCTCGACGCGGACAACACGTCCGACGAGGGCGCGGGCGATGGTCGCTTCAAGACGATGTCGCTCCGCAACGTCGCGGTGCGTGAGCACTTCATGCACGACGGCCGGTTCACGTCGCTGGAAGAGGTCGTCGAGTTCTACAACAGCGGCATCCAGGACAACCCCGACCTCGACGTGCGTCTGAAGACCATCGAGGGCGATCCGCTGAGGCTGAACCTGACGGAGGCGGACAAGGAGGCCCTGGTCGCCTTCATGGGGACGCTGACCGACAGCACCTTCCTCGTGAGCGGGCTTTTCAGCGACCCCTTCGTCGATCTGCCCGGCGACTACGACGGCGACGGGCTGGTCAATGACGACGATTACGCCGTTTGGCTGGCTGGTTACGGATCGACCGACTCGCTGCTGGCCGACGGCAATGGCGACGGCGTCGTGGACGCGGCCGACTACACGGTCTGGCGAGACAACTTCGGCGCGAGCTGGGAAGACTTCATGTACCAGGCATCCGTTTCCGTACCAGAACCTGCGTCGTTCTCTGCCGTGCTCCTGGCGATGCTGGGGGCGTCGCGGGCCCGGGCGCGGGGCCGCCGCTGACAGCTGCTGGCGTCTCACCTCCCGCTAGATTACCTTAAAAACGACCTTTTTCTCTTACTGGGCTATTCGCTAATGCCGCCAAGGGGCAACCGTTCAGCGCGAAGGCGCTGGGACGATTGCCGCGTCTCTCGACCCGCGAGCGCTCCGCCTCACGGAGTGTGATCCCATCGCTGCGGCGATCCCGCGCGGGTTGGTGGCCCGCCACCGTCTCTCTCTAAGAATCGATTCTCTGCGACCGATCTGGCGGGCGTATTGAAAAGGTTGCAGCTCCGAGAGAAGAAAGTGGCGGACGAGACCGGCTGCTGTGCCCCGAAGGCGGAAGTACCGCGTCCCTCACGATCCATCGACCACTCATTTCATTCCCTCGGTTCAGGCGCCATGACTCTACTCGGCATCCACTACCGCCCCGTGTTCCTCCTCGTGCTCGTTTCGCTGGGAGCGACTTCCTCGTTGGCAGCGGGTTGGAACGAAGACATCGACGGCGACCTCTCCGGGGACTACCAGAATCCGACCCAGATCGCCTTGGTCCCCGGCGTCAACACGATCCGCGCGACGTCGGGAGCGGTCGCCACGACCGACCTGGAATACTTCCGCCTCGACCTGCCGGCGCAGGGACAGATCGACGCGATCATCCTCCGCGTGTTCGAGGCGGGATTCGACAACACGGCGTTCATTGGCGTCCAAGAGGGGACGAGCTTTTCCTTCCCCGCCAGCGAGGCGTTCGTCAAATCGGCTGAGCTGCTGGGCTGGGCTCACTTCGGTACCTTCGAAGGCGACGGCGTCGGTGGCGACCTGCTGCCCATCATGGGCGCTAATTTCGGCGCGATCGGTTTCAGCGGACCCCTGACAGCGCCGAGCTACACGTTCTGGGCGCAGCAGCAGGGGGACCCGGTGACTTATGAGCTGGACTTCATAGTCTCGAGCGTCCCCGAGCCCGGGACGCTCGTCGCGGCGCTCGCCGCGGTACTCGGCTCGGCCTGTCGTCGTCGTCGGTAGCCGACGGCATGTAGCGGGCCGCGGCGC
>JBGSJY010000627.1:0-12462 GCA_041741515.1 Pirellulales bacterium | reverse complement strand
GCCAGAGCGGCTCGCGCTGGTTGTTGGGCTGGGGGCTGCGCGTCGACCGGTCGATCGAACGATACGCCGCGGCCGCGAGCGCCCGCATCGCGTCAGGGCGATTCCCCGCCGAGGTGCTCGGTGCTGTAATTGGGCGCCTCTTGCGTGATGGCGATGTCATGGGGGTGGTTCTCCCTAACCGTGGCCGGGCTGACCCGGATGAACCGCGCTTCCGTGCGCAGCTCTTGGATGGTTCGTGTGCCGCAGTAGCCCATGCCGGCCCGCAGGCCCCCGACGAGTTGGTAGACGAAGGGATGCAGTTCCCCCTTGTAGGGGACGCGCCCTTCGACCCCCTCGGGGACGAGCTTGCCGGCTGAGTTGTCCTTGTCGTTCTGGCGGTAGCGTTCGCTGGAGCCCTTGACCATGGCGCCGAGCGATCCCATCCCGCGATAAGTCTTGTAGGTCCTGCCTTGGTAGAGGATCCGCTCGCCCGGGCTCTCATCGAGGCCGGCCAGGAGGCCGCCGATCATCACGAGGTTGGCCCCCGCGGCGATCGCCTTGGTGATGTCGCCCGAGTAGCGGATGCCTCCGTCCGCGATGATCGTGACGCCGGTCCCCGCGGCCGCGTGGGCGGCCGCGGCGATCGCCGTGATCTGCGGGACGCCGATCCCCGAGATGACGCGTGTCGTGCAGATCGACCCCGGTCCGATGCCCACCTTCACGGCGTCGGCCCCAGCGGCGATCAGGTCTCGCGTCCCCTCGGTCGTCGCCACGTTCCCCGCGACGACGTCGATGTCCCAGCGTTTCTTGAGCTCCTTGACGGTGTCGATGACGTTCTTCGAGTGGCCGTGCGCGCTGTCCACCACGAGGAAGTCGACTTCCTTGGCGATCAGCGCGGCGGCCCGCTCATAATCGTGGACGCCGACAGCGGCGCCAGCACGCAGCCTGCCACGATCGTCGCGCGCCGCTTGCGGGAAGCGACGCATCATGTCGACGTCCTTGATCGTGATCAGGCCGGTCAGTCTGTAATTGTCGTCAACCAGCAAAAGCTTCTCGACCTTTTTCTCCATCAGAATCGTTTCAGCTTCCGCAAGCGTTACATTCCCCGTCGCCGTGACTAGGTTTTCCTTGGTCATGACCTCGCCGATCGGCAGGTCGTCACGGCCCAAGAAACGCAGGTCCCGCCGCGTCAGGATGCCGACAAGCTTGCCGCTAGCGTCGGTGATCGGGACGCCCGAAACATTCGACTGGCTCATCGCCACGCGGGCCGCCGCAACGGGGGATTCGGGCGGCAAGGTCACCGGATCGGCGATGATCCCGTTGGCCGAGCGTTTGACCTTCTCGACCTCGGCCGCCTGGTCCTCGATCGAAAGGTTCTTGTGGATCACGCCCAGACCACCCACCTGCGCGAGGCCGATCGCCATGCGGTGCTCGGTGACGGTGTCCATCGGCGAGCTCAAGAGCGGCACACCCAGCGGGATCCGGTTTGTGAGCCGGGTCGAGACATCGACGTCCGACGGCATGATCCCGCTGTAGCGGGGCTCGACCAGGACGTCGTCGAAGGTGAGCCCCTCAGCGGCGATCTTGTCCGCAAGGGCGCTTTTGTCCGAGGGAGAAGCTGGGAGGCGATCAGAGGCGGGCATCGGCGGGGGGGCTCCTGACACTTTAGTGGGTTGGAGCCGTCCCATTCTCTCTTTTGAGGCCGCGCTAGCAAGCGGGGCGCATCAACGAGCGTCTGAGCTGGGAGACGTCCGTCCCCGGACGGCGCTTGCTACCCGCTTTACTCCGGGGGCTAACGTCTCCCGGCTCAGACATTCGGAAGTGGTCAGATTTCCGGGCTTCCCCCGCTTTTCTTGAACCCTTCGGCTGGCCGTGACGCACTTACGTCCGGTCGGCCTAGCTCCGTGGGCGAGTCGGCCGGATCTTCTCGCTTCTCATCCCCCCCACCGAGGTCGGCTATGTTGCGGCACGTCTCGCTGTTGTTGGTCGCGTTGGTTCTGGTCGCCGTGGTCGCCCTCCCCCTCTCGGCCGCGACCGTTACCGCTCCCGGCAAGGTGACCGAAGTGACCGTTTTTCAGGGTCAGGCCCTAGTCACCCGGGTGATCGAACTGCCGGACGACGCCGGACTGGTCGAGGCGGTCGTCACCGAACTGCCCGAGCAGCTGCTCGCCGGCAGCCTCTACGCCGAGCCCGGCGAAGGCGTCGAGGTCCGCTCCGTCCGCGCGCGTAACCGGCCCGCCGACTCGGCGCCACGCGAAGAGGCGCAGGCGATCGAGACGCAGATCAAGGACCTCGGCCGTCAACTCCGCGCGTTGCAACGCGAGCGCGCGATGCTCGCTCAGCGGATGAACTATCTCAATCAGCTCGAACAGTTCACGTCAAACAAGGCGAGCGAGGACCTCAATGGCGGCGTCCTCAAGGCCGAGGCGCTCCGGGAGCTGACCGACCTGGCCTTTACCCAGCGCGAACTAGCGATGCAGCGCGACCTGGAGACGCTCACCGCGGAGGAAGACCTGCAAGCCCAGCTGCAATTGGCCCAAAGGAAACTGGCGACCCTTACCGGGGGCGGCGATAAGACGACGCGCGAGGCGGTGGTTTTTGTCAGCAAGGATCAAGGCGCCGCGTCGGTGCGGTTGATGTACCTCGTCGGCGGCGCCAAGTGGTCGCCATCGTACAACGTCCGCGCGAAGGAAGATCGCTCGGGCGTGACGCTCGAGTACAACGCGTCGGTCACGCAGATGAGCGGCGAGGACTGGA
Source organism: Pirellulales bacterium (assembly GCA_041741515.1). GTDB lineage: Bacteria > Planctomycetota > Planctomycetia > Pirellulales > Lacipirellulaceae > Botrimarina. The sequence goes on along the minus strand of JBGSJY010000627.1, from coordinate 9,726 downwards.
CCGACGTCGAGATGACGCTCTCGACCGCGACGCCGTCGCTCGTTGCGACATCGCCGAAGCTCGAGCCGCTCACTGTGAAACTCGCTGCGGCGCAGGTCGATCGCGCGGAGCAATTGCAATCGCGGCGGCAACTCGCGGCCCAGCAGAAGTCACTTGCCGACAATCGCGGCAACATGATCCAGTACGCCCCGAACGCTCCTGCCGTGAGCGGAACAGTGATGTCCGAATCCAAACCCGGCGCCGGGGAGGATGATCTCTTTGGGGAAGATAAAGGCTCTGATTACGGCTTCGGTGGTGGCTTCGGCGCCGTTTACGACCGTGAAGGGCTCGACAAGTTCGACAGCACGCTCAACTCGGTCGCCTGCGCCGTGCAAGTGCTCGACCTGCAAGCGGGCGATGTGGTGAAGTCCGCTCAATCGCCGACGGCGGAGTCGGGCGAAGGCCTGAGCATCGTCTATCGCCTACCGAACAACACGTCGCTTCCTAGCCGCAGCGACCAACAGCTGATCCAGATCGCCGCCCTGCCGATGGAAGCGGAGTTCTACCGCGTCGCTACGCCGGTGCTCACCAACTACGTCTACCAAGAGGCAAAGCTCAGTAATTCTAGCGGCGTCGTGCTGCTTGCCGGGCCCGCGGCGACGTTTCTCGGCGACCGCTTCGTCGGCCGCGGCTCGATCCCGCAGGCGACGATCGGCGAGTCGTTCACGGTGGGCCTGGGCATTGACGAATCGCTTCGCGCGAGCCGCGAACTCGCCGACAAAACGGACCGCGTGCAGGGTGGCAACCGGATCGCCTCGTTTGATTACGAACTCGTGATTGAGAACTTCGCCGCCGACGCCACCGAGGTCCGCGTCCGCGACCGCCTGCCAAAGGCCGAGGGCGAGGCGATCAAGGTGACGCTCGTCGAGTCGGACCCGAAGGCAAAGGACGACGGGCAGGAGGACGGACTCCTCGAGTGGCGCGTCGAGGTCCCCGCTAGCGGCGAGAAGACCGTCGCCTACACGATGACGATCGAGCACGATAAGAACTTGCAGATCGTGGGGGGAAAGTGAGTGACGGCGAGCCGGCGACGCGAGTCGTCGGAGTTACGTCCGATCGCGGGTTCCTCCGACGACTTGCGGCGCCGGCGCGCCAGCCCGATGTAGGCCGAAGCGGGCGTGTAAGCTATCCTGTAGCTAGTACACCTCGCCTATCGCCCGGTCGCCCGCCGTTATGAGCACCGCCCCCATCCGCCGCCTCACGCCTGAGGAGTACCTCGCCGCCGAGCGGGCCTCCGATCGGAAGCACGAGTTTTATCGTGGCGAGATGTTCGCCATGTCGGGGGCGAGCCGCCAACACAACCGGGCGACGGTGGACCTTACTGTTTGGCTCGCGAATCAGCTCCGAGACTCAAAATGCGAGACGTTCTCGACCGATATGCGGGTCCTTGTTGACCGTACTGGGCTCTACACCTACCCCGATATCATCGTGACCTGTGAGGAACCCGAGTTTCTTGATAAGGAGTTCGATACCTTGCTCAATCCGCGGATGTTGGTCGAGGTGCTTAGCGATTCTACCGAGAGCTACGACCGCGGCAAAAAATTCGACCACTACCGTCAGATTCCTACCTTGCGTGAGTACTTGCTGGTCTCCCAGAACGAGCCGCGCATCGACCGTTATAGCCTGCTTGAGGACGGTCGCTGGGCGCTGGAAGTGGCCGAGGGACTCGACGCCAAGATGCGAGTCGATGTAGCCAATTCTGACTTGCCGCTAGCGGAGGTGTACCGCCGCGTAGATTTCAGCGTTGACGAGTGACGGTGACACAAGTGATCGGAAGCCGGTGAGCCAACACAACTCCGACGACTCGCGTCGCCGGCTCGCCTTCATTCGCGTTCGCGGTTGGCGACACACGTCGCGACTATCTTGATTGAGTCGTAATCCACATCGCCGCCGAGCTTGTCGAAGATGGGCCTCAGGCCTGTGAGTCCCACTTCTTCAATGGCGCCCTCGATCCGTAACGCTAACGGGCGATCCACCCACGGCGAGGGGTCGGTGACGGTCTCGTGCTTGAGGTAGTCGCCCAGGTAGCCGACCGTAGTTGAGCGCGCGCGGCCGAGCTTTGTGGCGGCGTCTTCGATTGACGCCCCTTCTCGAAAGAGCGGGAACGCCGCCAGCGACGAGCCGTTGGGCCCCGCGGCGCGCGTCGCGGCCCGGCGGGCGGGCGCCTGCTCGCTCTCGATATCCATCGCGACGCCGTTCTCCTCACAGTAGCTGCGGATCGCGCCGAGGAAGGCGTCACCGTACTGGCGGAGCTTCTGCTGGCCGACGCCGTGGGTGTGGCCGAACGCTTCGAGCGACGAGGGGCGCAAGCGCGCCATGTCACGCAAGGAGGCGTCGCCGAAGACGACGTACGCGGGGACGTTCGCCTCGCCGGCGATAGCGCCACGGAGCTGGCGCAGCTCCTCGAAAAGGCCGCGATCGACGCCCTCCCAACTTTCGAGGTCCCGCCGGCTGCCGCCTGCGGCTGAGGTGGACGCGCTCTTGCTTGCCGCTTTTAAGAGTTGCGGAGAGCCTTCGCCCTTGAGGAGCTGGAGGCCTTTGGGCGTTAGGTGGAGGACGCCGTACTCGCCGGCCTTCACCAGGTAGCCTTGCGCGACGAGTTGTTCGATCCAGCCGCGGATGTCGGCGGTGCGGCAGTCCTGGAGCAGGCCGTAGGTGCTGAGGCGGTCGTGGCCGCGGCTGGTGATCTTCTCTTCGGCCGATCCGGCGAGCACCTTGCACGTGTAGTCGGCGCCGTAGCGCTGCTCGAGCCGCGCGACGCACGAGATGATCTTCTGGGCGAGTATCAGCGGTTCGTCGACGAGGTCGAGCTCGCTGAGGCAGACATCGCACGCGCCGCAATCCTCCCCCTCGAGCGATTGCCCAAAGTGCTCGACCAGCGCGCGGTGGCGACAGATGACGCCGCCCGCGTAAGAGCTGACGCCGTCGAGCGCGCGGAGCGCGGCGGCGATCGCTTCGGGCGAGGCGTCTTCGGTCGGAGACTCGATGATCCGCTTCCAGGTGGCCGCGTCGCCGCGGCTGAACAGCAGCAGGCACTCGGCCGGCAGACCGTCGCGGCCCGCGCGGCCCGCCTCTTGCTGATAGGCTTCGAGCGACTTGGGCATGCCCGCGTGGACGACGAACCGCACGTCGGGCTTGTCGATCCCCATGCCGAAGGCGACCGTCGCGACGATCACCTCGATGCGGTCCTTGAGGAAGTTTTCTTGGGTCCGACGGCGCTGCTCGTCTCCGAGGCCGGCGTGGTAGGGCGCCGCTTTGACGCCCAGCTCGACCAGCGCCGCGGCCGTCTTCTCAACCTCCTTGCGGCTGATGCAGTAGACGATGCCCGACTCGCCGGCGTGACGCTTGGCGACCTCGGCGATCCGCCCCAGCTTTCCGGCCGCGGGGAGCACGCGGTAGGTCAGGTTCGGCCGGTCGAACGAGCCGACGAGCATCTCGGGACCTTCGCCGTCCAGGCCACGGAGTCCGAGCTGCTTGGCGATGTCCTGGCGCACCGCCTCGGTGGCCGTGGCCGTGTAGGCGTGGACGCCGATGTGGGGGAAGACTTCTTTGAGCCGGGCGAGGCCGCGGTACTCAGGGCGGAAGTCGTGGCCCCAACTGCTGATGCAATGGGCCTCGTCGATCGCGGCGAGCGAGATATTCGCGTTGGCGAGCATCGTCAGCGTGCCGTCGAGCAGCAGCCGCTCCGGCGCGACGTAGAGCAGCTTGAGCTTGCCGCTCTTGACGTTGTCGAGCACCTCGCGGCGCTCGTCGGTCGAGAGCGTGCTGTTGAGGTAGGCGGCAGGCACGCCGCAGTTGCGGAGCGTATCGACCTGGTCCTTCATCAGCGCGATGAGCGGCGACACGACCAGCGCCATGCCGCCCATCGCGACGGCGGGCGCCTGAAAGCAGAGCGATTTGCCGCCGCCGGTGGGGAGCACGACGACCGAGTCGCGCCCCTCCATGACCGCGGTCATCGCCTCGCGTTGCAGCGGGCGGAAGTCGCTGTAACCCCAGAAGCGCTCGAGGGCGCCGCGGAGGGCCTTGGTGTGCGGGCTATCGGTCACGGGGAAAGTTTACCGCGGAGACGCGGAGGAACCTGGTGAATCACGAAGGAACAACGGAACGAAGGGGGGCTTCGCCGCCGCCTGCTGTACAAGGCTACATCTTAGCCGAATCGGGCCGCTGGTCGCCACCTGTTCCGTCAGCCTTCTCGCTCGTCTGCCCGCTTCTCGTTCCCTGCTCGGGGTTTACCGGATCGGCAGCGACCGTCAAGGCGCGTCTGTCTCGATCTACGGCGGTCGCTTTGCGCTGGCGGTGATTGCGGCGCCGGTAGGGGTGGGGCTACGATCGCTTCGGGCGACGACTCTCCCCATCACAGCGAGCGGCCCGTGTCTCTATCGACGACCATCGCCAATCAGAGCTTCTCCTTCTCGGGGCTCCGCGACCTGCTGGCGAAGGCCTCGCCACGACGGTCGGGCGACGAACTGGCGGGCGTCGCGGCGCAGAGCGCCCGCGAGCGCGTCGCCGCTCAGCTGTTGCTTGCCGACACGCCGCTGAGCAGCTTCCTCCTCGAACCGATCGTCCCCTACGAGGCGGACGAGGTTACCCGGCTCATCGTCGATTCGCATTCGATGGAGCGGTTCGCCCCCGTGGCGGAGTTAACGGTCGGCGCTTTTCGTGATTGGCTGCTTGCGTACGAGACAACCGGCGAGAGCTTGGCCGATCTAGCGGCAGGACTTACCCCTGAGATGGTCGCCGCGGTCAGTAAGTTGATGCGCAACCAGGACCTTATGCTTGTTGCGTCGAAGGTCCGCGTCGTCACAAGGTTCCGCAACACCCTCGGCCTGCCGGGGCGTCTGGCGATTCGCTTGCAGCCGAACCATCCGACCGACGACCCGCGGGGAATCCTCGCTTCTACGATCGACGGCCTGGCGATGGGTTGCGGCGACGCGGTGATTGGCGTCAACCCGGCTGGGGATCGTGTCGAGAACGTCGTCAAACTGCTGCGGATGCTCGATGAGTTGATCGGCGAGTACGCCATCCCAACGCAGTCGTGTGTCCTGGCGCACGTCACGACGCAACTCCGCGCCATCGACGCAGGGGCGCCGCTCGACCTGATGTTCCAATCGATCGCCGGCACGGAAGGGGCCAACCGGAGTTTTGGCGTCGATCTCGCGCTGCTCGACGAGGCCCTCAAGGCGGCTCGGGGGCTCGACCGTGGAGACCTCGGCGACAACGTTATGTACTTCGAGACGGGCCAGGGCTCGTGCCTATCCGCCGATGCGCACTACGGCGTCGATCAGCAGACGCTCGAGGCGCGCGCCTACGCCGTCGCCCGACGCTTCGAGCCATTGCTGGTGAACACCGTCGTGGGCTTCATCGGTCCCGAGTACCTGTACGACGGCAAGCAGATTATTCGTGCGGGCCTCGAGGACCACTTCTGTGGGAAGTTGCTCGGCCTGCCGATGGGCTGCGACGTTTGTTTCACCAACCACGCCGAGAGCGATCAGGATGATATGGACGTGCTGCTATCGCTGCTCGCCGCCGCCGGGTGCAACTTCTTCATGGGCGTCCCCGGCGCCGACGACGTGATGCTCAACTACCAATCAACCTCCTTCCATGACGCCCAGTACGTCCGCCAACTGTTCGGTCTGCGGCCGGCGCCGGAATTCGAGGCCTGGTTGCTGGGCCACGGGATCGTCGACGAGCGGGGCGCCCTCGCGTCGGCAGGCGCCGAACGGCTCCTTCAACGGAGCCTCCCGCGACTCCTGCCGAGAGAGACGTAGCGCATGGAACAACAACGCGAAGACTCCCTCTCGCTAGCCGACGCGCTGCGTCAAGCGACGCCCGCGCGGATAGCGATCGGCCGTTCCGGTGGGAGTTTGACAACCGCCGAGGTCCTCCGCTTCCAACGCGACCACGCGGCCGCCCGCGACGCGGTTTGTGCGCCGCTCGACATCGACACGCTCGCCGCGGGGTTGTCGACAATCGGCCCCACGCTGGTCGCCGACAGCGCAGCGTCCGGTTTGGCGGAGTTCCTGCAGCGGCCCGACCAGGGGAGGAAGCTGGACGCGGCGTCGCGCGACCGACTTATGGCGTACAGCGCGCAGCAGGGCCCGATTGATGTCTGCCTCATCGTCTCGGCGGGGCTCTCGCCAATCGCCACGCAACGACACGCCACGGCTGTGGCGACGGCGCTTGCTCGGCGGCTCTCCAAGCGGCGGCTCGTTCTGGGGCCGATCGTCGTCGTCTACTACGGCCGTGTCGCGCTACAGGATGAGATCGGCGAGCTGCTCCGCGCCCGCGTCGCGGTGACGCTGCTCGGCGAGCGTCCCGGGCTGGCGTCGCCCGACAGCCTTGGCGCCTACCTCGTCTACCAGCCGCGGCTCGGCCGCACCGACGCCGAGCGCAACTGCGTGTCGAATATCCACGCGGCGGGACTGTCCTACGAGGCAGCCGCGGAGACCATCACCTACCTAGTCACCGAGTCCCTGCGTCGCGGCCTGAGCGGCGTTGAACTGAAAGACGACCGCTCAGCGTCGGCGTTGGCGACCGATTCGACAGCGCAGCTTCCCTCCCTGACGGCCGACAACGCTCCGCGTGTCAGTGGGCGGAAGTCTCTGTAGAACCCAAGACGCCGCGGAGTGCCCTGGTGCGCGGGTTTTTGGCTTCAGCAATAACCACAGAGGCACAGAGGGCACGGAGGACGCACAGAGCAAAGCATTTGTAGGAGGCGTCTCCGACGCCCATTTCGCGCACCATGCCATATTCGGCCAGGAGACTCGTAGGATAACCGCGGAGCCACAGAGATCACGGAGGAAGGTGCGGAGAGGGTTGGTTACTGGGGAGAGTCGCGGTGTGATTCAATCCTTCTCCGCAAACGGCTCCACGTCCGGCGCGATCCACACCGGCGTCGAGATGCGAAACGGCGTCGGGGCGCCCACGTCGAACGCGAAGCGGGCGAACGTCGCCGAGAAGCCTTCCCCTGGGGCCTCGACGGGGACTACGTACGAGCCGTCGGGTTGAGGGACGAGCGGCATCGCCTTAAACGCTGGACCCGTGATCGGCAGCCGGAAGTCACGAGACTGCGGATTGACAGCTCGCCAGATCACGGCGTCGATCGGCTGCGCTGAGCAATGGACGGTATGCGCCGGCGAGTCTTGGGCCGACTGCCATGTAACGGTGGGACGCTCGACGCCGTGAGCCACCATGTGGTGGAAGGCGACCAGCGTGTCGAGGGCGTCGCTCCCCTTGAGACCGTGTCCGGCGTTAGGGGTGTACGAGAGGTGCTTCTCACCACCGAGACCGTCGTAGTAGAAACGCGACGAGTCGGCGAGGAAGAACTCATCCTGCGAGGCATTAATAACGCATTTGGGCGTCGTCAGCCGCTCGCGATACGCGTAGGGATCGACGATCGCGCGGATTGCGGCCGACTCCGGGTCGTCGAATCGGTCGGCGAGGCCCTGGCGCTCGTAGTCGTCGAGCGCTTCGCTCCAAAATCCATACGAGGCGTGATGGTGCTTCATCGATGGCGCGATATTTAATACGTCTATAACGATCGGGACGATGGCGGCGACTCGGCTATCGACCGCCGCGGTGAGCCAGGTCGTCCAGCCACGCTTCGAGGCGCCGGCGACCGTAAATCGTTCGACTCTGGGGACGCCCGGCTCAGCAGCGAGCGCCTCTTGTACGGCGTCCATCGCCGCGACCGCGGACTTGGTCATGGGTAGTTGCGCGAGCCACGTGGGGTCCTTCGTCTTTAAGAACTCTACCCAAGTGGCGGCAAGGAGATCGTCTTCGTAGCGATCACGGTCGGGCTCGGCGCTCGTGAGCACGCGCATCGGCTGGTTCGGCACGGTTCGCAGCTCGGCGACGACGGTCTTCGTCGCCAGGGCGACTTTGAGCACCCGCTCGTCGAGTGAATTGGGACGATCATCCCGGTTCGAACCGCCCCCGATGAAGAGCATGGCGGTGCTCGTTTCGCAATCCTTGGGTATCGCGATCACTAGCCAGTGCTTCCAAGTGGTCCGGTCCATCTCCTCGGTGGAACGCCAGGTCTGCGACGTCAGATCGATGACAAGCACGTCGTGCGTTGACTCGGCAAGGCGATCGACAACCCGCCACTCGAACGCTGCGTCGCGTTCGGCACAGTACGTGTCGAGCGGGGTGCTAGCAGAATGGGCTACTATTGGTTTGGCGGAGGCGACGCCAAGGTCTAAGAGCACCGTCAACAGAATCAACGTGAAACGCACCATAACTGCCTGGACCTCTTGCTGCCGGTCGGGGAGAAGACCGCCGACGGCGGCCCGGCGCTAAGACTACCCGCGGCGTCGCCGGGCCGACAACCATCCACATGACGCAACGAGCGCGACGAAATGCGCCGCAGGCTCTGGGACTCGGAAGAGCGGCGTCACACTGCCGACGCCCGCTCCGTAAATCGCCTGCACGGCGGCGATGTCGTCGGCTGTCAGAACGCCGGTGCCGGGTCCCATGCGGCGTAGCGCCATGGGGTTCATCACCGCGCGGACGACCGTCGTATGGTCGATGCCCAGCGTGTGGCCGATCTCGTGCGTGAGGACGCCGAGCACGTCGGGTTCGCTCGAAGTGCCGATGACCGCCCAGGGGTCGCCGTTGTCGAAATGGATGTCGCCGGCGATGTTGCCGCCGTTGCCGGGGAAGTACGCCAGGGCCTTGGTGGTCGGCATGCCGTTCTGGGCGTCGGTGCCGTTGATATAGCGATGGTTGAGTCGGATCTGGCCGAAGCTCTCCGCGGGGTAGGCGTTGTAGGCGGCCGTGTTGCCGGTGAAGACGGGCGTCCCCACGTCGGTGACCTCAACGAAGTGCAGCGGCGCCACCGACGCCCAGAGGCCGAACGCCTCCTCGGTCACGATGCGGAGGTACTCGGCCGGGACGCTCACGCCCAGCGGGTCTTTGAGGCCGCCGTCGAGGAAGTTGTTGTAGCTGTAGGTCACGGTGACGGGCGCGCCAATGCCGCCGGGCTGGGGCCACTTCGAGCCTTGCAGGCTGAAGAGGGCGAACGGCAACGGCGGCTCGTCCGACGCCATCATTCCGCACGACTGCGCCGCAAGTGCTTCGCAGACCGAACACGCCGCAGACGGCACGGCGACGCCTACCGAAAGCAGACCGAGGACGAGAGTAAGAAGCGGACGCACGAGGAAACTCTGGCGAGGGACGTGAACGAAAGCGATCGAAGCGGCGTGGCCGTTCCGTTCACAAGGCAACAGGCCGGGCAGTGGGGGAGGAGGCTGAGAGAGACGCCTCAGCAGTATGCGCCGGGCCGCCGGGGCTGGCAAACATTCGTTCGATTCGGCCAATCCGCGCCCGTGCGAGCCGGGAGACGTCCGTCCCCGGAGTGAAGGGGGTACCAACCAAGCGCCGACAATGGGCTCCGGGGACTGACGTCTCCCGGCTCGCACTTCGTTTCTCGGCGGGGTCAGAACGATTTTGCGAAGTCGGCGAGGGCCTTGTTGACCGCGGCTGGCGCTTCGACCGGCGCCATGTGCCCGGCGCCCGGGACCTCGACGTACCGCGCGCGGGGGATCGCGTCGGCAATGCCCCGCATTTCGTCGGGGGGGCTGAGGGCATCGTGCTCGCCGACGACGACCAGCGTGGGCTTCGTGATCGAACCCAACAGCGGCGTTGAGTCGGGCCGGTCGGCCATCGCCAGCTGCGACGCCGCGATCG
>JBGSJY010000626.1:0-3062 GCA_041741515.1 Pirellulales bacterium | reverse complement strand
TTACGAGTGGCGCACCATGCGGCTCGCCGGCGAGCCGCAGCAGGCGCGAGTGCTGGACTACCTGAAGTCCGCCGCGATGCCCGCGTGGGGTCGGTTGGGGATCGGCCCGGTCGGCGTCTTCACCGAGATCGGCCCGCAGGCGACCAACAACGTACACGTGCTGCTGACGTACGACTCGGCCGACCGCTTCCTCGCGGAACGAACCGGCCTCGAAGCGGATGGCGCCTACCGCGACGCCGCGGCCGACTACCTAGCTGCCACGAAGGACGACCCCGCCTTCGCGCAGATCGACAGCTCGCTGATGGTCGCCTTCGCCGGGCAGCCGACTCTAACGACGCCGCGGCAGCGCCCGCGCGTGTTCGAGCTACGCACCTACCACAGCCACAGCGAGGCCAAGGCGCGGCGCAAGGTCGAGATGTTCAACGAGGGAGAGATCCCCATCTTCCGCAAGGCGGGCTTCGAGACGGTGTTCTTCGGCGAGTCGCTCATCGGGCCCGGGCTGCCGAACCTGAAGTACATGGTTGCGGCCGACGACATGCCGGCCAACGAGGCGGCCTGGAAGGGGTTTGTCGGCCACCCCGACTGGGCGGCCATTAAAGACCTGCCCCGCTACGCCGACACGGTGTCAAACATCGAGAAGCTATACCTGAAGCCCGCCGAGTTTTCACAGGTGTGAGGCGCCCCGCGGTGTTAACATACGAACCTTCAACGAAGATGCATCCCATGACTTCACTATCCCAACGAGGCGAAGCACGCGCGGCTCTGGCCGCCACGCTCGCACTACTCATGCTCACTAGCTCGGCCCCCGGCAAAGAACTCGACGTCTGGATCGGAACCGCCACGCAGCCCGTGGGCCGCAGCAGGGGCATCTACCACTTGGTGTTCAATGACCAGTCGGGCGACCTCTCGAAGGCCCGCCTGGTCGCCGAGGTCGAGGAGCCCGGCTTCCTGGCGTTGCACCCTTCGCTGCCGGTGCTGTACGCCACGGCAACGCTCGACGACGAAGCCTCCGTCGTCGCGTACCGGATTGGGCGAGACGGCGGAACCGCCGCGCTCGAGAAGATTAGCGCCCAGCCGATCGGCGACGACGGCGCCGCGCATCTTTCGGTCGACCACACCGGCAGTGTGCTGCTGACCGCGCAGTACGGCGGCGGCTCGGTGGCGTCCTACCGGTTGCGCGAGGACGGCTCGATCGCCGAGCGCGTGTCATTGATTGAGCACGACGAGCCGTCGGGAGTCGTCCCCGATCGGCAGAAGGAATGCCACCCGCACTCGGCGATGCCGTCGCCCGACGGGCGCTGGGTGCTCGTTCCCGATCTGGGCGCCGACCGCGTTTATGTTTATGCCCTCGATGTCGAAGCGGGCGAGCTCAACCCGCACAACTCGGTGAAGTGCGAGCCCGGTGGCGGTCCCCGGCACTTCGCGTTCCACCCGAATGGCAAGTACGGCTATGTCGTCAACGAATTGTCGATGGCCGTCTCGTCCTTCGGTTGGGACACGGAGAAAGGTGAGCTGACGCTGCTGCACAGCTTTCCGACGCTCACCGACGAGCAGCGCGCGGGCGAAGTGTCCAACAGCGCGTCGGAGGTGCGCGTGCATCCTTCGGGCAAGGTCGTTTACGTCGGCAACCGCGGGCACGATTCGGTCACGGCGTTCCGCATCGAAGAAGACCCGTCGCGGCTCACGCCGATCGATCTGGAGCCGATCCGCGGCAGCCACCCGCGGCACTTCGCCGTGTCGCCCTCGGGCAAGTGGCTGCTCGCCGCGGGGCGGGACTCGAACACGGTGGCGGTGTTCTCAATCGACGGCGAGACGGGGGCGTTGCAGTGGACGCTCGAGTCGGATTACGTGCCGGCGCCGACGTGTGTGTTGATCGTGCCGTAGACTCCGCGCGAGTGGGGCCGCTGCGAGATCGAGATAGACGGCGAGCCGGGAGCGCTGGCGACCGGAGTTGCGGCTGGTACCAGGGTCACTCCGGTCGCTAACGCTCCCGGCTCGCCTAGATACTGTCCGCCCAGCGGACCCTACACCGCGCCGGCGATCAACGTCACGTTCTGGCCGCCGAAGCCAAAACTGTTCGAGAGCACCGTGCGGCACTTCTTTTCCCGCGGCGTGTTGGGAATGTAGTCGAGGTCGCAGTCGGGGTCGGGCGTCTCGTAGTTGATCGTCGGCGGCATCACGCCGTCCGATAGCGTCTTCAGGCAGATGATAAGCTCCGTCGCGCCGGCCGCGGCGATCAAATGGCCCATCATGCTCTTGGTGCTGCTGACGGGCGTCTTGTACGCGGCGTCGCCCATCGCTTGCTTGAGGGCCAGCGACTCGACGCGGTCATTCACCGAGGTGCTCGTGCCGTGGGCGTTGACATAGTCGATGTCGGTTGGGTTGCGCTTGGCGTCGGCTAGGGCGATGTTGAGGCACGTCGTCGCGCCGCGGCCCTCCGGATGGGTGTCGGTGATGCGGAATGCGTCGGCAGTTGCGCCGTAACCGAGCAGCTCGCCGTAGATCGTGGCGCCGCGCTTTCGGGCGTGCTCGTACTCTTCTAGGACGACCATCGCCGAGCCCTCGCCGAGGACAAAGCCATCGCGGTCGCGGTCGAACGGCCGGCTGGCGCGCTCGGGCTCGGCGTTACGCTCGCTGAGGGCGGTTAGCAGGTTGAATCCCGTCACGCCGAACGGGTGAATCATGCTGTGGCAGCCGCCGGAGAGCATTACGTCGGCGTCGCCGCGGCGGATGATCTCGGTGGCCTCGCCGATCGCCTGGCTGCTGGCGGCGCAGGCGGTGAGGCAGTTACTGTTAGGGCCCTGGGCGTCGAACATCGCGGCCAGGTAGCCGGCGGGCATGTTGGGCTCTTGCTCGAGCTCGAGCTGCGGGTCGAGCGACTTGATTCCCTCCTGCACGAAGCGGGCGATGTCGAGCTTGCCTCCCTGCATGGCGGCGGTCATCATCCGCGCGAACGACTCGAAGTCTTGTTGGCCTTCGCCGGCGCCGAGGTAGACGCCCATCCGCGCCGGCTCGACCGAGCCGGCGACGCCCGACTGGTCCATCGCTTGCTTGGCGGCGCC
>JBGSJY010000625.1:0-2943 GCA_041741515.1 Pirellulales bacterium | reverse complement strand
GGCTGGTCGCCTCCGAAACCCCGCACGTGGCGCGGCGCCGCCGGCGCTATGCTGCTGGTGGAAGAACGGGCCGCCGGCAAACGGAGGTTCCGCATCGCGCCGATCGCCGCGGCGCGTCCGTCGGAGTCGGCGTGGGAAGCCGAAATTGACCTCACGACCCGGTTCCTGACGGACAACGGTCAGGCGGTCTTCTTCGACGAGAATCGCGTCCTGACCCTCGTTGACATTGCGACAGCCACTCCCAGCATGCAGGTCCAACTGCCGAGCGACGAGTCGTCGCCAGTGCGGTCGTTGCGGCTGCGACGACGGGGGGGCTGGCTACTGGTAGAGGTCGACCGGTCGAACCCGGTGATCGACCGCGTGCGTGGCGCTTCGCCGCTCGGCGATGATTCTTTGCTTAGCGGCGAGCTGCACTGCCTCGATCCGCAGACGGGGGTCTCCCCGTGGGGCGCCCCGGTAATCGTTGACGGCATGGCCCTGGTAGAGACCGCCGCGAGCGACGCGCCGTTGCTGCTGCTGGCTCGTAAGCGGGCGGCGGACGTCGGCGATGGGGCCGCCCGGGCGACATCCGGCGACGGCGGCGAAGCGCAGATCGCCCTCACGGTGCTCGACCTCACGACCGGCGCGACGGTCTTCCGAAATCACGAGATTCCCGCGGGCGACGAGCAAGAGGGCGACGCCGAACTCTGGGCCGTTTACGAAGAAGGCGCGAGCGAGAGCTTGCTGGTGCGTGCCGGCAGGGCCTGGGTGACCCTCGAAACGACTTCGTTGCCGGCGCCCCCCCGGCCGAGGATGCTCGCCGGCGTCGAAGACCCCGAAGCGTCGCGTCTCAATGGACCCGACGACATCGGCCGCGGTGTCGAGCGGCTCTTCAAATCCTTCTGGGACGGGGACGACGATTGACGGCGCCGGACGCGGCTCGGCGGGGTAGGATAAAGGGCCGGATAGGACTAAGTCCGGATAGGATGGAAACCAGCATGATGAAACACTCGCTCAGCCGCCTTGCCATGGGCGTCGCCCTTGGTGTGACGGTCGCCGCCGGCGCCCCAGCCCGGGCCAACGACTCACAGCGAGTCACCGAAGGCGGGCTGCGCTGGCTGGCGTCGACCCAGAGCCGGCTAGGCTCGTGGGACGCCGGCGGGCGTTACCCCGCCGCGATGACCGCGCTAGCGGGATTGGCGTTTCTAGCCGAGGGTTCGACGCCTGCCGGCGGGCGCTACGCGCCGGAGCTGCGGCGGGCCGTCGACTATCTGCTCGCCCAGGCACGCCCCAACGGGCTGATTGGTGACCCGCTCCGCGACGACCGCTACACCTACGGGCATGGCTTCGGGATGCTGTTCCTCTCCCAGGTGCTCGGCGAAGAGGAAGACGCCCGCCGCCGCGAAGAGCTGGTGCGAGTGCTGACCGCCGCCGTGCAATTCACGGGGCAAGCGCAGACGGCCGCGGGCGGCTGGGGCTATGTCTCGGCGCGTGACGGCAACGGCTTCGACGAGGGCTCCACGACCGTCACCCAGGTGCAGGGGCTGCGGGGGTGTCGAAATGCGGGGATCCCGGTGCCGAAGAAAATCATCGACAGTGCGGTCGGCTATATCCATGGCTGCACGATGGCCGACGGCGGCGTGCAGTACAGCACCAAGGGGGGCAATGGCCGACCCGCGATCACGGCCGCGGCAGTCGCGTGCCTCTATGAGGCAGGCAGCTACGACGACAACTTCGTCCCGCGGATGAAGGAGTACTGCCGGCAACGGCTCGTGGGCGACGAGGCCGGCGCGCAGGGCCACTGGCACTACGCCAACTTCTACTACTCCCAGGTGCAGTACCGCGAAGCGGGCGATGTCTGGGACGAGTACCGCCGCGCGACCTACGCCAAGCTTGTCGCCGATGCGACCCCCGTCGAAACCCCCCTCGGCCCCGGCTACCGCTGGAACCAGGGCTACATCGGGCCGGTGTATACCACCGCCCTCAACTTGATCATGCTGCAACTCGAAGAAGCGTGCCTGCCGATTTACCAGCGGTGAAGTCGTTGTCGAGTTAAAACCATCGATAAGACCGGGAGCCGGAATACGCTGGCGCCCGGAGTTGCTGCGGGTAAACGGACAGGAAGAGAGAACCCGGGTTCACTCCGGGCGCTAACGCGTTCCGGCTCCCTGACATCACGAAAATCCACTCGCTCACTGATTCGAGTTTTGTTCATGACTAACGACAACCAGTCGCTCGCCGATTCAGCGCGGCTCTGCCAGACCGCCGATAAGATTCGCGAGCAGCTCGCCAAGTTGATCGTCGGTCAGGACGACGTGATCGACCTGCTGTTGATCTCGGTCTTTTGCCGCGGCCACTGTCTGCTGGAGGGGGCGCCCGGCTTGGCGAAGACACTCCTGGTGAGTTCACTCGCTAAATCGCTCGGGCTAACCTACAGCCGGATCCAGTTCACGCCCGACCTGATGCCCGCCGACATCATCGGCACCGAGATCATCGAAGAAGACCGCGCGACCGGGCGCCGCGACCTGAGGTTCATCGCGGGGCCGATCTTCTCGCACGTCATCCTCGCCGACGAGATCAACCGCACCCCGCCGAAAACGCAATCGGCCCTGCTCGAGGCGATGCAGGAACGCCAGGTCACCGTCGGGCGGGTGCGTCGCGAGATTGGCCACCCGTTCTTTGTCTTGGCGACCCAGAACCCGATAGAGCAAGAAGGGACCTATCCGCTCCCCGAGGCGCAGCAGGACCGCTTCATGTTCAAGGCGGTGGTCCGCTACCCGACGTTCGAGGAAGAGATCGAAGTCGCCCGCCGCACCACCGGCGGGGAGTCGGCCGAGATCGAGGCGGTCTCTGGCGTCGAAGAGATCATTGCGCTGCAGAAGCTCGTCCGCACCGCGCCGATCGGCGACGACCTTGTGCGTTACGCGGTCGCTCTGGTGCGGGGCTCGCGCGTCGGCGAGCCCG
>JBGSJY010000624.1:0-11165 GCA_041741515.1 Pirellulales bacterium | reverse complement strand
GGCGATCGAGCGGTTCGCCGCCGAGACCTCAACGCCGGTGTGGATCGACCGCCGCGTCGACTCCCAGAAAATGTTGACGCTCGATTCGACCGGTCGACCCGTCGCGGCGATCCTCGACGAGGTAGCGGCCGCGCTCGGTCTCGGCGCCGGCGTGATCGACAGTATCGTCTACGTCGGGCCCGCCCAGTCCGCATCGCTGGCGCCCGAGCTCGCAAAGCAATGGCGTCGCGGCGCCCCATCGGCATGGCGTCAGCGAACCGCTCTGGAGTGGCCGCGGCTGACCGAGTCGCGCAGGTTAGCTGAAGAAATCGCTTCGTCGGCCGGTTATCGCATCGAAAACGTCGAAGCGATTCCGCATGACCTCTGGCCCGCCGGGGTACTTCCTCCACTGGCGATCGGCGATCAGCTGACGCTGCTCTCGCTGGGATTCGACCTGCGTTGGAGCGTCGCCGATCGGGCGTCGAAGACGATCCGACTCGAACCATTGCCCAATCATCCCCGGCGTGAGCCGCCGGGGTTAACGCCACTGGTGGCCGGATTGGCGACCGCGCCGCCCGGCGAGGCGCGCTACACGCTGCGAGTCGTCCATCAGCCGCTCGGCGCGGTTTTGAAGCAGATCGCCACGCAACTGGACCTCGACCTGGATACAGCCATCGACGCGGATGAGCTGAATCAGCTCTCTAGCTTCGAAGTTCGACAGGTAACGCTGAAGGAGCTGCTCGCGGCGGCCGGCGAGGCGTCGGAGCTCGAAATCCACGCGACCGACACCGCTATCGTCGTGAGGCCGCGGCAGTAAAAGAGACAGGCCGCCCCCGCAATCGCGGCGACGGCCCGAGGAAGAATTCTCATGATCGCTTCGCGGATCAGCAGCCGTGCTTCGCGAGCTTCTCGCGGAGCGTATCGGCGGTGAACGGCTTCACCATGTAGTCCGAGACGCCCGCTTGGATCGCTTCCAGCACGCGTGATTTCTCTGCCTCGGTCGTCACCATGATGATGGTGACGGCGCTGTCTTGCTTGCGGATCTCCTGGATCACCTCCAGTCCGTTCTTGCGTGGCATGTTCCAGTCGGTGAGGACCAGATCGAACTGCCCCGCCTGGAAGAGCTGGATCGCCTCTTCGCCGTCGACGGCTTCGGTCGCGGACGGGATGCCAACCGCGTTGAGCGAGCGGAGGATGATCTTCCGCATCGTGCTGGAATCGTCGGCGACTAGGACGCGGGCGCTCATCTTGGTGGGCTCCTCCAGGTGTCGTCGCGGCATGAAGGGCCGCATCCTCGCTGTGCAACGTCGTGGCGCATCGTCATCGACGCGACATGGACGGCACGGAGAAACCTAGGTCGCCCGCGGGCGGCGTCAAAACGGGCCCGCGAAATCCGCGGTAATGACCGCTTAGCGAAGCAGGCGTTGCAATTGCCCCTCGATCGCCGAGGCAATCTGCCCTTTGAACATGGCGGCGGCGAAGGGCACGTCTCCTTCAACCCGCACAACCGAATCCTCCACCGTCATGGCGCCGGTGATGCGGAGGCCCATCGTCTTGAAGCCGAAGTGCATCTGGTTATCTTCCCACCTCTGTTCAACGTCCTTGATGCGGTCGGCGTTCTGCTCCTGGACCTTTGTGGAGAAGTACTGCAATTTCTCGATCGCCGCTTCGCGTCCGAGAGGATTGGGAACCGCGACGTTGAACTTCGGCATTGGGGAGATCCCGCGGGGCTGGGTGACGGACCGGATCGGCAAGGAATGTTCGCCGTCAGCCGCCGCCACGGCAAGCGTCGATGCTTCGGACGATCCCCCGGACTAGGTCCCTGTTGACAGCACCCGACCGGCCGCCTTCACAGGCGGCCCCGCGGACGCCTAGCAGAGTCGGCCGGAGCTCCAGGGCTTCTGCAACCCGATCCCGCGTAAGGGACCCGGCCAGCACGACCGTTAAATCCCGCTGGATCGCCCCGGCGATCAGAGCCCGCAGGTCATCGGCTCCGAGCAGGTCCAGCGAGCAAGGGCCCCCCTTAGACCAAGTGTCCACCACGAATCCGCGGCAGCCGATGGCCGCCGCCTGCATCAGGACCTCTTCAGGGGGCGGCGATTGCGCGGCTTGCCAATCGGCGTAGGCGACGAGGGCGCCGCCCACCGTCGGCGGAAGTCGAGACACCCACGTTCGAACTTCGTCCCGCCAGCGCCCTTTCCCCGTCCCGGCCAAGCCGAGCTTTGCGACGAAAACTCCCGGCGGGAGGAGTCCAACGGGGAACGCGTCGCCGATCTCGCCGGTCGCCACCGTGACAGGTAGGGCGCCGGCAAGATCTTTGACGACGCCGCCAATAACGCTTACCGACGCAGCGCCGAGCGGGCCCGCGGCGGGCTCCTTCACATCGATGACGTACGCCCCTCCCGCCACGGCTTCGCGGGCCTCGAACTCGTTGCGGACACTCACCAAGAGCCCCGGGCCGGCGCCGCTGCGCGGCCGTGTTGGCGCGTCCTTAGCGGTTGTGCCGGTTGTCGTCATCAAAGGCTCGGATGATCTGTCGGAGTCCACCTTGCGCGCTCACCGCCCAAGGACCTAGGGTTCAACGCTCGTCGCTCCTCTTGGCTTCGAGCGATTTCTTCTCGTCTAGGCCGCCGCAAAGAATCCGGACCTCCCCTCCGCTATGATTTCGCACTCGCCCGCCTCGCCCAGCCCTCGACGCCTGCTCGGGGGCATCTTAGCCGCCCGTCAAGAAAAAGGTGTCATGACCCCACACTCGCACGGAACCCCTAGTTCGCGCCCCCTGATTGGCGCGGTGCTCGCGGTCGTGCTGGCGTATGTGGGGGCTCTGGCGTTGGGCCTACCGCAACGCGGGACGGAACTCGTGACGGCGTCGCTTGCCGCCCACCATGCCGACGGCCACGGCGACAGCCACGCTGCTGGGCATGGAGCCGAACCTTCGGTCGATGCGTCCGCCGCCACGCCCGTGGTCACCACGCCGACAACGCCCCCGGTCTGGACCGTGGCGCCCTTCGTGCTGCTTCTGCTGGGTATCGCGGTGCTGCCGCTCATCCCGGCGACGGCGCACTGGTGGGAATCGAACCTCAGCCGCCTGCAAGTCGCCGCCGGTCTGGGCTTGCTCACGCTCCTGTACTACGGGCTGCTTCATAACGCGCCGCTGGTGAGCCACTGGCCCGCCCACAGCGTGGTGGCGCCGTCGGATATCGGCATTGACTTGGGTTTCATTCGCACCGTCTTTCAGAACGCGATCCTGGGCGAGTTTATCCCATTTATCGTGCTGCTGTTCAGCCTCTACACGATCAGCGGCGGCATCCGCATCACTGGGGACCTCCAGGCGAACCCCCTGACCAACGCGTCGTTCATGCTGGTGGGCGGTCTTTTAGCAAGCTTTATCGGCACCACGGGCGCCGCGATGGTGCTGATCCGCCCGTTGCTGGAAACCAATCAAGAGAGGAAGAACGTCGTCCACACGGTCGTCTTCTTCATCTTCATCGTCTGCAACTGCGGCGGCTGCCTGCTGCCGATCGGCGATCCGCCGCTCTTCTTGGGATACCTTCGGGGCGTCGACTTCTTCTGGACGCTTCGACTCTGGCAGCCGTGGGTCCTGACCAACTTCTTGTTGATCCTTGCTTACCTGATTCTCGACAATTTCTATTTCTACCCGCGTGAGACCACGGCGGACCTGACCCGCGACCTCCGCAACATCCGCACGCTGCGAAGCCAAGGCCTTGCGCTGAACGGCCCGCTGCTGCTGGCGGTCGTCGCCGCGGTGGCGCTGCTCGACCCGTCCAAGGCGGTCCCCGGGACCGATTGGCACCCGTGGATGTATCTCCGCGAGGTTGTGCTGCTCGGGCTGGTGGGGTTGTCGGTCGCCCTCGGGAGCCAGCGGGTCCGCGAGCAGAACCACTTCAACTACCACGCCATCCTCGAGGTGGCGGCGCTGTTCTGCGGCATCTTCCTCTGCATGCAGCCCGCTCTGCAGATCCTCAACGAGCGCGGTCCGTCGCTGGGGATCTCATCGCCGATGGCGTTCTTTTGGGTCACCGGCGGCCTGTCGAGCGTGCTCGACAACGCCCCGACCTACGTGGTGTTCTTCGAGACCGCCAAGACCCTTCCCGCCGACGGCGCCCGCCTCGTCGCCGGCGTCACCGAACCGCGGCTGGTGGCGATTAGCCTTGGCGCCGTCTTCCTCGGCGCGATGACCTACATCGGCAACGGACCGAACTTCATGGTCCGGGCGATCGCCGAGTCCTCGGGCGTGCGGATGCCGAGCTTCTTCGGCTACATGCTCTACAGCTGCACCCTACTGCTGCCGATCCTGGCGTTTACCGCCTGGTGCAGCTTCTGACAGGGGGGCTGGCCAACCGAGAAGCGGGACCGACCGTAACAATTCTAACGCCGGCCGACGGGGCGCGCCCCCGCCGGTCGGCGGTGTTTTCCAAAGCGACCTGTCGCGCCGCTGCGGGGCGGTGTAGGCTCTTACGCCTCCTACGACGCCCTCCGACGACCTCACTCCGACCGCTGTGTCCCACGAGACTATCCTTTCCGCCGGCGCCCTCGCGGACCTCTGCGATCGGCTCAAGGGCTCGACCCGGATCGGCTTTGACACCGAGTTCGTTTCCGAAGACACGTTCCGGCCCGAGCTTTGCCTCGTGCAGGTTGTCGCCGAAGGGGGACCTGCGGGTCCCATCCTGGCGGTCATCGACCCGCAGCCGATCTTCGACCTGACGCCGTTCTGGAAGCTCCTGGCCGAAGGGCCGCACGTCACGATCGCCCACGCGGCCCGCGAAGAAATCAACTTCTGCGTCCACGCGATTAACCGGCCCCCGGCCAACCTGTTCGACACCCAGCTCGCCGCCGCCTTCTGCAGCCCCGAGTACCCGGCCGCCTACAGCTCGGTTGTGCAGCGGATCCTCAATAAGCGGCCCAACAAGGGCGAGCAACGCACCGATTGGCGCCGCCGCCCGCTGACCGACGCCCAGATCGACTACGCTCTGGAAGACGTCCGCTACCTGTTCGCCCTGCACGACAAGATCCTCGGCAAGATCGACAAGCTCGGCCGCCGCTCTTGGCTCGACGCCGAGACCGACGCCTTCGTCGCCGAGGTGCTTGACGCCCGGAACCGGCAGCGATGGCGGAAAGTGTCGGGCTCGGGCGGCTTGCCGGTCCGCAGCCTGGCCATTGTCCGCGAGCTGTGGCTCTGGCGTCAGGCCGAGGCCGAACGGCGCGATCTGCCGCCCAAGCGGATCCTGCGCGATGACCTGATCGTCGAGCTGGCCAAGAAGAAGTCCGACCGCGAGGACAAGATCCGCGCCCTGCGGGGCATGCTCCACGGGCAGCTCAAGCGGGCGATCCCCGATATCGCCGAGGCCGTCCGCCGGGGCCTGGAGGCGCCGACCGATGGCCTGTTGGGCTCGCGTCGCAAGCCGCCACCGCCGCAACTGAACCTGCTTGGGCAATTCCTCGCGCCTGCCATCAACAGCCTTTGCAACCGCTCGGAGATCGCGACGGCCCTGGCCTGCACGGCTACCGACATTCGCGAGCTGATCAGCTTCCGCCTCGGTTTCGGCACCGAGGACGACGAGCCGCCGGTGCTCGCCGAAGGCTGGCGGGCGGAGCTGATTGGGAACCTGATCGACGACTTGCTGTCGGGTAAGAAGTCGATTTGCATCGGTGATCCGCGTAGCGAGCAGCCGCTGGAGTTCAATACGATCGAGGCCAAGGATTGACCCCGCCAAAGCCGTCAGCCGCTATACGATACCGCCGGCGACCCACCGCCTAGCTTTGCCCTTCCGACGCCGCGACCCACGCGGCGTTCTCGGCGTACCAACGCACGGTCTGGCGGATGCCCTCGGTGAGATCGACCGACGGCGCCCAGCCGAGCTCTTGCCGGGCCCGCGACGAGTCGAGCGCGTACCGCCGATCATGGCCCGGCCGGTCGCTCACCTTGGTTATCAACGCACGACGGTCGGCGCCGTCGCCCTTTAGTTCATCGACCGCGTCGGCGATTGCTTCGACGATCCGCCGATTGGGCCACTCGGCTGCCTCAGCAGGGCCAGGAGCTGCGCCGAGGTGGTAAGTCACCCCAACCTCGCCCCGCTCGGCGATCGCCTCAAAGCCCGCTGCGCAGTCGTCGACGTGCAACCAGTCGCGTACTTGCAGGCCGTCGCCATAGAGCGGGATTGGCTCGCCCCGCAGCGCCCGCAGCGTCGCCAGCGGGATCAGCTTCTCCGGGAACTGCCGCGGTCCGTAGTTGTTGGTGGGGCACACGACGACCGACGCGAGGCCGTACGTCCGCCCGTAGGCGCGGAGCAGGTGGTCGGCGGCCGCCTTGGTGGCCGAGTAGGGCGAGCTCGGGTTGTACGGCGTTCCCGCTTCGGCAAACTCGCCCGCGTCGAGCGAGCCGTAAACTTCGTCCGTGGAAGTGTGAACGAGCAGCAACCGATCGGCGGCGGCGTCGCGTTTAGCCAATTCGTCGCGGAATTGGAGCCAAGCCCGCAGGACCGAGGCCGTCCCCTCGACGTTGGTGCGGACAAAGGTTGCTGGCTCGGCGATCGAACGATCCACATGCGACTCGGCGGCGAGGTGCACCAGCGCGTCGGGACGAAAGCGGCGGATCGCGTCGCTCAGCCGTGCCGTGTCGAGAACGTCGCCGTGGACGAACTCGTAACGCGGGTCGGCTTCGAGGTCGGCGACCGACTCGCGGAGCCCCGCGTAGGTCAGGGCGTCGTAGGTGAGGACCCGCGTCTGGGGCCGAGCCAGCAGCCGCCGCAGCACGGCGCTGCCGATGAAGCCGGCGCCGCCGGTGACGAGCACTCGCTCTAAGGGCCGCGGCGATGCTAGGGAGTCGGGGTTGGTCACGCCTCCATGTTAAACGGCCCGCCTGCTAGTTGGCCCCGGGACCCGATCGGCCGCGTCATCCGGCCCCACCCGACTGGCGCGGCCTGCCGGTTCTGGCGGTTGTAGGGACCGGCCGGCGGGGCCTGTTCGGGCGTCGCGAACCCCGCTTGATCGATTTCGGTCGGACGCTATACTCCGTAATTCAGCGGCGGCCCCAGGGCCCCGCCATGCGGCTGTAGCTCAGTTGGTAGAGCATCACGTTGCCAACGTGATTGTCGTCGGTTCGAGTCCGATCAGCCGCTCTCGATCCCTTTGCGGTCTCAGTCTGGCTTCGCCAGGACTTCGCCACGCTCGGGTTTCTGGGTTGTTCAGCTTGGCTTCGCCAAGACTTCTCTGCCCGAAGGCTTCGCCGCGCTGCTTATTTGCGGTCTCGGCTTGGCTATCGCCATGACCTCGCCACGCAGGCCTTCTGCCTGCTTGATTGCCTCCCCCTTGCGACACCGGCAAGCCGAGAGCGTCAGCGACCGAAGTGCGTCCGGGACTCGCTCCCCCCTCCCCAACTACCTCCCCTGCCCCACCTCTGGGGCGCTCGCGCTTGCGGCTGGTCTCAGGACGCCCCTTCTCTAAGACGCGGCTTCCGCGGTATCTTACTGGGCTTCGGTCACGGCTTGCGTGATACGAACGCATCACGGGGACCCCGCTGGCGGCTAGCCGCGGCCACCCCCTGAAACGCAACGAACCCTGCAACACAACGACCCGACGCGAGAGTCATGGCGGCAAAAGAACTGGAAGACGAAACGACCGACACTGCCGTTGCCGAGGGTAATGGGGCCGAGGGTGAGGGCGCCGAGGGCGAAGAGCCCCAAAAGCTGTCGCTCGACGTCAACATCGCCAAGCCCAGCGCTTGCGAACGGCGGATTACGGTCACTGTCTCGCGCGAGGACATTGACCGCTATATGGACAACGCCTTCAGCGAGCTAATGCCTAGCGCCAGCGTCCCGGGTTTCCGGATCGGCCGCGCGCCGCGGAAGATCGTCGTCCAGAAGTTCAAGGACCAGGTCGCCGACCAGGTGAAGGGCTCGCTCTTGATGGACAGCCTCGGCCAGGTCGCCGAGGACGAGGAGTTCGCCGCGATCAGCGAGCCGGACCTCGACCTCGAAGCGGTCGAGATCCCCGACGAGGGTCCGCTGACGTTCGAGTTTAGCATCGAGGTCCGCCCCGAGTTCGACCTCCCCAAGTGGAAGGGCCTGAAGCTCAAGCAACCGGTCCACACGTTCGGGCCCGAGGACATCGACCGGCAGATCGAGCAGATGCTCGCTAAGTACGGCCAGCTCGCTCCGAAAGAGGGCGCCGCCGAAGAGGGCGACTACCTAGTCGTCACCTTGCGCGGTCTGGCCGATGGCAAGGAGATCTCCAAGGACGAGGAGCGGGTGGTCCGCCTCCGTAAGACGCTCAGCTTCATCGACGGCCGCGTCGAGGACTTCCTCGCCCTCGCCGGGGGCGCCAAGGAAGGCGACAAGCGCACAGCCCAGGTGAAGCTCACCGCCAACGCCCCCAACGAAGAACTCCGCGGCAAGGAAATCACCCTCGAAATCGAGGTTCTCGAGGTCAAGAAGCTCCGCCTGCCCGAACTCGACGAGGAGTTCCTCGGCGAGATCGGCGGCTTCGAGACCGAGGGCGACTTCCGCGACGCGGTCCAGAAGGACCTTCAGCGTCAACTCGAGTACGAGCAGCAGAAGGTCGCCCGCGCTCAGATCAGCGAGCTGCTGACCGAGTCGGCCAACTGGGACCTCCCGCCGGGGCTGCTGAAGCGGCAGAGCGGCCGCGAGCTCGAGCGGGCCGTCATGGAGCTGCGTCGCAGCGGCTTTAGCGAGGGCGAGATCCGCGCCCGTGAGAACGAGCTGCGTCAGAACAGCGCCGCCGGAACCGCCGCGGCCCTTAAGGAGCACTTCATCCTCGAACGGATCGCCGAAGAGGAGAAGATCGACGTCGAAGAGGGCGACTACGACCGCGAGATCTTCTTGATCTCGATGCAGTCGGGCGAGTCGCCCCGCCGCGTGCGGGCGCAGCTCGAGAAGCGGGGGTTGATGGACGTGCTCCGCAACCAGATCATCGAGCGTAAGGTGATGGAGCTCGTGAAGTCCGAGGCCAAGTTCCAGGACGAAGAGTTCACGCCCCCCAAGCCGACCGTGGAAGGCGTGCCGTTCGCCGTCGGCGGCGCCGACGGGGACATCCCCGCGCTGGTCGAAGACGAAGACGATTCAGACGACTGAGAGTCGAGTGGGCAGTGAGCAGTCAGCAGTCGGCAGTAGAAGTACGCCGACGGTCGCGTCCTGCCCACTGCCTACTGCCCACTGCCCACTCAGAGAGAAGGAGCTTCCCATGAGCGACCACCGCTCTTACATGGACGGACCGTTCGCGGCGGCTGCCCGTCCCTTCGATTCAAGCCCGGTCGATCCCCGCGCAGCGCGAGACTACCAGCGCCAGCGTCAGATGACGCTCGGCGACTTGCTCTTGGAGAACCGCGTGATCTTCCTCCAGGGGGAGATCTACGATGGCAACGCCAACGAGCTGGTGATGAAGCTGCTGTACTTGCAAAGCGAGAACCGCCGCAAGGACATCCACTTCTACATCAACTCGCCGGGCGGCAGCGTCACCTCGACGCTCGCCATCTACGACACCATGCAGATGATCACCTGCCCGGTGGCGACCTACTGCGTGGGCCTCGCCGCGTCGGGCGGCAGCGTGCTGCTGGCCGGTGGCGAAAAGGGCAAACGCTACGCCCTGAAGCACTCAAAGGTCATGATCCACCAGCCGCACGGCGGCGTCGGCGGCCAGGTCTCGGACATCGAGATCCAGGCCAACGAGATCATCAAGACCCGCCACACGCTCAACGAGATCCTTGCCAGCCACACCGGCAAAACGACCGACGAGATCCTCAAGGCGTGCGACCGCGACCACTACCTGACCGCCGAAGAAGCCAAGACCTTCGGCCTGGTGGACGACATCCTCACGAAGCCGCCCGGCAGCGAAGACGACGACAACGAGTGATCTGAAAGGGGGAAGGCGTAAGGGGAAAGTGGAACCCTACCTCTGGCCTTTCCGAATTCGCCTTTCCACTTTTTGAACCATTCCGTCGGCCTGCGTAGACGCCGACTCAGTTTACCACGGACGACCCATGCCCCTCATTCCCTACGTCATCGAGAAGAGCGGCCGCGAAGAGCGGGCGATGGACATCTACAGTCGACTGTTGGTCGACCGGATCATCATCCTCGGCTCGGGCATCAACGACGAGGTGGCGAACAACGTCGTCGCCCAAATGCTGTTCTTGCAGTCGGACGACGCCAAGAGCGACATCCACCTCTACATCAACTCGCCCGGCGGCAGCGTCACGGCCGGCATGGCGATCTACGACACGATGCAGTTTGTCACCTGCGACGTGGCCACCTACTGCCTCGGCCAGTGCGCCAGCATGGGCGCCGTGCTGCTCGCCGCTGGCGCCGCTGGCAAGCGGCACGCCCTCCCCAATAGCCGTGTGATGATCCACCAGCCGCTCGCGGGCATGGAAGGCACGGCCGAAGACATCCTCATCCACGCGACCGAGTACAAGAAGACCAAGGACAAGCTCAATAACATCCTCGCCAAGCACACCGGCAAGACGCTTGAGCAGCTCCAGAAAGACACTGACCGCGACTACTTTATGTCGGCGGACGAGGCTCTGGAGTACCACCTCGTCGACAAGATCATCGAGAGCATGCACGCGTAGCGGCGTGCGACGAATGTCCACGAGCCGGGAGACGTCCGTCCCCGGAGTGAAGCCGGTACAGGGTTCACTCCGGGGACGGACGTCTCCCGGCTCTCTTCTTTGTTGACACCGCGCTCACTGGCGTCGCCGTTGACGCAGGTCGCCGTGTCTTCTAATTACCGCTCGCATGAAAATCTTGCGGGCTATCACTGCGCGGACCGTTGCTAGCAGGCGCTTCGTCTGCCTAGCGGCCGCCGCCTGCTGCTTGCTCCTCCCCGGCTGCCGCAACGGCCGCCAGGTGCAGGCCGACCTCTACCAGCGTGAGCTGCGACTGCAAGAGGATGAGATCTACCGCCTCGAGGATTACGTCGAGGAGTACCAGTCGATCATCAGCGGCTACCGCTGCGAGATCGCCGAGCTGAAGCGC
The DNA here is from genome assembly GCA_041741515.1 of Pirellulales bacterium. GTDB lineage: Bacteria > Planctomycetota > Planctomycetia > Pirellulales > Lacipirellulaceae > Botrimarina. The sequence goes on along the minus strand of JBGSJY010000624.1, from coordinate 177 downwards.
GAGCTCGCCGCGGCGCCGACGAAACCTGCGTCCGCCAGCGCCCGAGAAACCGAGCCGTCGCCGCCGGCGGACAAAGACACTTCGCTACTGATTACGCCGAATCCGACCGATTTCGGCCCCCCCTCGGCCGAACCGCTGCCCCCGGGGCACGAGCAGCCGCCCCCCGGCGACGAGGCC
>JBGSJY010000623.1:0-3871 GCA_041741515.1 Pirellulales bacterium | reverse complement strand
CGGGCTCGCCGCGTGCGAGCAGGGCGGCGAAGACGGCGGCGATCGCCTCGGGGGGCTTGCCCTCTCCGTAGACGACCTCGGGATACCCACAACGTCGCCGGCGGTCAGCGTCGAGGGTGACGGCGCCGTCGGCGAGGGGGAGGCTGGGGGGGGAGTCGGCCATAAGGGCCGATTCTAGCCGCCGAAGCGACCGGCTGTTAGCCGCGAGATTTCCGGCCGGCGACAAGGCCGATGCCGATGAGGCTCAGCAAGATCGCGCCGGGCTCGGGGACCGATAGGGCCGTGCTGGACGCCCCATAGTTGCCGGCCCAGAGGTTGTAGCCGCCGATGCCGCTGTCGGGCGCGCCGCCGTCCCGCCAGACGGTGTAATCGGCCGCGTCCACGACGTTGTCGCCGTTATAGTCGCCAGGGAGGCTGGGCGCGAGGACTTCGTAGCTAACAGGGATCGTCATCAGCGCGTTGGCGGCCGACTGGCTGGTGGTCGAGATAACGATCTGCCCCGACTTGAGCCCGGGCGTCGAGGTGTCGAAGGCGACGTTGTGGAGATTCCCGCCGCCGAGCGCCGCGTCGACGCCATTGAAAAGGCCGGACAGGGCGCCCGTCGCCGTGAGCGTGTAGTCGAGCTCGTCGGCGCCGATCGCGGCGACGACGTCGGCCGCATTGAACACCGTCACACCCAGCGCGAAGACCTGCCCGAGATCGAGCGCGGTGGGGATCATATCGACGATCGCGTCGAGCACCGCGGGCAACTGGTAGTCGGCAACCACCGGCAGGTGGTCGGTCGCCGAAACGAGGGCGCCCAGTACCTGCGACCTGGTGAACGAGGTGACGCCGGGGAAGGTGACCGTGTTGCTGCCGCTATTGACCGCCTGGTTGAGGGTCGAGCCGTTGTTGCCGAACGGGTGGTAGCTGCCCGGGATGAGGTCGAAGCCCTCGCCGTCTTGGACCTCCGCGGTGGAAAGCTGGAAATCAAAGCGGCTGTCCATACCGCCGCCGACGCCGCAGTTGCCGGTCGAAGACGTGCAGGGGCTCTGCGTATGGAACGACGCGAATGAGCTGTTGTTGTCCCAGTTCTGCGTGACGTTGTTGGGATTGAGCGGGTCGATCGCTTGGCCCGGCCCGGCGGAGAGCAGCGTCTGGTAGGCCGGCTCGGTGCTGCTGTAGAGGTTGAGGTCGCCGGTGTAGATGAGGCTGGCGCCATCGCCGAGCGCGTCGGCGTTGGCGCGGACCTGCGTCGCTTCTCCGTTGCGCCGGTCCGCGTCTGCCGCGGTGTTGCTGGCCTTGTAGTGGCTGCTGTAGACGTAGAAGTCGGCCGACTCGTCGTAGCCGAGGGGGCGGAACTGGTAGCGCATGGTCTGCCGCGCGCCGCCAGAAGGACTGGTCGCACTCACCTTGACCTCTGCGATCAGTTCAACTGACGCACTATTGTAGATCACAGCGACTCGACCGGCGCCGGTTGATCCGGCGCTGGTATTGCCGCGCAAATAAGCTCCGCCGTAGATCGAATTGAGCTGTGCAAGTATCGAATCGGTCGTCGTAAAAAGCGACTCCTGCTCTTGCAAGGAAAGTATGTCGATAGGTTTGGCGATTCCGCCACGATTCTCCTCACCAATTGCGGTGAAGATGGTTGTCAATTCGGCGCGAGCATCTTCGGCGGTGTTGTAGTTGACAATGCGAAGTTGCGCTTCCGCTGGCAGGGATGCCAGTACTACTCCGCCCAACGCGAGGGAACGGATTACTCGCAAGCCGTGGCGAAGGGAGTGACTCATTGAGACGTAGCAGCATTGATTGGCAAACGGGGAACCGACATCGTACTTAGCTACCAAAACTGTCGCGAGCTTTTGGACGTGCCTACGATCAACGTCAGCTACTCGGACTGTGCGAGCGGCGTCTCTGGGCCGAATTGTGGAAAAACCCGCTGTTTCTGCAAAAAATCCATCGCCGAGACCCGTTTGCTTGACCGACCGGTGGCAGCGGATACAATCGGCAGAGTTCGAAAAACCGTCTCCGCACTCATCGTACCAGCACCGTTCCTTGTCGACTGTCCCATTCGACATGGAACGTGGTCGATGGTTGATTGACGAAAATTCGGCGCTGTGCAAATACTTCAGTGCTGAAAGTCGTTCACAGGAGAACCCCTACCTGCCGCTCCCTCCTACTCCTTGCTGCGTGCCTCTATTTGCCGCGAGGAGTCATCGTGTGACCGCCCGTCGGAAGAGATTCTGGCGAAGCGACCCACTCACGCCCGCCTCGAGTACACACCTAAACGGAACCTCCCTGATGGTCAACTTTGTTCGTGCAGCGGCGTTTTCAGTCGCGTCGCTCTGCTGTCTGCTCCCTTGTGGTCGCTCGATCGCCGCTGTCGTGGGCAAGGCAGTTACTCCTGAATTCAGTGGCCTGACCGGCGAGCTGGGCGTCACCAATTTTCAGATCGGCACTCCTGCTGGTAACGAAGGCCTGATATCGAGTAGTGGATTTTTCATCAACTTCGGCAGTGCGGGTGATTCGTTCGGATACACGGGCCGCGACGGCGGCAGTCAATTCGACTCAGGTGTTTTCCGCACGCCGGTTGCCTTCCAATTCTTAGATGACAGCCTTGCGGAGGAAGCACAGGGACGGCAAGACCCGACGGGTATCATCTACTCGACGGATTTCGGTACGGTTTTCGGATCGACGGACACGATGAACGGCGAGACGAGTAACACCGATCCCGCTTTAGCCACCTTCTCGGCGACCTGGACCTTCGATATCAGCGGCCGTTCGGGAGGGCTAGGGATTAGCGTCGATGCGGCTGCGATGGGCGATTTCGAGTCGAAGACGGATCCGACCAATCCCGATAAGTTTGATTTCACTTACTCCTTAGACGGCGGCGCCACGTTCTTGCCACTGTTTACATCGGAATACATCGCGACACCCCGACCGGAAGGCAACTTCGTTACGATTCCCGAGACGGTGCTTCCGTTTCCTTCCAACCAAGGGCAGCTTGATTTAACGGCGCCAAACCAGTCGCAGCAGGATTTTATCGATCAGGGACTGGAAGACATTCTCTACACGATGGAGTCTGGGATGGTGTATGCATTCCCGGATCCGATGTCACTGGAAGGGGTAACTCTTGATAACACCTTTAAAACAGTAAACAAAGCGATCGGCGAGACAGCCGCAAATTCGTTGATGATTCGCTTTGAGAGCGTCACGAACGGCGGCAGCGAGGCGTTCCTCTTCAAGAATTTGACCATCGAAGACGGCGTCGTCGCCCCCGGACTCGACGGCGACTACAACAACGACAACGTCGTTGACGCCGCGGACTACACCGTTTGGCGTGACGGCGGTTCGCCGGACAGCAGCCAAGCGGGCTACGACCTCTGGGCCGCCAACTACGGCGACTCGCTGCCGGCAAACGCGGCTTCGATCCCCGAGCCCACCGCCGCGCTGTTGGCGATGATCGCCCTGGCCGGCCTCGCGTCGCGTCGCAGCTAGTTGCAGAGCAACCTCAAGGAATGACAAGAGCCGCCCCGGCGCAGCGCCGGGGCGGCTCTTTTTGTAGGGTCCGCTGTGCGGACCGTGAGTTGGACTCGGCGCTGGACTGCGGCTTCCGACCGCTCGCCACGGTCCGCACAGCGGACCCTACGCGACGATGGGTGGCCCAGGTTCTCGAACCTGGGTCGCCGCAGGCGACAAGAAGCCCCCTTAAGAGCGTGCGCGTCAAGAGGTTCAACAAGCCCGGTGGGGCTTCTTGTGGCTTCGCCACCCCGGTTCAAGAACCGGGGCTACCCGCTTCCGACCGCTCGCCACGGTCCGCCCAGCGGACCCTACGCCTCAGGTCGAGCCCACCGCCACCAGCTCGCGGTGCACCGCGCCCAGCTCGGCCGCG
>JBGSJY010000622.1:0-4606 GCA_041741515.1 Pirellulales bacterium | reverse complement strand
CGGCCGCTTCGACAGCGCCTGGCGGCGCGATCTCGTGCAACGGCAGCCCGACGGTCTCCGGCAGCTCTTCGGCCTCGCCGCTGGACCAGCGGACCGAAGAATCGTCGACGTGGTGGCGTCGGGCGACCGTCTCGGTGACGATGACGGCGAGTTGGTCGCGGGCGGTCGCATCGGCCAGCGACAACAGTTCCTTCGCCATCGCCCCCGCCGACTCGGGACGGTGCTCGGGCTGCCGCGCCATCGCGCGGCGGATGATCGACACCATGGCTGGTGACAGCGACGGATTGAGCAGTTGTGGCTCGGTTGGCTCGTCGCGTAGCCGGCGGCGGAGCTTGTCGGCATGGGTGCCGCCAGGGAACGGTACTTTGCCCGTCACCGCGTAGTAAAGCGTACAACCAAGGCCGTACAGGTCGGCCTCCGGACGGATCACATCGGGATAGCGGATCGCCTCTGGCGCCAGGTAGTCGCTGGTGCCGGCGATCTTCCCCTCGGCATAAACTTCGCCGCTGGCGACAATTCCATCGAGCGACCAGGCGAGCCCCAGGTCGGTGACCTTCACGCCCCCGCTGGGGGTCAGCAGCACGTTTCCCGGCTTCACGTCGCGATGCACCAAACCGCGGCGGTGGGCGTGGTCGATCGCCGTGGCCGCCTGCGACACGACCCATGCGGCGATCGATTGGGGCAAGGGGCCGCTCCGGCGAATCAGCCGTCGCAGATCGATGCCCGGCACGTATTCCGTAACAAGGTAGTAAAGTTCTCCCTCCCGGTCGGCGTACGACACCCTGACGAGGTTGGGATGATCGAGCGACGCCTGCGAGCGGATCTCGTGCCGGAAACTCGCGATCGCGTCGGGCGTGCTTTTGAAGCGGGGAAGCACCTTCACCGCCTCGACGCGACCAAGGAGTTCGTGCCTCGCTTTGAACACGTGCCCCATCCCGCCGCGGGCAATTGAGTCGATGATCTGATAAGGCCCGAGCGTGAACTTCGTGCGTCCCCTCCGGAGCTGGGCCACTTGCCAAGAGTTGAGGACCCCGGTCTCAATCAGCCGCTCGCCGAGGCGGCGGTCGTGGTCCTCGACCGACGTTGGCTGCTGTGACACGACGTGGCTCACCGCCCGGTGGAGCGCAAGGCCGTCCACCAATCCGCTAGCGGAGATAGTCGCTGCCAGCGGCGTGAGCTGAGTCGACGTCGTTGGGTTCGGGAGCAGGGACAAACGGCGGCGTGATGCTAGCGGGCGAGGGGGGCGTCCTCTTGAGTATGGACCGTACGGCCGTCGTGGCAATCAAAGTCCTGCAACGGCTGCGGCGAGTTCACCTGGCGACCAGCGGCCCCAGCGGGGAGCGGTCGGACACTCCAGTTCTAGCGGTTCGCGGCGTACCGGGTGCTCGATTCCCAGCCGCCAGGAGTGGAGGGCGATCCCCGGCTCGTAGGGTTCGTTTGCGCCGTATTTGCAGTCTACGAGGCCGTATTTCCTGTCTCCGAGAATGGGGCAGCCGATTTTGGCGAGTTGGACCCGGATCTGGTGTTTCCGACCGGTCATCAGTCGGACGGCCACCAAGCTGCGACCGCCGCGGCACAGCAGGACCTCGTAGGACAGTTCGGCCCGTTGGGCGTCGGTGGCGTCGGCGTAGGTGGCGACCATCCGCTGGCTACGCTCGTCCTTCACCAAGTGGTGGACAAGCGTGCCGGGGCAGGGGGGGGGCTCGCCCTCGACCGTGGCGAGGTAGAGCTTTTCGACACTCCGCGTGCGGAACGCCTCGCTGAGCCGGCTGGCGGCCTTGGATGTCCGGGCAAAAAGCAGCAGGCCCGTCACGGGGGCGTCGAGCCGGCTGACGACGCCGAGATAGACGTTGCCCGGCTTGTCGTACTTGGCGGCGACGTACGCCTTTGCCATGTCGAGCACCGACGTAACACCCACCGCCGCCCCCTGCGTTGGCGCGCCGGCCGGTTTGGCGACCGCGAGGAGGTGGTTATCCTCGTAGAGAATTGTGAGAGATTCGGAAGGCACTGACTTACTTGCTTCTAAACGACTGCCCGCGAATGACGCGAATAGGCGCGAATACAAACGAGTCGTTCGCCCCTATTCGCGTCATTCGCGGGCGAGACCTCTTCAGGCAGAATCCCCAATGTCGCAGCCGCAGCTCCTACTTGCCAGTGGTTCACCTCGTCGCAAGGATCTGCTGGCCGAGGCGGGGTATGACTTCCGCGTTTTGGCGCCGCGGGAGGGTGTGGAGCAGGCAGGGCTTTGCTCGGGCTGCGGGCCAGCAGAGCTGGTCATCGATCTTGCGACTCGCAAGCTCGATGATGTGGTGACCCGGATCGGCGCAGAGGGTCGGCCCCTCCTGGTGCTGGCGGCGGACACGGTGGCCGAGTGCGGCGGGCAAATCCTCGGCAAGCCAACCGACTCCGACCACGCCGCCGCCATGATGGCTGCCCTCAGCGGCCGTCGCCACCGCGTCTACACGGGGATCGCGCTCGCCCGGCTCGCCGACCTGGGCGCCGAGCGATTGGCGACCGAAGCGGTTGTCACCACACTACGGATGGACACGCTGACGCCGGACTGGATTGAATCCTATGCGGACTCCGGCGCCTGGGAGGGGAAGGCAGGGGGCTTCGGCTATCAGGACGGGCTGGGCTTCGTCCACGTCGAATCGGGGAGCGAGTCCAACGTCGTTGGCCTGCCGATGGAGCGGGTCGCCCAGTTGCTGGCGGCGGCGGGCTGTTTCCCCCGCCGAGTTAGGCAAGCATAATCGGTCGGACGCCTTCTTTTAAGATCGCCAACTCTCATCCCTCCCGAAACGGATGCCGCACCTCTTCCGCTGGACCCTCTGCCTAGTTGTTGCCGTCGCCGTGAGCGGAGAAGGGAGGGCCGAGCAGGGCCTCGTAGCCGAGCCGCCCGCCGAAGGAATCCGCGCCGTCGAAACCGACCGCGGTTGGATGGTCCCCTACACCGAGACTATCCCCGGGACCGACGCCACCTTCGAAATGATTCCCGTCTCCGGCGGCGTCGTTCGGCAGGAGGTCGGCGCCGAGGGGGAAGAGGCGGCCTTCGTCGAAGTCCAACTACCACCGTACTGGATCGGCAAAACCGAGGTCACGTGGGCCGAGTACCAACCTTACATGGACCTCAACGAGGCTTACGCGCAGCTCCAGCAATTGGCGACCCTCGGCGCCGGAGGCGATACGGCCGCAGCACTTCGAGAGGCGCCTCACCTTGCCACGAAGCTGTCAATGAAGCGCGCGGTGGACGCCGCGACCATTGAAGTCGATGCCGTCACCGCTCCGACCGCGCTTTACGACCCGTCAAGCACCTACGAGTCGGGCGAAGAACCAGAACTGCCCGCCGTGACGATGACGCCGTTCGCCGCCCGGCAGTACACCAAGTGGCTCAGCGCCTTGGTGGGACGCGAGTACCGCCTGCCGAGCGAGGCCGAGTGGTTCCGCGCCGCGGCCGCCGACAATTACGCCGAGCCCGCCGAGCCCGCCGAGCTCGACTCCGTGGCCTGGTACACCGACAACGCCGACTACGTCGCCCACCCCGTCGGCGAGAAAGCCCCTAACGCCTGGGGCCTCTACGACGTGCTGGGGAACGCCGCCGAGCTGGTGCTCGACGCCGCTTACGCCGAGGGCCGCCCCGAGCTGGCGGATAAACGCGTTAGCTGGGCCGAAGCAGTCGCATGGCCACGGAATGAGGATGGCCGCATCGCCAAGGGCGGCTTCTACGACGCCGAAGCCGACCAGGTGACGCTCACAGCCCGGCTTGTCTCGGAGGACTCCGACTGGAAGGCGTCCGACCCGAATCTGCCGATGAGCCCCTGGTGGTTCACCGACTTCCCGGCGACGGGAGTTGGGTTCCGCGTCGTCCGCTCATTGGAACCGATCCCCGCCGACCTGCGATCGAAGGTCTGGGACACCGAGGACGAGTCGGTCGCCCGCGCCGTCACCGAACGCCTGCGCGAAGGGCGCGGCAAGCTGGGCCCGATCGGCGCCGATCTGCCGGCGGTGCTGGAGGAGTTGGGGAGCCCGGGGGTCAAGAAGTTGATGAAGTGAAGAAGTCGGTGACAGCATGGAGTGCGTTGAAAGCCCCCCAGTAGTGCAAGAGGGTCAAAGCACCGTCGAATCACTTGCTAGTGCAGGATCACGCCGAAAGCCAAATACCTCAATGTGAAACAACATATTGAGGAGCCTCCTTCCGTCTCTGCGTCGCGCTACGCCACACCAGAAGCGTTGTCGAAACGAGAAGTATACTGACGGAGCCTGGTTCCGGTACGACGCGAGCGCTGGCGAAGTGGGCGACACCGGCACCGTTAAAGGTCAGCCCGAAGACGTGTGGGAATTCGGCCGCCGTGTTCCCGGTCAATCCCCGCACCAAGAAGGCGGAGACCCCGTTGGGGGCGACTGCGGAAAAATCGACAGCTTGTCCCCCTGCGACTCGAAGCGTTGCTCCCGCAAAAAAACTGTGTAATGGATCGATGGGTCAAGGTCCGGCAGCACGAAGCTCAAGAAGTCGGGGTTGTCCGCTGAGGCGAAGAAAACGTAATCGCTGCTCATCGAAGACGCGCTGCTGGCTTCAGATAACGTAGCTTCATCGGACGCGGCGGCCGTG
>JBGSJY010000621.1:0-6603 GCA_041741515.1 Pirellulales bacterium | reverse complement strand
AGCGCTGCAGGCGCAGCTTGAAGCGGTCAAGCAGCAGATCCGCGACAGCCGCGCAAAGCAGGCCGAGTCCAAGCGGTCGCTCGCCGATCGCGAAGCCGAGGCCGCCGCGCAGCAGGCCAAACTCGCCGAAGCCCAGCGTCGGGCACTGGTCGCCGAGGCCCTTCTCGATGACCTCAAGAAGGCGAGCGAGTGGCGCGCCGATCACGTGGCGAAGGAGTAGCGCGGAGCCGCGTCATGCGAACCGGGAGACGTCATTCCCCGGAGTTGAAGCGCGTACCCGGCGCCCTCCGGGGACTGACGTCTCCCAGCTCGCACATCAGTTGGGCTTGTAGTTCAGCGGGACCGTTCGCTTGCGGTGGCCCCTCCGCAGCGCCGTTCCACGCTACTGCCGCCGCGTTGGAAGCGTCGAGCGTCGCCTGCAGCGACCGCACCCCCCCCGCGGCTTGCTCGCTTAGCGACGCGAGCCACCGGGTGTGCGCGACGCATGGGAACGGCTGCCATCGATCCATCGCCCGGTAAGCGGCGACATCGATACCCTCGTCAAAAGACGCCACGAGCGGTTCGAGCCACGCGCTCTCAGGACGCACCAGGTCACAGGACGCGAGCACCAGGAGGCCGTCGCCGTGCTTTTCTTGGCGGTCCTTCAAGGCGGCTAGGACGCCCGCTACGGGTCCCTCAACGCCGGGACAGTCGTCGATTCGGCGATAGGGGTCGAAAACATCGCTCGAGGGAGGGCCTACCAGCACGATCTCTTCGCCCGGCGCCGCCAGCCGCCGAGCGACGTGCAAAGCCCAGGGCTCGCCATCGACGAGCGTCGTCGCTTTGTCGGCGCCGAAGCGGCGGCTGGCGCCGCCAACGAGGACGTACACGGGTATCGGCGGCATCTCTCGCTCCGGTCGGGCGGGGGTGGTAGGCTCAGCTTAACCGTAGGGCGTCTGAATTGGGGGCGCCGACCAACCGCCGGGCCACGACTTTTGACGAACGCTCTGCCACTCATCGACCGCTTCGGCCGCCGCCACACGAAACTCCGTGTGAGCGTCACCGATCGCTGCAACCTGCGATGCCGCTACTGTATGCCTGCTGAGGGCGTGCCTGTCGCGCCGCGCGACGAGTTGCTGACCTTCGAGGAGATCGAGCGAGTTGTGCGCATCGCGTCGTCCGTGGGCGTCACGCAAGTTCGACTTACCGGCGGCGAGCCGCTGGTCCGTAAAGGCCTCCAGACGCTCGTCGCGATGCTGGCGCGCTTGCCGGGCGTCGAAGACCTCGCGCTATCGACCAACGCGGTGCTGCTCGAAGAGCACGCGCTATCCTTACGAGAGGCGGGACTGCAAAGAGTTAACATCAGCCTCGACGCCCTCGATCCAACAGTCTTCAAGGAACTCACCCGACGTGACGATTACCAACGAGTTGTCGCCGGCATCGCCGCCGCGCGGCGCGTCGGCTTCGATCCGATCAAAGTGAACGTCGTCTCGCTGCGCGGCGTGACCGAGAGCGAGGTCGTTCCGTTCGGCCATTTCGCGCGTGACACGGGCCTCGAGGTCCGCTTCATCGAGTACATGCCGCTCGATGCGTCCAGCGCGTGGGAACGCGGCCGCGTGCTGTTCGCTGCCGATATCCGTCGCGCCTTGGAAGAAGCGATCCAGCCGCTGGTCCCCGTTTCGCAGCCCACGAGCAGCCCCGCGACCGAATACACGTTCGCCGACGGCGTGGGCCGAATCGGGTTCATCCCGACGGTGAGCCAGCCGTTCTGTGCGGCGTGTGACCGATTCAGGCTTACTGCCGACGGTAAACTGCGCAACTGCTTGTTCAGCCTTGACGAGGTCGATCTCCGCGAGCCGCTCCGCGGCGGCGCAGGGAATGACCGGATCGAAGCGCTGATCCGCCAAGCGATCCACGACAAAGGCCCCGGGCACGAGATCAACACCGACCACTTCGTGCAGCCAACGCGGACGATGTCGGCGATTGGTGGGTGAGTACGATAGGATCTGGAAAAGGGACCTGTGGGAGGCGTCTCCCGACGCCGATTACGGTCTCTTGGCCGGATCCGGCATCGTGCGCGTCATCGGGGTCTGGAGATCCCTGTCACAGTTGAATGATTGACGCCTCCTGCAGTTTGGTATCGGTGAATGCGTGTCTCCGTCCTCCTCTTTGGCCCTCAGGCAACGCTCGCCGGCACGCGCAGCATTGAAGTCGATGTCGCTACCGATTCGCCAACGGCGACCGACATCCTCACTGCGTTACAAGAGGCCGCGCCGGCGCTCACCGGTTCGCTCACGTCAAGCCGCTTGGCCATCAATCATGAGTTTGCCGCCCACGACCAGATAGTTCAGCCAGGCGACGAAGTCGCGCTCATCGGCATGGTGTCGGGCGGATGAACGAACGCATCAGCGTTACGATTGTCGAGGGGCCGCTCGGCCCTTCCACGACAGAGCCGCCTGCGAATGCCGGCGCCTGGATCGTGTTCGAGGGGATCGTGCGGCCTTACGAGGACGATCGCCCGCTCGCCGCGCTCGTTTACGAAGCGTACGAGCCCATGACGACCGGCGAGCTTCGCCGGCTTGCCCAAGCGACGATGATGACGCACGGCCTGCTCACAATCGCTGTCGAGCACAGCACGGGCCGGGTTGCGGTGGGGGAAACGTCGTTTCGGCTGTCGATCGGGGCCCTCCATCGGGCGGAGGCGATCGAGGCCGCCGAGGACTTCATTTCAGCGATGAAAAAGGGCGTCCCGATTTGGAAAACCCGCGAGTTTGCCTGATTTATTCGTTCAGAATGAGCCTCCAAACGCCCATACTAATGCGATAGCTAAGCCACTTTTCTTTCGATTTTTCGGCATGAAATCCCTTTTCTCGCTGGCCGCAATGAGCGCGATGGGTCTGCTGGCCCTGGCGGGTGGCGGCGTCCAAGCCGCGGAGCCGGCCGTCAGCTTCCAGCGCGACGTCGCGCCAATCCTCACCAAGCGCTGCTTCTCCTGCCACGGCCCCGACACGGCCGAAAGCGGCGTCGCGCTCAATTCGCGTAAGGGCGCGACCGCGGAGTCCGATTCGGGCCTCTTCGCGGTCGTTCCCAGCGACCCCGACCAGAGCGAGCTGCTGCGTCGTGTCACTTCGGAAGAGGACTACGAGCGCATGCCCCCCGAGGGCCCCGCGCTGAAGCCCGAAGAGGTTGCTACGCTCCGCGCGTGGATTGCTTCGGGCGCCGATTACGAGAAGCACTGGGCCTTCGAGAAGCTGAAGAAGGTCGATCCGCCGGCGGTCGAGAATGCCGAATGGGCCCGCAACGAAATCGACAGCTTCGTCCTCGCCAAGCTCGAAGCGAAAGGAATTGCCCCCGCGCCCGAGGCGGATCGCCGCACCCTGGCGCGGCGCCTGTATTACGACCTGATCGGCTTGCCACCGACGCCCGCCGAGGTCGATGCCTTCGCCCGCGACGAGAGCCCCGATGCGTACGAGCGCCTGGTCGATACGCTGCTCGCTTCGCCGCACCATGGCGAGAAGTGGGCGCGGCACTGGCTCGACGTAGTCCGCTACGGCGAGACCAACAGTTTCGAGCGTGACGGCGCCAAGCCCAATGTCTGGAAGTACCGCGACTACGTCATCCGCTCGCTCAACGAGGACAAGCCGTACGACCAGTTCGTGCGCGAGCAGATCGCGGGCGATGAATTGGAGACGGTGTCCCACGATTCGATCATCGCCACGGGTTACTACCGCCTGGGCATCTGGGACGACGAGCCCGCCGATCCCGAGCAGGCCGTCGCGGACGAGATCGACAATGTCGTCAGCACCACCGGCCAAGCGTTCCTGGGCCTCACGGTCGGTTGCGCGCGGTGCCACGACCACAAGATCGACCCGATCCCCGAGAAAGACTACTACGGCATGGTCGCATTTTTCGGCGACGTGACGCCGTACGGCGCCCGCTCCGACCAGTCCACTAACAGCCAGTGGGACTTGTCGGGGAAGGACGTGAAGCAACAGCGCCGCCGGCTAAGCCGCAAACGGCGGGCGCTGACGAAGGAACGCACAACGCTTGAGCAAGCGGCCATCGCGCGGATGCCGGGGGAAGAGCAGCGTCGCACCGAGACCGAAGAGCGTGAGGTCGTGCTGGCAGCGAAGCTGGCCGATCACCAGACCGAGGCCGAGCGCGAGCTCTACGAGGACCTCAAGCGGCAACTGGTCGGCGTTGAGGGAGAGCTCGCCGCGTTGCCGCCGCCGAATCAGGCGCTGGCGCTGGCGACCTGTGATCCCCACCCGGCGCCGACGCACGTTCACCTCCGAGGCAATCCGCACGTCCTTGGCGACGAGGTCGGCCCGCGGTTCCCGGAGCTGTTCGAGGATGAGCAGCCGACGATTACGCCCGTCCCCGAGGGCGCCCGTTCGGCGGGGCGGCGGCGCGTCTTGGCCAACTGGATCGCGTCCCCCGACAACCGGCTCACTGGCCGCGTGATCGCCAATCGCGTTTGGCAGCACCACTTTGGGCGGGGCATCGTCCGCAGCGCGAGCAACTTCGGCCAGCTCGGCACGCCACCGACACACCCCGAGCTACTCGATTGGCTCGCCGGCTGGCTGGTGGAGCACGAGTGGCGCCTGAAGCCGCTGCACAAGCTGATCGTAATGTCGAGCGCGTACCGCATGAGCTCGGCGCCGAATGCCGACGCGCTGACAGTCGATCCGGCGAACGACCTCTTCAGGCGTTTCGACCTGCGGCGTCTGACGGCCGAAGAGGTGCGCGACTCGGCGCTCGCGGTGAGCGGGCAACTGCTACGCAACGTCTACGGTCCAAGTGTCTTCCCTAAGTTGTCGCAGGAGGTGCTCGCAACGCAGAGCGTCCCCGGCGCCGGCTGGGACACCTCGGACGAAGCCGCTAAGGCCGCGAAGCGGCGCAGCGTCTACATCCATATCAAGCGGAGCCTGATCCCGCCGGAGCTGGCTGCGTTCGACTTCCCGGAGACCGACACAAGTTGCGAGGCCCGCTATGTCACCACGCAGCCGGCGCAGGCGCTGAACCTGCTGCACAGCGGCTTTATGCAGCAGCAAGCGGGGTTGTTCGCCCAGCGCGTGCGCCGCGAAGCGAGCAGCGACACACGCGGGCAGGTAATGCATGCCATTGAATTAGCTCTCGGCCGACCGGCTGATGAGGAGACCGTGGCCGACGGCCTCGAACTGATCGCCACCAGCCAGCAACGGCACGGGCTGTCGCCCGATGCGGCGTTTGACCAGTTCTGTCTGTTGGTGCTGAACCTGAACGAGTTTGTTTACTTGGATTGACAATTACTCCCTCTCCCTGAGGGGGAGGGTACTCCTAGCGGCGTTTGGCCTCACGGATACAGAACAGCATGAGCAAGCAAGACTTCTGCGGCCGTACGCGGCGAGAGTTCCTCTGGGAGAGCGGGGGTGGGTTTGGCGCAGCGGCGCTGGCCGGCATGCTGGGCGCCGATGGGTTCTTCGCCAACAGCGCGCTGGCATCGCAGACGCCCGCCAACCCGCTGGCGGCCAAGCCGACCCAGCTTCCGGGCAAGGCGAAGAGCGTCATTTTCCTATTCATGTACGGCGGCCCCAGCCACATCGACACGTTCGATTACAAGCCGGGCATGGTCGGCATGGACCAGAAGTCCATTAAGGTCGACACGTTCGGCCGCGGCGGCAAGAAGAACGTCGGCCGGATCATCGAGCCGCGCTGGAAGTTCCGCCAGTACGGCGAGTGCGGCAAGTACGTGAGCGACCTGTTCCCGCACGTCGGCGGGTGTGTCGACGACATCGCGTTCTTGCATTCGATGACCGCCGACTCGCCGATCCACGGCTCGGCGATGCTGATGATGAACTCGGGCAAGCTCACCTCGGGGAGCCCCTCAATGGGCTCGTGGGTGAACTACGGCCTGGGGAGCCCCAACCGCAACCTGCCGGGCTACGTGGTGATGCTCGACCCGTCGGGGGGGCCCATTTCTGGCGCCAAGAACTGGTCCAGCGGCTACATGCCCGCAACGTTCCAAGGGACCACGTTCAAGCACGAGGGCTCGCCCATCCTCGACCTAACGCGCCCCGACGGCGTCACCCGCACGCAGCAGCGCGACCTGCTCGATACGCTCGACCGGGTGAACGCCCGCCACTTGGCCGAGCGGGCCGATAACTCGGAGCTGGCCGCGCGGGTTCGTAGCTACGAGCTGGCGTACCAGATGCAAGTCTCCGCCCCTGAGGCGGTGGAGCTGTCGCAGGAATCCCAGGCGACGCTCGACATGTACGGAGTCGGCAAGAAGCCCACGCACCACTTCGGCTCGCAGTGCCTGATCGCCCGCCGGCTGGTGGAGCGCGGCGTGCGGTTCATCCAGCTCTACTCCGGCGGCGCCCACCTCGACGCCAATTGGGACGCCCACGGCGACCTCGAGCACAATCACAACCTGCACGCCGCGGAGACCGACAAGCCCATCGCCGGCCTGCTGCGCGACCTCAAGCAACGCGGTCTGCTGGACGAGACGCTGGTGATCTGGGGTGGCGAGTTCGGCCGCCAACCGACCGCAGAGTACGCCAAAGGGACCGGCCGCGACCACAACAGCTACGGCTTCACCATGTGGATGGCCGGCGGCGGCGTGAAGGGGGGCGTCTCCATCGG